>UPXT01000007.1 GCA_900538365.1 uncultured Acidaminococcus sp. | reverse complement strand
CGAGTTCCTAAAAGGCGATTTAGTTGTGGGGCACCCCAACATTTGACAAAGAACCTTTTTTTGTGAACTTTTTTCTCGAAGCCGGCCTTTGACTAGTAATTTTTCTTTCTAAAGGGTATAATTGTAGCGTGTGTTTATTGAATCCAACCAGCTAGAAGGATTCTAACCGAAACTTGTAGGGGGTTATGTATGAATAGCAAATTACATTGGCAACAGCTGTCGGCAGCCGTTTTTGCATCTTTACTGCTGAGTTCGCCTGCCTATGCAGAGGTTTCCCACAGCCAGGAAGTGACGCTGACCAAAAATGGGATCCAGACCCAATCAGGGGAAGTTGGAACTATTGAGGTAACGCAAGAAGCAAAAGAAGGAATTGGCACCGGGAACGGAACAACGGATGCCTCTCAAAAAGAGAGCACCAAGACAGAAGAAGCCCTGCCTGATAAGCCCATCTATCGTGAAGTGCGCCGCAATGGCATCACCTATATCGAAAAGGTGGGGAAGGAAACCCTCCAAAAAGAAAGCAAGGAGCAGGAAGTCCAGGATGAGCAGCTGGCAGCCCGTATGCAGCAGCAGAGGGAAATCGCCGAAGCCCAAAACCGCAAGGCGCCTGGCCGCAGTTTTCTTACGCCTGATAATGGGGAAGGCATTGTCGACGAATACGATAAGCTTGCCAAATCGGTTAAGGGATATGAGAACCTGACGGTGACGAAGGTAACCTTTGAGGGCAATCAGCATGAAAAAGCGGAAGTCCTTCAAGACAGCCTCAAGATGAGCGCAGGTACGAAGTTTACCACGGTCCAAATGCAGGACGATATCCGTTCCCTTTATGAAACTGGCTGGTTCTATGATATCGTTCCGACCTTTACCCGCGTTCCCGAAGGCGTCCAGATAGTCTATCATGTCGCTGAAAACCCCATTCTTACGGAACTGGAGGTGGAAGGCAACACAAAGATTTCGAGCCATGACATCATCCGTGCCATGGGGCTTAAGGAAGGCGAAGTGGTGAATTCCCGCGACGTCAATGTCGGGGCCCGCAAGGTAGAAAGCCTCTATGCTGAACAAGGCTATATCTTGGCTAAGGTCAGCGATATCCGCATGCTCCCTGATGGTCATCTTATCCTGCAGGTTGCTGAAGGCGTCATTGAAGATTATCGCGTCAAAGGCAACACGAAGACGAAGGATTACGTCATCATCCGTGAAATGCGCATGAAAAAGGGTGATCCCTTCAACGCCAAGTTGGCGCGCCGTTCCATGCAGAAAATCTACAACCTCGGCTTCTTTGAAGATGTCAATATTCGCCTGAACCCAGGCCAGATGCCCAACACCGTATCCGTTGAAATCACGGTCGTTGAGCAGAGCACGGGAACCTTCGGCATTGGGGCAGGTTATTCCGACGCGGATGGCTTCTTGGGCATGGTCAGCGTCGGCGATAAGAACTTCCGCGGAACGGGTGACAGCGTCAATGTCCGTTGGGAATTTGGCGGCGATGACGAAACTAATACCAACTTTGAAGTCTCCTACATCAAACCGTGGATTGACGACAAAGAAACCACGGCGGGCTTTACGTTCTATAATATGACGAACGAATATGCCGATTACGACCGTGACGGCGATGAAATTGCCCGTTACTACAAAAAGCGCATCGGCGAAGAAATCTTCTTCAGCCGCGTCACCGACAACGAATTCATCACCAACCAGATTACCTTGAAAAACCGCGACGACAAGTACAAAGGCAAGGTCGATGGCTACGATTCGAACCAGTACTTTGAAGGCGTCGATGAAGGCAGGTATCTTGGTGAAGACGTTGCCGCGGAACGCCGTAAGAAGAACTTTGGTACGACCCGCAGCATCACCTTTGCCCGTATCCTTGATACGCGTGATAACATCTATGATCCCCGCGAAGGCAAGCGTACCATGTATTCCTTTGAATGGGCCAACTTCGGCGGTGACTTCCGATTCGAAAAATATCAAGCCGATTATCGCTACTACTACCGCATGGGTAAGGACAATGTCTGGGCCCTCAATCTCGGTGCCGGCTATGCCAATGGTGACATGCCGCTCAGCCAGCGCTTTGCCGTCGGCGGCAGTGAATTCCTGCGCGGCTACCGCGATGACCAGTTCAAGGGCAACAGCATGCTGAAGGGCTCCTTGGAATTCCGTTATCCAATCATCAAGCAGGTTCAGGGTGTCACCTTTACGGATGCTGGTTATGCTTGGAGCAAGGATTATGATGAAACAGACTTTGACCTGTCCGACCTGAAGTATACAGTGGGTTTGGGGCTGCGCATCAACTCTCCGCTCGGCCCAATCCGTCTGGACTATGGCTATCGCCTTGATAGTTCTGACCGGGGCGGCCGCTTCCACTTCAGCTTCGGTGGACAATTCTAAGAGATAAACGAGGAACGAGGGATAGAAATGATTGAATTTGCCAATAAGAAAAACGTGAAAGTGGTGTCCCTTGCGATTGCCGCCATCTTCGTCATTGGCGCTTTCGCCATTGCTGTGCGGGGTGCCGGTCTCACGGGTGGTTCCGGCGGAACAACTGATTCTGCCATTGGCAAAGTAAACTACAACCAACTGGTCCAGGCCGTCCCGGGCATCCAGGATGCCCAGGTGGAAATGCAGAAAGCCGCCCAGGACGCTGAAAGCCAGTATAAAGAAAAAAGCAAGGACATGAGCGATGCCGATAAGCAAAAGCTCCACGAAGAGCTGCAAAAAGGCCTCGAAGATAAGCAGAAAGAGCTTGTCGAACCGTTGAAGAAAAAAGTCGATGACGCTATTGTCGCCGTCGGCAAGACCAAGGGGCTTACGGTCATCGTCAATGAAGGCGCTGTTGTTTATGGCGGTGTTGATGTGACGGCTGATGTCCAGGCAGAACTCCAGAAACAAGCCAAGAAAAACTAAGGGCTCATGAAGGAGGAGGGACCTATGAGGAAGCTGATCTGCCTCCTAGTGGCATGCCTTATGGTGACAGCGGGCTGTGCGTCCCTGAAAAACGGTCTCCTTTCTAGGGAAACACCGCGGTTTGCCGTCGTGGACTGGGACCGGCTCGTTAAACAGCATCCCAAGTACAAGGTGTGGCAAAAACAAAAAAAGGACCTTGAAACGGCAAAGGATCTCCGGGAGCGGCAGCTCAAGGACGGTCATCAGCAGCTTGCCATTTTGGGTAAGATGCGCTCCCTTACAGGAAAAGGCCGAGACCGCTTCCGTTCCGCCCAGCTGGCAGCAAAGATTGCGGAAAAAGAGGCCCAGGAACAGGACCTTCTCCAGAAAAAAGCGGAAAGCCTTGATGCAGCGGCTGAAGCCTATGTCCAAAAGGATCGGGAAGATGTGGAAACCCGCTTCCGTATCCCACTCTTTAATGTGCGCTTAAAGCTTGGCAGCATCAAGATGAGTGAAGCCTCCCAGAATGCCTTGCTCCAAGAAGAACAGGAGCTTTTGGATAAACGCCGCGAGGCCATTGAGGCCATAGAGGAAAAGAAAGCGGCCTGGATCAAGGAGCAGATGGCTTCTGACATCGGCGAAAGCCACGCCCGCATGGATGCCTTTCAAAAATCACTTACGGTGGATCTTGTAAAAGAAGAAACGGGCCTTGATCTGACGAAAAAAGAGCAGCAGCCTGGGCAAAAAGAGCTTGATGCGCTCATTGCGTCCATGGATACCCAAATCCAGCGTCAGGACGTTGAGACGCAGAAACTGCGCGAGGAAATCGACAGCGATATCCTCAGCGCCATCAAGAAAATCAATCTTACCAGGAAGTACACCCTGGTTTTTCGAAATCCGCGGGCCAACATAGCGGCCGATGACATCACGGACGACGTGGAAAAAGAAGTACAAAAAATAGTTGAGTAAGAGGGATCAGGAACATGAAAAAAATTTTGGCAATCGGTATGATCGTTATGGCCATCTTTGCTTTCGGCTGTGGCCGCAACCAGCAGTTTGGCGTTGTAGATATGCAGAAGGTCCAGACGGACAGTGAAGTCTTCAAGAACGCCACCAAGGAGCTTCAGGAAAAAGGCAAGGCCATGGAAGACGAGCTTGCCAAGGAAACAGAGGGCAAGAGCGACGAAGAAGCCAAAAAAATCTATACGGAAAAAAGTGCCAAAATCCGTACTTTCCAAGCTGAGCAGCAAAATAAAGTAAAGAGCAGTTTTGAAGCTGCCGCGGCTCAAGTTGCCAAGGAAAAGAATCTCGGTGCCATTCTCGTGAAGGAAGCTGTCCCGCAAGGCGGCGTCGACGTCACGGAAGACATCATCAAAGCCATGAAATAATGGACAAAAAGGGCGAACCGTGTGTTCGCCTTTTTCCCGTATTCCAACGGTCCATTTTTGTCACTCTGGGATAGACAGGCACGCAGGGGAGCGCCCTGTCCAGACTGAACGAACCACAAGAAAGGATGTTAGCTATGGAAAAAACGCTGCAGGAATTGGCAGATCTCTTACAGGGTAGCCTTATCCAAGGGGATCCTTCCCTGAAGCTTACAGGCGTGAACGGCCTTGAAGAAGCAGGCCCTACGGACATTTCCTTTGCCGTACCGCCTTATTTGGAACTGGCCGGTAAGAGCAGGGCCGGCGCCATCATGATTCCTGAAGAAGGAGAACTCAAAGGACCTCAAGCCCTGATTCGCGTGAAGAACCCGCGGGCGGCCTTTGCCAAATTGCTGATGCTCTTCCGTCCGCCTGAAAGCATCGAATCAGGTATCAGCCAGTATGCTTTCGTCCATCCGACGGCCCGTATTGGAAAAAATGCCGCCATCCTGCCTTTTGCCTATATTGCACAAGATGTCGAGATTGGTGATAATGCCGTCATCTACCCGCACGTTTATATTGGCCGCCATGCAAAAGTGGGCAGTGACTGTACTTTTTATTCGAATGTCACGGTTCGTGAAAACTGTATCATCGGTGACCGGGTCATCCTCCAGGCTGGCTGTGTCATCGGCGGTGATGGCTTTGGCTATATCACGAGCGAAGGAAAACATACCAAGGTCCTTCAGACGGGGAACGTCATCGTTGGTGATGATGTCGAAATCGGCTGCAATAGTTGTATTGACCGTGCTACCGTTGACAGTACGGTCATCGGCAAGGGGACCAAAATCGATAACCTTGTCCATGTTGGCCATAACGATATCATCGGCGAAAACTGTATCCTTGTGGCTCACGTCGGCATTTCAGGATCTGTTACGGTAGGCCACAATACGACTTTTGGCGGTCAGGCTGCTACCGCAGGCCACCTCAAGATTGGCAGCAACTGCACCTTTGCCGGGCGGACCGGCATCATCAGTGACGTCCCGGACAATGTCGTCTGGGCTGGCTTCCCGGCGCAGAGCCATGTAGACTGGCTGCGCATGATGGCCAGTCAGCGTAAGCTCGGTGATCTTGTGAAAAAAGTCCGCAAACTGGAAAAACTCGTGGAAACCCTCGAGAAAAAAGAAGATAAATAAAGGAGTTTTGGTTTCATGAAAAAGACTGTTGCGACCCTTGCCATCCTGACGCTGGCTTCTGCCATGCCGCTAGCGGCAGAAGCCAAGATTACGCCAAACGGAACGAGCGGCATCATTAATACCCCGAGCGCCTTTGTCCGTTTACCGGGCCATGTTTCCGTTGGTTACGACATGACAAAGGATGGACAGATCCTTCATGGCAATGTGGCCTTGCCCCTGGGCCTTGAAGTGGCCGGCGCCCGCTTTGACCCGAAAGACAGCGATATCTACAGCACAGTAAGTGCGAAATGGGAGCTTCTGCGCGAAACCCCTGTAACTCCGGCCATTGCCATTGGCGGCGACGACTTGGGGGATGAAAAGGACCGTCGCGGTTATGTTGTCGTCAGTAAGGCCCTGCCCTTTGGGTTTAAGATCCATGGCGGGATTGGTACGGACCAATACAAAAAGGGATTTGGTGCCATTGAAAAGGACATCAAGATCGGAAGCCAGTCCCTGACCCTTATGGGGGAATATGACGGCAGCCATTTCAACTATGGCGCTTCCATTCCCCTTGCTAAATTTACGACAGCTGAAGTTGGCTATCGGACCCATCATCTTTATGGGAGTGTCAACTTTACTTTCTAACTCATGAGAAAGGTCCGCGGCCGCCTTTCGGGCTGATTTGTCCCAAGGCAGCGCCGCATCCTTTCAAGGGCCCTTTGGGCAGCTCATTCCCGCGGGAAGGGGTGCCAAAGAAGGAGACCCTGCCTTAAGGAGGCACTGCTGCAATGCTTGCGTATTCCCTCATGAAACTGATGAGCCGGATTGCCTGCGTGCAGCCAACCTGCTTCAATGATGCCCTGGCCTATGCCTTGGGCCAAATTGGCTGGTTGGCTACACCCAAATGGCGGCGCTATATGGCCAAGGAAAACGTCAAGGAATGTCTTGGCGTGTCTGAGACTGAAGCAGAACGCATCGCCAAGGAGAGCGTTACCCGTTTCGGGCGCATGCTCATCGAAGTCCTGCGCTATCCCCTCATCAATCAATCCAATTTTAGGAATCTTGTCCACTTCGAAGGCCTGGAACACCTCGAAGAGGCTTATGCCGAAGGCCGCGGCGTCATCATGTGTACGGCCCATTACGGAAATTGGGAAATGCTGGGGGCCAGTATGGCCCTTCTGGGCTATCCCATCCTTTCTATCACCCGCAAACAAAACGATGGTGACGCGGACCGCTTCATCAACGAATACCGGCAGATGGTCGGCCAGCATGTCACCTACAACCATGGAAAGAGCAGTATGCTTTCCATCGGACGTTATCTAAAAGACAAACATCTTGTAGGAATTCTCTACGATCAAGATTCTGCCCATACGGGGGAGCACCTTGAACTGTTTGGGAAACCGGCCCGCGTCCCTGATGGGGCAGCCCAGCTGGCACGGGTCTTCAAAGCTCCCATTGTCCCGCTTTTCATGCATAATCAGCCTGATGGGACGCTTACGGCCGTGATTCATCCCTGTTTCCACGCAGATCCCCAACTGAGCCGAGAAGAAAACAGCCACGTTATCATGGAAAAGCTCATCCGGATTGCCGAAGAGGAAATCCGCCGCGACCCGGCTATGTGGTTCTGGGTCCATGACCGCTGGAAGGATGGAAAGAAACGTTACCGTGACCGCAAGCATTTCAGCACGCCCATGACGGGCAATCGAACATAGAAAGGTGATTCAATATGGACAACAATAAACAGCACACCCTCAAAGCAGATGTCTGCTGTGACGGGATTGGGCTCCACTCCGGCAACCCAGTTGCGATGACGCTGAAGCCGGCTCCTGCGGACACAGGGATTGTCTTTATCCGTACGGATCTTGAGGGCCGGCCCAGTGTGCGGGCCATTGCTTCAAATATTTCGGCAACGACACGAGCCACGACGCTGACTGAAAACGGAGCCAGCGTCACGACCATCGAACACGTCATGGCCGCCCTTGCCATCCTTGCCATTGATAACTGCTATATCGAAATGAACAGCGCCGAACCGCCTGTTGGTGATGGTTCAGCCAAAGGCTTCATGGATCCTATCTTAAGGATAGGCCTTCTTGAACAGGACGCACCGCGTCACGTCTACGCCATTGATCACGCCTTCAGCTGTTATGACGGCGACCGCTATCTTGTGGTCCTGCCTTATGACGGCTTTCGCGTGACCTTTACCTCCATCAATCCCCATCCGCTGCTTGGGACCCAGGTCCTTGATGTTACGGATGCGGGGGATACGCTCTCCCAGGAAATTGCTCCGGCAAGAACCGTGGCCTTTGAAGAGGAAATTGCCCAACTGCGCAAGATGGGCCTTGGTCTTGGCGGCACCGTCGAGAATGTCGTTGTCTTTACTAAGGATGGGGGAACCCTGTCCAAGGTCCGCTTCCCTGACGAGCTTATCCGTCATAAGATCCTTGATGTCATTGGTGACTTGTATCTGTTAGGACCCATATCGGCCCATGTTATCTGTATGAAATCGGGGCACGCCTTCAACGACAGCGTTTCCCGCCAAATCGATGCCTACCGCAAGGCGAATCCGGCCCAGTAATCGCCGCAGCGCCTTAGATTTTGAAAGTAAGGAGTCAAGAAAATGATTACGTTAGACATTCAGGAAATCCAAAAAATCCTTCCCCATCGGTATCCCATGCTCCTCGTTGACCGTGTGGTCGAACTGGAACCGATGAAACGGGCTGTGGGTATCAAGAATATCACCTTCAACGAACCGCAGTTCATGGGCCACTTCCCGGGTAATCCCATCATGCCGGGTGTCCTGCTCATTGAAGCCATGGCACAGGTTGGGGGCGTGACGCTGCTTTATCCGGAAGAAAACCGCGGCAAGATTGCTGTCTTTGGCAAGATTGACAAGGTGCGTTTCCGCCGTCCAATCAAACCGGGTGATCAGCTCGTTACGACGGCAGTCATTACGAAAATCAAAGGCAACATGGGCGTTGCCCACTGCGAAGGCACCGTCGATGGGGAACCGGCCTGCGAAGGGGACTTTTTCTTTGCTCTGGCCGAGAACAAGCAATAAACAAGGGGTGAATCAGTATGAGTGCAGATTCCAGTTTAATTCATGAAACAGCAATCATCGACCCGCATGCACAGATTGGCCCAAACGTAAAGATTGGTCCTTATTCAGTCATTGGACCGGATGTCAAGATTGGGGAAGGGACCATCATTCATCCGCATGTTGTCATTACGGGGCGTACGACCATCGGAAAAGGCTGTGAATTCTTCCAGGGGGCCAGCATTGGGGAAGTGCCCCAGGACCTTAAATATAAAGGGGAAGATACGGCGACCATCATTGGTGACCATGTCACCATCCGCGAATGTGCTTCTGTCCATCGCGCTGTTGGGGAGGGCAATGAAACGCGCATCGGCAACAATGTCCTGATGATGGCCTATACCCATGTTGCCCATAACTGCATTGTCGGCAACAACGTCATCATGAGCAACGTGGCGACCCTGGCCGGTCACGTCATTGTCGAAGACCGCGCCGTCATTGGCGGTCTCACGGCTGTGCACCAGTTCACCAAGATTGGCCGCAACTGCATGTGCGGCGGCATGAGCCGAATCAACCAGGATGTACCGCCCTTTGTCATCGTTGCTGGCAACCCGCCCGTCGTGGCAGGCCTTAACAGCGTGGGCATTTCCCGTGCAGGAATTGCCATGCCTGTTCGCCGGGAGCTGAAAAAGGCTTATAAGATCCTTTATAAACGTGGCCTTTCCCTGCCCGATGCTATTGCCACTATGGAACAGGAACTTGACAGCTACGAAGAAGTTGAGCATTTTATGCGCTTTTTACGCAGCGTAGAACGGGGTATTTGCCGTTCGTCCGTCTCCCACGGGAGGGAGTGATTCCATGATGGAAAAGACCTTAGGCGTCCTTGCTGGCGTAGGACACTTGCCTGTTGACGTCGTACGCGGTGCCAAACAGGCTGGTTACCGCACCGTCGCTATCGCCCTTGTGCCCGAAACCCATGAAGACCTCCCCAAGGAAGCCGACGTCTTTTATGCAATCAATATCGGCAAAGTTGGGAAAATCTTCAGCACCCTCAAAAATGAAGGGGTCAGCGAAGTCACCATGATTGGCAAGGTGACAAAAGAAATCCTCTACAAAGGAGGCATCCTCATTCCGGACTGGCAGGCTGTAAAGCTCCTTATGTCCCTGCCGGATCGTCATGACGACACCATCATGAATGCCCTTGTGGCAAAACTGGAAGAGACGGGAATCCATGTCATGGACCAGACCCTCTTCCTCAAGCACATCATGCCGGAAGAAGGTGTTCTTAGCCGCCGTAAACCAACGGATAAGGAATGGGAAGACATGAAATATGGTTTCAGGATGGCTAAAAAGATTGGCGGTCTTGATATTGGTCAAACGGTCGTCGTCAAAGACATGGCCATTATGGCCGTGGAAGCCATCGAAGGTACCGATGCCTGCATCAAGCGCGGCGGCAGCCTGGGCAGGGGGGCCATTGTCGCAAAGACGGCCAAACCGGCTCAGGATCATCGCTTTGATGTGCCCGGTGTAGGTGTAAAGACCATGGAATCCATGATTGAATCAGGCTGTGCCGGCATCGTCATGGAAACCGGCCGTACTCTTTTTGTGGAAAGAGAACAGGCCCTTGCCCTTGCCAATGAGCATAACCTCGTTGTCGTTTCCATGAGTGAGGAAACCGCTGGAAGATAAAAGACACTCGGCCTGTGATTGCGCCGGGCTGCCGTGGTCCTGCGTGCCCCCATCGCCTCAATAAGCTGTTTGAAAGCGATGGGGCATGTTTCATGATAAGAAGAAATGCGTTGCCGGTCCATCCGAATAAGACTGAAATCGGCCGCCATGCGTCTTCTTAAGGTGGACCAGCGAATGGGGCTGCTTTGATGTAAGTGATGCCGAAAGGGCGTTGACTTCATTGAACACAAGAAATGAGAGCCGCAAGAAGGGAGGCTGAGGCAGCTTCGCCTCCTGCGTATGAGGGAAAGGTCCTTTTCCCGATGTGATCACAGCAAAGTCATGCGACTGATTATTATTGCATAAAAATTCGCTTAGTTGTATAATAATGCCATGATTATGGGGAGGTAATATCATGAAAAGAATCTATAAAAAACTTCTTGCCGCCGGACTGGGTACGGTGCTTGCCCTATCAATCGCAGCCTGCAGTACCAATAAAGAGACGGCAAAAAACGGGGACAATCAAAAAGTCCTCAGGATTGCGACGAACGCGACCTATGTACCTTTTGAATTTAAAGATAAAGGCACCAGTGGCGACGAAAGTGATTACAAAGGCATGGAAATCGATATGATCCGGGAAGTGGCAAAGCGCCTTGGCCGCAATCCGCAGATGGAAAATATTCCTTTTAACGGCATCATTCCAGCCATCCAATCAAAACAAGTCGATGTTGCCGCTACAGGTATGACCATGACAAAAGAGCGGGCCAAGAAAGTTGCCTTTGCGGCGCCTTTTTACGAATCGAAACTGGCCATTGTTGTTCCCACGGATAGTCCTGTCCAGTCGGCTCTTGACCTTAAGGGCAAGAACGTCGCCGTTATGGTTGGCACAACAGGCGCCAAATACGCCGAAAGCCACGGCATGGAGGCTAAACAGTTCGACTCCAGTGCCAATGCCCTTCTCGAAGTCCAGGTTGGCAATGCACCCGCTGCCATTGTCGATAAACCGGTCGGTGAATATTTTTCCACCCTTGAAGGTAAAGGCAAAGGAAAAGTCCGTGTCATCCCTATCCCTGACTCCAAATCGGAACTCTTGGGCTTTGTCCTGAACAAAGACGATAAAGAACTCAAGGATGCCATCAATAAAGCCATTGCGGACATGAAAAAAGATGGCACGTATGCCAAACTCTATAAGAAATGGTTCAACCAGGAAGCGCCGGAACTGCCGGAAAGCGCAGAAAAAGCCCTGGGGCTGTAAAAAAACAAAACAGCCATCATAGGCCAACCTGACCGAATGCAGGAAACTGTGTTCGGTCTTTTTTTGTGAAGGGCGGCCATGAAGCAGAGGAGGGACACTGGAAAGCTGGTGATGCTTCTCGGATAAGGACTGTTCATCTACAAAACAGGAGGGATAAGATGCGGGTGCTTTCGTGGCTCTTCTGAAGCTCCAGACGGCAGGTTTCCTTCTATCTCCTTGATCGGCAGCTGGGGTTTGAGCGCTGCTGCAGGTACACGGCTGCCTTGAGTTCCGTGCGGTCAAGCTGGCGGCAAGGTCCGTCTGCCGCGTCGTGGAAGAATCCATCAAGATCCTCTCCCCAGCCTGTCACGATGTACGTGAGGGAAGACTTTTATAACGAAGGAGAGAATTCTTTGGATAGAATGAATTCTTTAGATGACAGCAATCCTCCTGTTCCTACTAGTTTTAGTAGAAAAGGAAGAGTTTTCTATGTCCGTCCTTTTGGGCAGGCAAGGCGCTATGGCAGAGGCCAACTGAAATCGCTAATTTCAGTTCAAGTGGAATGATCAACAACCCAGCATGCGGTTTTCCGCTATAAGAAACAGCAAAAAAGGACGCAAGCGGCAAGTGCTTACGTCCTTATGGTTATAAGTTATTGATGACCCAGGTAAGGATCTTGTTTCCCCATTCCAGGAGGGTCTCGTTCTGTTTCAGCTGGTCCACGATTTCCTTGGTGTTGTTCCCGTTCTGGACTTTTTCGAGGAGCTGCTGGGTCTTTGCCTGCAGTTCATCCTGATGTTCCAGCAGGGAGCGGAGGACTTTGCCGGCAACCGGTTTTTCCAGGATGACCTGAACTTTTTGGGCGGCGTCCTCGACTTTTTTGGCGTCTTCCGGCGTGATTTCCTTGGCTCCGTTCGTGCCCGATGCCTGTGGCAGTTGGTTCAAGATGACTTTGGCTTCTGGGACTTCTTCGGCAATCTTGTTTTTGACGGCCTCATAGAGGGCGGCGTCCGTTCCCGGGGTGGGGGTGCTTTCTTTTTTCGTCACGCCTTCTTTTTTGAGGATCTTGGTATAGTACCATTTGAGGTTCATGATCTCTTCGAGCTTCCAGCCTTTTTTGTCTTTGCGCAGGCGCAGGACGAGGATATCATCGCTCTTATTGGCATCGTTTTTCATCTTGATGTTGACCAGGGCTTCGTCTTTTTGCGTCTTCACGTCCTTGATCTCGGTCAGGGAAAGGTCTCCCAGGTTGACCTTGAGGGCCCGCTCGGGATGGGTCTTTTGGTAGGAGTCGGTCCAGTCACCGGTCAGGATGCCGTTATCGATGACTTCTTTCATGTGCTTGATGAATTCGGGTTTGTCTTCTTCCGTGAACTCGCTGTCTGGATTGAGCTCCCACTCGGCATCGCGTACGGCGTCGGTACTTTTGGAAAGCAGGCCGTCCATGTCAACTTTTTGGTGGACCGTTACGGCGTCATGCTGCTGGACTGCTTTTTGGATTTCTTTGATTGTGTACTGCGGCGTCTGGGTATAGTAGAAGAAGTACCAACTTGCGGCACCGATCAGGACGAGGAGGGCGGCGCCTATTTTTTCATAGCGGTGCCGTTTTTTCTTTTGTTCCTGTTTCTGCGCCTTGGTCAGCGTTTCCTGGATGCTGGGTTTGCCGCTGCGGGCCGCTTCATATTCTTCCATATAGCGGTCATTCATGTTCGCCATCGTGTTCACTCACTTTCCTATATTAAAATCACGTTCCCCATTATATCAGGTTTCCGCCAAAGAAACCGTAAAAATCTAGTTTTTTTTGTAAAATTTTGTCAGTCTTTATGCTAAGACGGCGGGAAGATTGACAGGAGAGGTGATTTGTGAAAAAATGGCCCTAATAAGGTCGGTCAAACGCCAATCAGAGGAAGGGTGGCAATTTAGATGGATGGACATACACGCCGTGAAAATCTCAGGCAGCGGCTGCAAGGGGCAAAGACGCCGATTTCAGGGGCGTCCCTTGCCGCTGCGTTTCAAGTGAGCCGTCAGGTCATTGTGCAGGATATCGCGCTCCTTCGCGCCCAGGACGTGCCGGTCATATCGACGAATCGGGGATATCTTATTTTGGGGGAGGCATGCCGCGTGCATCGCTTCAAGGTCCGTCACGACCTGTCACGGATGGAAGAGGAACTCAATATTTTTGTTGATGCAGGGGCTACGGTCCGCAACGTGACCATCGATCATCCTGTCTATGGGACGCTGGAAGGAAAGCTGAACCTTTCAAGCCGCCGGGATGTGCAGCGTTTCATGAAAGCCATCCGGAACCATCCGGAAGCGCCTTTGTCCAACATCGCCGGCGGTGTCCATTACCATACAGTGGAAGCCCCCAGCAGGGAAGCCCTCACTGAGATCAAAGAGGCTCTTGAGACGGCAGGTTTTTTAGTTAAGTAGAGGCTTGCAAAATTTTATAAAACGTCTATAATGGCTTTTTGGTACTTAAAGAAAAAAGGAGATAATCGTATGAATATTGGTTGCCGCATCATCAAGGACTTTACGCGTCCTCCAAAGGAACTTGTCCGCCAATTCTATGACCTTGCTACGTCTGATTTGGACGATACGATGAGCCGTTTTGGGGCCGTTGACCACAGCATTACGCCTCTTAAGAAATATACCCGTTCCGTTGTGGGAACGGCCTTTACCATCCGTCTGCCCCATGGGGACAACCTGCTCTTCCGCGCCGCAATCCAGTATACGAAACGGGGCGACGTTGTTGTCATCGATGCCGGCGGGTTTGCTGACCGCGCCGTGGCAGGCGAAGTGACGGCTAAATACTGCAAAGCCCGCGGCGTCAAGGGCCTTATCATCGACGGGGCCACCCGTGACTCGGCGGCCCTTGCTGAAATGGACGATTTTCTCGTCTTTACTAAAGGCGTCAGCCCGAATGGACCGTTCTTTAACGGGCCGGGAGAAGTCAATGTGCCGATTGTCGTCGGGGGACAAATCGTGTATCCCGGTGATATCGTTGTTGCCGATTCGGACGGGATTGTCTTTATTCGTCCGGACCAGGCCGAACAGGTCTTGGAACAGTCCAAGAAGATTACCGCCCGGGATCAGGCCAACCTGCGCCAGCTCGAAGAAACGGGCTCCTGCAACCAGGATTGGGTCTATGAAAAATTAAAGGCCTTGAATTGTGAGTTTGTTGATATGGCCAATCATACGGAAAAGTAAGAGGGGCAGCCCAAAGCGCAGGCTGATTTGATGAAGAAAAAACGGCTGTCAAGCTATCCATGCGGCCGATGGAGAAAATGGCTGTCCTGCGGCTGCCGTGTCCCTGCGGGACTGGGGACCAGATTAAATCCGCCCTCCAATATGTTCCTCAGCTTTTTGCTGCGCTCTAAAATAGCCTTAGAACCCTGGGCGGATATGCCTTGCCAGCCGCTCGGAATAAGACGTCACTGACGTTTCTCATCCACCGCCCAAACCGGGAATTTTTAGTGATAGCGTTTCATGGAAAATTCCCCACAACATGAGTGCTCATACATTTTGTTAGCGGCCCCGTCGTACACGAAAACCTTTCCTTTACCTCCGCAGCCGCAATGGATTGATACGGGTGCGGAGGTAAGGAATAAAAGGGGCGCTCTCTGCTGCTACACATCATAAGACCGGCTTTTCCGGCAGGGGATACTCCGACGGCTCCTATTGTCGCTGCCCTATGAGTAAGCTTTCCGCATGAATTTTTCAGCATAAGGGGTAACAAAAAATTCGGCGACTCACTTAACCGCCCTGCATGATCTCTCACTTCGCTTTTTCTAAGGCACGTGAAAGCTCGTAAACCAATCGGCGATGCGCTTACCGCTTTGGCGAAGGCGGATCGATGCGCTGCATCAAGTTCTGGGGGAAAAGACTGGACGCGGATTATTCCAAGCGCCATTGTGCTTTCTACGTTTGAAAAAGACCAGCTTCTTACAAAAACCGAATATAAGATAAGAACCCAAAACCGAACCTATGTCTACGTTCGGCTTTGGGCTTTTCTTACGTTTTTTGTCCTTCAATCTTTTGTGTTTCAAACTTCTTTTTACTTACGAGCCCATTATACCCCTCTTCTCTGTATTTACGAACCCATTGGTATAAAAGACCACAGCTTATACCATATTGACAAGCGACAGCCATCATTGACTGTTCGGCATTGACTTGCGAAACCAATTCAAGTTCCTCCTCTGGAGACCATGCTTTGTAATGTGCTTTGTGACACAATGCTTCCGGTCCGCCAGCCTGTTCGATACGATTCCAAGTAGGAATCTTGTTACGGAAATTTGCTGGTTTCATTCCTTTAGGTGTTTTTACCCACTTACCCTGACGATAAAGTTCTACACACATTAGCTTAAATTCAGTCGTATAACGCAAAATGTACCCTCCTTACTGGGTGTCCAGTAGGAAGGGTACATTTCACTCGGCCCCTTGAACGGTGAGGTACTTTTTTTGATAGGTCCTTTTCGCCGTATGGAAAGAAAATCCGTGTAAAGAAGGAACCTCCAACAGGATAGAATGCCTTATGAGGGGACGGGACTATCTGGGATTTGTCATTGTCCTAGCGGCTCCCGCAAGGAACCTTCCTCAATCATTCCATATTTTGAACTAAACAGGTATCTTCGAGTTTACAGGAGCCCCATGACGTGCTGCATCAGGAGACTGACGAGGGTGATGCCTATCCAGCAGCAGGCACCGAGGAAAATCGGCTTGCCGCCTTTTTTGACCAGTTCGACAAGGTTCGTATTGAGCCCAATGGCGGCCATGGCAAGGACAATGAGAAACTTGCTGAGGGTCTTCATTGGTCCAAAGACGGCTCCCGAAATGCCCATATGGATGCTTACGGTCGTAACGACGGAAGCAAGGACAAAGTAAAGGATGAACATAGGAAATACATTTTTTGCGCTCACTGCGCGGCCTTTGCCCGCTTGATGACGGGAGCGGTTCCAGGCCAAAAAGAGCGTAATGGGGATGATGGCAAGGGTCCGGGTGAGTTTGACCGTGACGGCCTTATCAAGGGTCTGGGTTCCCAGGTTCCACATGCTGTCCCAGGTAGCGGCCGTTGCCGTTACAGACGACGTGTCGTTTACCGCCGTGCCGGCAAAGATGCCGAAAGCTTCGCCGCTCAGGGTATCCATATGGAGCGCCGTCCCAAGGAGGGGGAACAAAATCGCGGCAAGGACATTAAAGAAGAAAATCGTCGAAATGGCTTGGGCCACTTCATCATCCGTTGCCTCGATGACCGGTGCCGTCGCCGCAATGGCGGACCCGCCGCAGATGGACGAACCAACACCGATAAGGGTGGCCTTGTTGACATCAATGTTCATGGTCTTTTGCAGTCCGTACGCGATGATAAGCGACGTTGCAATGGTGCAGATGATGATGGGAAGGCTCTGCCAGCCTGTTGCGAGGATGACGGAAAGGTTCAGGCCAAAGCCCAAAAAGACTACGGCCGTCTGCAGGATGTACTTGGACGTAAAGGAAATCCCTCTTTTGACCTTTGTCCGGTCCTTAAGGAACTGGCCGGCGACCATGCCGAGAAGAATGGAGATGATGGGCCCGCCAATGATAGGAAAGGCTTTTCCCAAAAACCAGGCTGGCAGGGCAATGACAAGGCAGAGTGCGATGCCCGGGAGTTTCGATGGATTCATGATGATTGCCTCCTCATATTGCGGCACCATAGGCCGCTCCAATTAAATTCGGTACCATTTTACACAGATTTTATGATAAAATAAAATTATCTTTTGTTATTAATCAATAAGATAATTTTATGGAGGATCCATGTTAGACCACCGAATGGAAACTTTTCTTACGGTCTGCGAGACCATGAACTTTACCCAGGCTGCGGCAAAGCTTCATATTACGCAGCCTGCTGTGTCGCAGCATATCCGCTATTTGGAAGGGGCCTATGACGTACCTCTTTTCCATTATAAGGAACGCAAGCTCATGTTAACGCCCGAGGGAGCCCTCTTATATAAGGCGGGTCTTGCTATGCGCAACGATGACCGGGAACTCCGACAGCGTCTGCACCATGCCCGCGCGGCGTCGCAGCCCATACATTTTGGCGTAACAAAGACCATCGGCGAATATGTCGTGGCGCCGCCCCTTTCTCGCTTCATCCGCCGCCATCCTGACGCGGCCCTGACCATGAAGATCGCCAATACGGAAGAGCTTATCCGCGGCCTTGAAGAAGGGAACATCCAGTTTGCCCTTGTGGAAGGTTATTTTGATCCCGAGGAATTTGAAGCCCTGCGCTACGATACGGTCGCCTTTGTGCCGGTGACGAGCGCGCGGCATGAGTTTCAAAAGACGCCGAAAAAACTCGAGGACCTCTTTACAGAGTGCCTCATCCTCCGCGAACCGGGAAGCGGGACCAGACGCCTTTTGGAAAACCAGCTCGCCCTCATGGGTCGGCAGATCAGTGATTTTTCGCAGCGAATTGAAATCGGCGGCATGCATGCTATCTTGCAGCTTCTCGAAGAAGATATGGGCGTGTCCTTTTTGTACGAATCGGCCGCTGAAGGCCCTATTCGTGAAGGACGGCTCATGCGCATCGACCTTGCGGACTTTTCCGTCACCCACGATTTCACTTTCATTTGGGAAAAAGGAAGTCTTTTTGACGATACGTATCGGGAATGGTGCAGGGAGATGATGGAGGAATGAATGAGGTCAGTCAAATTGAGGGCTGACCTCATTCGAGGGCTGTGAGTTAGGAGTAAAAAGATTGGCCGAAGTGAGGCGGTGAAAAGGTCAGCATAAAGATCGGGACGCCGGACCTAAACCGCCTCCTGCGGGGGAACGGGGCCGAATAGTCCGGAGATGCCTTGCTGGCCGCGCGTAAAGAGACGTTACTGACGCTTCCCATCCACCGCCCAAACCGGGAATTTTTAGTGATAGCGTTTCATGGAAATTTCCCCACAACATGAGTGCTCATAAATTTTATTAGCGGCCCCGTCGTACACGAAAACGGTTTCTTTACCTCAGCTGCCGCAATGGTTTTATTCTGATGCGGCTGTAAGGGATAAAAGGGGGCGCTCTCTGCTGCTATACATCATAAGACCGGCTTTTCCGGCAGAGGAAACTCCGACTGCTCCTATCGTCGCTGCCCTATGAGTAAGCTTTCTGCACGAATTTTTCAGCATAAGAGGAAACGAAAAATTCGGCGACTCACTTAACCGCCCTGCACGATTTCTCGCTTTGCTTTTTCTAAGGCCCATGGAAGCTCGCGAACCGATCGGCGATGCGCTTACCGCTTTACCGAGACGGATCGATTCAATGCATCGAGTTCTAAGGGAACCGACGAAGGCAGGCCATTCAGAGCGCTATTGAGATGGCTATCTCTTAGTCATTTTCTCACGTTTTTTTTGCCTTAGAGTCTTTTGCCGCCCTAAGGCAAAGACGTAGCGGGGATGGTACAATGCAGAATGCATCATACCTAAAGAAAAAGAATAAAAAGACAAAGCGCTCCCTCGAACAATTGATACGCGTTCGAGGGAGTGCTTTTTGGGTTAGTTCAATAAACTGAGGGCCTTATCTTTATGAATTTTAGAAGTAGAGAGTGTGGTGAGCAGAATGCGTTCCCGTAAGGTCATTTCGCCTCAGCACTCGATTCGTAGAGTCGAGTGCTGAGGCGATGTAGAAGGGGTCGTCTTGTTTTTCCTTACGGTTTTTTAGCACCCCTGCATCAAAGCATTTTCCGTCTTTCTCGTTTGACAGCAAGAATCGAAGGCGGGAGGCAGCCTTTTAGGGCCATTGCCTTCAATAGACAGCTTGATAGCCCTTCAATTCTTTTAGGCAGCACAATTTTTGCGATGACTAAAAATTATTTCTCATGCACCAGCTTTCCCGTCATCTTTTCTATATCGATCCGTACACCCTGTACGCGGCCGCGGGTGCGGTCCAAGACGGCGTCCACTTCTTCCACGGTAGGGTAGTACTTGAGGCCAATGAGGCGGGTCATGCGCAGGGTTTCTTTTTCATCCTCGACAATCCTTGCGCGGCCAAAGACGATGATGCTCTTGACGTAGTACGCCCAATCACCGTCCTGTTTATACTCTTCGCCAAAGACAGTAAAGCACACTTTGCCGCTCTTTTTTATGGCGTCAATCTTATGACCTTCTTTGGCCCCATGGAAATAGAGGGCATTTTCTTTTTCATCATAGACGTAGTTGATGGGAACGCCATAAGGATAGCCGTCATCACCAATGACGGAAAGGACGCCCCGTCTTCCTTTTTCGAGGACTTTTCTACAGGTTTCAAGGGGGAGAGCCTGTTTGAAACGGCGCATGGAGCGAATCACGGGAACCATCTCCTTTTTGGATACTTTTTACCAGTATACCACGGCGCTTCCCCTTCTTTCATTCTTTTTTGAAGCATTCCGCGTCTTTTAGGTGAACCAGACTGTCCCCTTCTTTGATGATACTTGACCCCGTCGGGATGAGGGTCTTGAGCCCTCTCCGGATCAGCAGGATGCGCTGACGGCTTGAAAGGGGAAGTGATTCCAGCGGCAGCCCAATGAGCGTTGAACCGGCGGGAACCCGTTCTTCTTCAAGGGCCCATTTACGGCTTGTAAAGCCATGGGTCCCCAAAATCAGCGTGTCGCCGGCGGCCAGTCTGACGGCTCCCGTGGGTATGATGCCCTTTCCGTCACGGACAATCATGGCGACGATGAGGTCGCTGGGGACACTGAGCTCTGCCAAGGTATGTCCATTCCAGCCGCTGTGCTCGTCGACATGGACGTGACCAAAGGTGATATCCGTATCTTCTTCATAATCGGTAAAGGTCTTTTCCACGTCCGACGCAGGATCAATCATGGACAGCTTCTTGGCGACCCAGGGAAGAAGGGTTCCTTGAAAGGTGATGGAAAGGAGAACCATGCAGAAAATGAGGTTAAAGAGGTTCAGTGTTGTTTCTGCGCCGGATAAAATGGCCGAAATGGCAAATACAATGGATGCGGCACCGCGCAGGCCTGCCCAGCTTGTCAGGAGCACTTGGGAAAGGGGAGCTCCAAAAGGCCGCAGAAGAAGGGCCACAACGGCAGGCCGCACGATAAAGGTCAGGCATACGGTCAGCACAAGAGCCGGCACAAAGACGCCGGGAAGCGTCACGGGCGTCACAACAAGACCCAGCAAAAAGAAAATCATGACCTGGGCGACTTGGGTCAAGACATCAAAAAAGTGCACCAGATTCCGCTTTTGCGGCATGGGCGCGTTCCCTAGATAAATCCCGCAAAGATAGGTTCCCAAATAGCCGTTGCCGCCAAGTAGGGCAGGAACGGCATAGGATAGGAGCATGACGGAAAAAAGAAAGAGGGTTCGCGCTTCACTGCCATTAGGCACGTTGCGGGAAAGCAGGCGGGCCGCTGCAAAGCCAAAGAAAAGGCCCACGGCGGTACCGATGACAATCTGTCTTCCCATAAGAAAAGGTAGGGACAGATCCGACCCCGTCATCATGGCGATGGCGGCGGCTGTCAGCATAAAGGCCATGGGGTCGTTAGAGCCCGACTCAATTTCCAAAAGGGAGTCCGTATGGTATTTAAGGGAAAGGCGGCTGCCGCGAAGGATGGAAAAAACCGATGCCGCGTCTGTAGAGGAAATGACGGCCCCAATAAGGAAACTTTCCGCTTTCCCCAGATCCAGGATGTAATGGGCGAGGGCGGCAAGGCCCAGGGCAGAAAGGGCCACACCGGCCGTCGATAAAAGGACTGACGCCTTGAGCACGGGACGGGCCGCCTTGAGGCTTGTCCCAAAGCCGCCGTAGAACATGATGATGACAAGGGCTGTGCTGCAGATGATGTCGACGGCCTGGTAATCGTCGAAGGGAATCCTAAAGAGCCCATTTTCACCAAAAAGCATGCCCAAGGCAATGAATAGGAGCAGGGAAGGCAGCGGTGTGCGGCGCATGGCCTTGCTGATGAGAAGGGATAAGAGGATTACCGAGCCTGTAAGGAGCAGGGAGAGCGTCATAGGAACCGTCCTTTCTTTGATATGATACAAGATGGCCTTATTTTATCACAGGAATATGGAAAAAGTGTGAAGTAAGAGTTCCCGTATATTGCGCCGACTATTCGGCTGGTTTTGACGAAAAATGTGAAAATTTTTACCCTGTATCAAGAAACCTTGTATGATGAGAAAGAATAAACAAGAAGAAAAAAAGACACTATATGGGATAAATTATCTATATTATATCAGGAAAAAAACTATATATTTTTTGATTATAAATCAAAAGTAGTTATTAAACGAAAGAAAAATTTACTTTCTGATAATTGCGTGATATGATTGAGATATAGAGAGAAAGCATCCGGAGTGGGTGCAGGGAAAAATGAAAAAGGCCATTGGAACCCCTATATCGAGCTCAATTGGCCTTTTTGCTTGACAAAGCAGTGTTTCAAGAGGAGAAAGAAGAATGAACCGAATCTACAAAGTCATCTGGAGTCACGTTCGAAATGGCTATGTCGTCGTTTCCGAACTCGCCAAAGGGCGGGGTAAGGTGGCGGCCCAAAAGTCGGCACGTGTCCTCACCGCAGCCGCGCTGGGCATGGTCCTTGGCGGGGCGGCATTGCCAGCCTATGCGGAAACACCAACGCTTCCTGTTACGTCGGATCTGACGCACACCATTGCCGGGTCGAGTTTCCTCGTTGATAAAAACGGGCAGCCCATCCAAATTACGGGAAGCGGTGACGCGACGATTGCTCCTACGGTCGTCATCATGGGGAGTCTCAACGGCATCAAGTTAGGTGACAAGCCCTATGACGGCGTGGCAAGTTCCATTATCGGTCAGGCCAACTATACGGAAAACGCCAACGCGGCTGTCATTTATGGCGCGGCGAACCGGGTCACCAATTCCTATCGGGAGGTCAAGGATGGTCTGACGCTTTTGGATAAGGCCGACCCCCTTGCCCGGGCGGGAAAATGGGATGAACTGTCCCAGCTCCTGCAGGAAGCGGTTCCTGAAAGCGGCGGCCAGGTCATGGTCATGGGCGGCGCCAATACGGTCGATAAAGGCTACCTGTCGCAGGTCATGGGCGTTGGCAACATCCTCACGGGGAACACGAATGAGCTGAGTGACAGCGCTACGCAGCTGAATTTTGTCGATGGCTTCTATAACAACGTGTCAAATGGCCAGCATATCTATGTCCTGGGCAGCAAGAATACAGTGAAAAATGCTGTCGAAAAAGACAATACCAAAGAAAATCATCACAATACGGCCATTGGCGACGAAAACTCCATTACAGGCAGCATCAACACGAAAATCGTCGGCGACAATAACGAAGTCCTGAACGGCTGGTATGAAAATAACGGCAAGACGTTCCGCAAGGTCGTGACGGGCGTCAACAAGGATGTCAAGATTTATGGGTCCGGCAATAAGGTCTATGGCAGCCACAGACAGCTCGTTTTGGGCGACAACAACGAAATCATTGCCCGCGACAGCGGTACCGTTTCCGATTATAAGGATCCGGATGGACGGGAACTGTATACGATGGACCTCACCATCGGCCGGAACAATACGATCCACAACAATTACACATACCGGAATCAATGGGAATCGGTCAAGGTCATTGGGAATAATAACAATGGCGGTGGCGGATATGGCAGTTTGTATGCCGGCGGTGCTAATAATGTCATTCTTATCGGGGATAACCAGAATTTCACAAACTCCGGAGAAATGATTACGATTGGCTCCATTTCCCCTGAAGAACAGAAAGAAATGAAAAATGGGGAACTGCGGTATCAGAGCGGTGGTTCGTCCATTATGGCAGGGTTCCATTCGTATGTGCGCGGCGGCAGTGTTCTCATTGGAACACGCTCTTATTCAGAAAACATGTTACAAACGATTGTGGGCCATGGCTCTTCCATTGATAATCTCCACGATGGCAGCAACTGGCTTTTTGTTAATGGAATGTATGGTACCATCAATGGGTCCTTTAACTGGATTCGTAATGATGGCGTCTATTCTAGGGACGAATCGGAAGAAAAGCAGCTGAATCGTAAAATCAGTGGTTTTGCTACGAGCATCCAGGGCACCTACAATGAAGCGAAAGATGCGATGGGTGCGCATATTATTGGCGCAGGAAACGAGGTTCAGCATTCTTATCTTGGTGATTTGATTGACGATAAAAGTGCAATAGGTGGTTTGGTCTTTACCAATTATGCTGGATCGACGTATTTTATGGAGGGCAGAACGGATGTTCCTGTTGAAGACGCCCAAAAAGCCATGCAAGACTTAGCAGCTTACGGTGGCGGCGGGGTATCCGTCCTTGGTAATGCCAATAAAACCGATTATGCCATTCGTTCCCAGATCCTAGGAACAGCCAATGAACTGACCGGTACGGAAGAAGCGTTCAGTGTCAACAATACGGTCAGTGGTTTCATGAATAAAGGAACGAACTTGAAACAGACGACCCTTGTGGGAACGGGCAATATTCTGGAGACCAGTGAAGACAACGTTGTCGTTGGTGATTACCATGAACTCAAAAATGGCAAACACAACGTCATTTTGGGGTCCAGGGAAAGCGAAGAAGCAACCCTCACAAAGACCGCGACGGGAATGATGGGCGAAGTGCAGTATGAAGTCAAAGTCCAAAAGGCCAAGAAAGCTTATAAGGATGATCTCGAAAACGCGGTCTTCCTCGGCTACAACACGGACGTCACGGAAAACGACGGCGTCGCCTTGGGTAGCTTTTCTGTGGCGGACCGCGGTGTCGATGAAGATTACGGATTTAGCTATGAGGCCTCGGATGCATCTGCTCCCGTTCTTCGCGCGGCGAACACGGATTATGTCTGGAAACCGACCTTGGCGGCTGTTTCTGTCGGTGGCCCCGACTCTGATGGGAACATCAATACGCGCCGCATCACCTACGTTGCCGCCGGGTTAGCCGATACGGATGCTGTCAACGTGGCCCAGCTCAGAGCGGCGACGGCAAATTCCGGTTCGTCCATCAGCCTCGTAGCAGGGGACGGCATCAAACTTGAAAAAGATAGCACCGGCAACTGGACCATCAGCACGAACTTCAAGGATTCCGGGTCCGACAAAGTAACCTACGAAGAGAAGACTGACAGTACGGCAGCGACGGATGCGGGCAGACTCGCTGTCATCGAAACGAAACTCGCGGCCGATGATAAAGGCGAGACGAAACTTGCAAAAGACGGCAAACTTGGCATCATGGGAAGCGAAAACATTGCAACGACCATTAGCGGCAGCAACGTCAACGTCGCCCTCAAAGATAACATCAGCGTCAGCAAGATCAGCATCAAGAACGGCGGCCCGACTATTTCCAGCACCGGCATCGATATGAATAACCAAAAGATCACGAACGTCGCCGATGGGGAAGTGAGCCCGACCTCGAAAGACGCCATCAATGGCAGCCAGCTCTATGAAGCGACGAAAGACGTCCGCGACGTCAGCAGCCGCATCGAACGCCTCGGTGACCGCGTCGATAAAGTCGGAGCCCATGCTGCAGCGCTTGCAGCGCTCCATCCCCTCGACTTTGACCGGGACAACAAACTCGACTTTGCTGCTGGTACCGGCAGCTACCGCGGCAACACGGCCCTTGCCATCGGTGCCTTCTATCGGCCTGATAACCGCACCATGCTGAGCCTCGGCGGATCGACGGGCGGCGGCGAAAACATGTGGAACTTCGGCGTCTCCGTCAAACTCGGCCGCGTCAGCGAGTACGAAGGCGTCAGCAAAGCCCAGCTCATTGTCGAAAACGAAGAACTGAAACGCAACGACGCCATTCAGGACCAAAAAATCCAGGAACTCATGAAGATTGTTGCCGAACTGCAGCAGAAAGTGAAATGAGAGAAAAACAAAAACCAGTGCCAGCCATAGGCTGGCACTGGTTTTTGTTTTTCTTCTCTCACCACGTCCCAGGCGTTTCCAAGGGATCCGGCCCGAACCGGTTCGGGCCTTTTTCGCCTTCGATGAAACTGATGCGGATGGCGATATAAATATTGACGAGGGGAACAATGCCCCAAAGGAGATACCAGCCGGATCTTCCAAGGTCATGGGCACGGCGCACGGTGAACATGATTTGGTAGATCGAAACGGCAATGGTCAGGATGGCCCCAAAAAAGATGGGAAGTTCTGCGGGAATCTCCATGAAGATGGCCGCAATGATGTTGAGCACAATGCACAGCCCCGTACGAACCCAATAGCGTTTGCGGTTGAGTCGGCCTTCAATGGTGAGGTCATTTTTTAACATGGTAAGATAATTTTCGGCTGTCTTTGGCGTCTGAGCAGGCTGAGATATGGTAAAATGAGGTGATGTGGTTTCTTCTTTAGGCGGATCAGCAGGGGCTGTCGGCACCTTTTCTTCAGCTTGTATGGTGGAAACATCGATCTGTGCTGATGTTTCTTCTTGTGGGGAATCGGATGCAATCCTGACGCCGCATTGGGGACAGAACTTGCTTGTTGGTGCAAGACGGGCACCGCATTGAGGACAAAAATTTGCCATAGAACTCCATCCTTTCTTTGGGGAAAATCATTATAAATGCCTTGTTTTTCATCTTACCATTGCAGTGGAATTCCTGTCAATTTGAATTCCTTATGAGGTGAAGCATGATCCATCTTGAAACCAAAAGACTGCTGCTGAGGCCGCTTACGCAGGCGGATGAAGCAAATCTGAGACGAACTTTACAGGACGAAAAAGCCATGTACGCCTATGAAGGCGCCTTTACGGACGAGGAAGTAAAGGCCTGGCTCACGCACCAGCTGGCACGCTATGAAAAATGGGGGATTGGCCTTTATGCCATTGTCCTTAAAGAAACAGGTGCCTTTATCGGTCAGTGCGGCCTCACCTACCAGCCTTGGCGGGGTGGGGAAGTCCTTGAAGTGGGCTATCTTCTCGAGCGGATCTACTGGCATCATGGGTATGCTGCGGAAGCGGCCCGGGCTTTTATGGATTACGCCTTTCACGCCTTAGGTGCAGATGAAGTCTCGTCCCTCATTCACGACACGAATGAAGCCTCCATGAATGTTGCTCGCCGCAATGGCATGAGTCCCGTGGATGAAGATGTGAAGGTGTATAAGGGGGTGCGGATGAGGCATGTGCGATTTAGCTGTATTCGGAGCGATTTCTGTTCCAAATGAAATGATAAGAAGGAAGCGATAGCGAAGGTCCGAGCAACATGTTTCCGGGCGAATCATTTTGGAGCGGTTCCCCCGTTGGGGGCGATTTGGGGCCGCGCCTTTGTGGTTTTTTTCCTTCCTGTCTTTCCCCCAATTTTCCATCAAAAAAGACGTAAGCCATCCTCACGGATTCCTTACGTCTTTGCTTTTTACTTTCCATTAAGCGTGAGCCGAACCTTGTTCCAGGATCAGGTCATTTTGTGCAACGGCATCAAAGAAGGCCTTGACGACATCGGGATCAAAATAGATTCCCGAAAGGTCACGGATCCTTGTTGGCGTGACAGCGCTCTGCCACTGCCAGTTATGGGTGCAGGGCTTGCAGCGCCGGTCGTAATAGTCACAGACGGCAATGATGCGGGCCCCCAAGGGAATGTTCACTCCTTTGAGGCGTTTAGGATAACCGCTGCCATCCCAATGTTCATGATGATGGAGGACCATCTTCACAATGTGACCAAAGCCCGGGATGTTTTCCATCATACTGGCGCCGGCTAGGCAATGCCGCCGGTAGGCAGCCCGTTCCTTGACGTTGAAATAGGGATATTTGGCAAGGATGGTGTTCGGTACGGAAACGATGCCGATATCGTGAAGGAGTGCTGCGGTTTTAATGGCAGCCACTTCCGATAGGGGAAGCCCCATCTTGATCGCGGTACAGACGGCGTAGTTGGCAACCTGCTGGCTGTGGAGAAAGAGTCCTTTGTTTTTATGCTCCAGAAGCTTCAAAAAAAAGGATACGAGAGCGCTGGTGTCTTCAGTTGTAGGAAACTCCAAAAATTGGGGTATCGTCAGCATAGTAAAACGACCTTTACCTATAAAATATATAAAATAGAAAAGAGGGGACAAACGAGCCCCTTTTTTCTGCCAAAATCCTCTCGGGACTTATAGTATACTATAAAAATTTGGCCTTGAAAACACTCTGAAAAAAATTCATGGAAAATGAATAAAAATACTTGCATTTCCTTAACTTCCTCATTATAATAAATAAATATACAATTCAGGTCTGTGGTTGAAAGTCGATGCCAGTTGCAGGCGAAACGATCCACGTAAGCAGCGGAATTCGCTGTGAGCACGGTGCAGCTTAGAAGTAAGACCTGCCGCAAAATGCGAGAGAAGCAGTAGTGGGGAGCAAGAACGCTTAGGAGCGAACCTTCCAGCAGGCGAGTGTGGGGGCGAAGACCAGGTCAGCTGAATTGTATATTTATAAATAAAAATATGAGGGGTTGAGACGGATGAAAAGTTGGGTGAAAAAATTGGCCTTAACAGGCATTCTTGCTGCACTGGTTGTGACCAGCCTTTCTGGGTGTGGGAATTCCGGCAGTAAGGATGCGGCACAACAAAAGAAGGAACTCATTGTAGGAACGGAGCCTTCCTTTGCTCCTTTTGAATTCCCTGATGGGAAGGATGGGGAAATCACAGGCTTTGATATGGATCTCATCAAGGCTATGGCAAAGAAGATGGGCTATGAAAAAGTGACCATCAAGGGGATGGGCTTTGATGCCCTTTTCCCGGCCATGAATGCCGGTCAGATTGACGTGGCCATGGCGGGTATGTCCATTACGGAAGAGCGAAAAAAGCAGTTCCTTTTCACCGATCCCTACTATGAATCCGGTCTCATGACCATCGTCAGGAAAGACAACAATGAAATCAAGTCCCTCGATGATTTAAAAGGCAAACGCATTGGTGTCCAGCTTGGTACGACGGGCGCTCAAGAGGCCGAAAAGATTGAAGGCGCCAAGGTGACGAACTTTGATACGTCAGACCTTGCCTGCCTGGAACTTAAAAACGGGAATGTGGACGCCGTCATCAGTGACCTGCCGGTACTGGAATATTTCCTTAAAAAGGGCGGCGCTTCCTACGCAAAGACCGTTGGAACCCCGAAAAAAGGCGATTTTTACGGGATTGCGGCACCTAAAGGGAAAAAGGAACTCGTTGATGGTCTCAATAAGGCCCTCAAGGAACTGAAAGATTCCGGCGAATATCAAAAGATCCAGGAAAAATGGTTTGGCACAGAAACGAAATAAGATGGGAAAGAAAGGATGAAAACTATGAAAAAAAGTCTGAAGATGATGTGCGTCCTCGCAGCACTTATCCTGGGTGTGGCCGGCTGCGGCGGCCATGCGGCCAAAGATGACAAAAAGGCAGCCGCGCCCCAAAAGAAGGAACTTATCGTTGGGACGGCCCCTTCTTTTGCCCCCTTTGAGTTTCCCAGCGAAAAAGCGGATCAACCGACGGGATTTGATATGGAACTCATTGAAGCCATCGGTAAGAAGATGGGCTATGAAAAAGTCACCATCAAGGGGATGGGCTTTGATGCCTTGATCCCTGCCATGAATGCCGGCAATGTGGATGTGATCATTTCCGGTATGTCCATTACGGATGCGCGGAAAAAACAGGTTCTCTTTACCGATTCCTATTATGAATCAGGCCTTATGGTCATCGTCAGGAAAGACAACAATGAAATCAAGTCCCTCGATGATCTAAAAGGCAAACGCATTGGTGTCCAGCTTGGTACGACGGGCGCCCAGGAAGCCGAAAAGATTGAAGGCGCCAAGGTGACGAATTTTGACACGTCGGACCTTGCCTGCATCGAACTCAAAAATGGCAACGTGGATGCTGTCATCAGTGATCTGCCCGTGCTTCAGTACTTCCTGAAGCAGAAGGGATCCAGCTATGCCAAAGCCGTCGGCACGCCGAAAAAGGGTGACTTCTACGGCATTGCTGCCCCGAAAGACAAGAAAGCCCTTGTGGACGGTATGAATAAGGCCTTGAAGGAATTGAAAGACTCCGGTGAATACAAGAAACTCTACACCAAATGGTTTGGTGAAATGAAATAAAGGGATGCCGCAAAGGGCCCGTTCTGAACACGTGTCAATTGTTCGGAACGGGGTCCTTTCTTTATATGCTGTTTTTAGGTTTGAGACGGAAGCAGCGAATCGCTGCCGTGCCATCTTTTGCCTTAGGATCTTTTAGCTCAGGGCGGGGAAAGCCATTTCGCCTGACCAAGGAGATGCAGAAAGATTCGCCTTATTTTTCCCTTCCGGTCTTTTTGCTATGTACTTTTTTTGAGTATGGCTCCAGATTGGCCTAGATGCTAGGGAAAATGCAAAGCAGAAGGGCGACGCCGTACAACGATTGTCCCGTACAGCTTTTCCCTTTGCTTTCCGGGGATTTGGCTCAGATGGGTTCAGATGCGAGGAAAAAAGCTGCAGGCTGAGGACGTACAATCGTCTTATATCTTATGGACTTGTGATTTTGCGCCATCCGGTCTTTCGAATTAGCGCTCGATCTTTCGAAATCGAGCGCCTTGGGAAGGCCGCTCGATGCAATGCCTCGAGCACTAAGGGAAAAGCTGAACGCGGTCGTTCATCCATTATCGTTTCCTTATATTAAAAAAGATCCGCTTCTTACAAAAGCCGAACCAACACGAAGAGCCCTAAACCGAACCTAGGCATACGTTCAGGTTAGGAATTTTCTTTCGGTCTTTATTCCACAATCTTTTACCTTAAGCCTTTTCCTTCCCCCTCTTTCAATGGAAGATGGCTTTTCATGAGATAAGGGCAAGGCCAAGACGCGCTTTCTTCTGTCGTAAAGAAAGTCCATTCAAATAAGGGGGGCAGCCCCTAGGGTTTTCCACGATTCTTTTGCCCCGGTCATAACTGCTTCACTCTACATCTTGTTGTAAGCTTAGGCTGCGGCTTTTTCAAATCTCCCATTGTATAAAAATTCATTCGGATGTATAATATCGTATGCTTATTAAAAAACAAGTCTATCTGGAGGAATAGCCATGAAAAAACGTACCGTACTTGTTGGAATGTTAGCCGCTTTAACGATGTTTGCTGCCGGCTGCGGCGGTAAGGATGCAGCCAAGGAATCCAAAGTCCTTCGTGCGGGCACGGAACCGACCTTTGCCCCTTTTGAATTCCAGGAAAAGGATGCCAAGGATTTCACGGGCTTTGATATGGATCTGATCCGCGCCATTGGTAAGCAAATGGGCCGTGACGTGGAAATCAAGAATATGGGTTTTGATGCCCTGATCCCTGCCCTTAACTCGGGCAACATCGATGCCGCCATTGCAGGAATGAGCATTACGGAAGACCGCAAGAAGGCCGTCACGTTCTCCGATCCTTACTATACTTCCGGTCTTTCCATCATTGTGAGAAACGATGAAAATGATATCAAGAGCCTGAAGGACCTTGAAGGCAAGACGATTTCCGTCCAGATTGGAACGACGGGTGCTGATAAAGCCGCTTCCGTTCCTGGGGCCAAGGTCAAGACCTTCAATACGAATGCGGAAGTTTTCCTTGAACTCAATAATAAGAATGCCGATGCGGTCATCATTGACCGTCCTGTTGGGGCTTATTTCCTGACGAAGGAAGGCAAGGGCCTGGATAAGATGGTTGGCGAAACGATGGATGCCGAGGCCTACGGGATTGCCGTCAAGAAGGACAGCAAACTGGCTGGCGAAATCAATAAAGCCCTGGGCGAACTGAAGAAAAACGGCGAATACGATAAGATCTACAAGAAATGGTTCGGCGAAACGCCGAAAGCAAAATAATGGCGGAGTAAGGATTGGTGGGTATGGATCTAGATATTATTACATCGTCCTTTCCACTGCTTTTGGCAGGGGCGGGCGTAACCATTGAAATTACAGCACTGAGCGTTGGTTTTGGCATGGCCATTGGCATTGTCATATCCCTCATCCGTATGACGGGCATCCGTCTCCTGCGGATCTTGGGCAATGTTTATGTCGATTTCCTGCGCGGGACCCCGCTGCTTGTGCAGATCTTCCTTGTTTACTTTGCTTTGCCGGCACTCATCCATCATCAGGTGGACGCTTTTTTTGCCGCGGTCTTTGCGTGCTCCATCAACAGTGGAGCCTATGTTGCGGAAATTTTTCGCGGCGGCATTGAATCTATCGACAAAGGGCAGATGGAAGCGGGCCGCAGCTTGGGCATGAACTGGTGGCAGACCATGCGGTTTGTCATCCTGCCACAGGCCTTTAAGCGGATCATTCCGCCCCTTGGCAACGAATTCATCGCCATGTTGAAGGATTCGTCCCTGGTCTCTGTTATTGGTTTTGAGGAACTGACCCGCCGCGGCCAGCTTATCATTGCCCGGACCTATGCCTCTTTTGAAATCTGGCTGTCCGTTGCGTTCATCTACCTTATCATGACATTTGCTGTGGCCCGTCTCGTAGGGCTTCTGGAAAGGCGGTATAAGAAAAATGAAAAATGATCTCATTAAGATTACCGGCCTCCGGAAAAGCTATGGCAAGAACGAGGTCCTGAAGGGAATCGACATCAACATCAAGGAAGAGGAAGTAGTCGTTGTCATCGGTCCTTCGGGCGGCGGCAAGAGTACCTTTTTGCGCTGCATCAACTATTTGGAAGTGCCCACAGGCGGTGAAATTGTCTTTGACGGCATTCCCCTTAATGGCGAGGCTAACATCAACGAAGTCCGCAAAGAAATCGGCATGGTGTTCCAGCGCTTTAACCTCTTTCCGCATATGACGGTCATGGAAAACCTGATCCTCGCCCCGATGAAGGTACGCCACGTTACGCGCGAAGAAGCGATGGAAAAGGCTGAGATGTATCTGAAAAAGGTCGGGCTTCTTGATAAGGCCTCTGCTTATCCGGAGTCCCTGTCCGGCGGTCAGCAGCAGCGCGTTGCCATTGCCCGTGCCCTCTGCATGAACCCGAAAGCCATGCTCTTTGATGAACCGACAAGTGCCCTTGACCCGGAAATGATCAAGGAAGTCCTGGACGTTATGAAAGACCTTGCTGAAGGAGGGATGACCATGGTCGTTGTGACCCATGAAATGGGCTTTGCCCGGGAAGTGGGGGACCGCGTGATTTTCCTCGATCAAGGTGTCATCCAGGAAGAAGCCGACCCGCAGGAATTTTTCTCCCATCCAAAAAGCGAAAGGGCCCAGCTCTTTTTGTCAAAGATCCTGTAAGGGAACAAATCCAGCCTGCCAATAAGCAAAATACGTTTCAGTTGTTACTGGGGAAGCCCGATATAAGCGGAGCTTCCCTTTTGTTACATTTTTTGAAAATTTTTTAAGATTTTTAGAGGAATTTCGCTCCATCTGTAGAAATAGGATAATAAGAACGAACAGGATGTATCCTGTGAGTTAGGAGGTAATCATTATGACAGTCAGAGTTCGTGGTAAGAATCTTGAAGTAACGCCTGCATTGAAGGATTACGTGGAAAAAAAGGTTGAAACCATTACGAAGCAGTTCAAGACCGTTGGTGAAATCACGGCCGTCATGAGAATTGAACGCAATAAGCACATTGTGGAAATCACGGTTCCTGCAAGCGGCATCGTTCTCCGCGCCCAGGAAGGCAGCGAAAACATGTATGCTTCCATCGATAACTGTGTGGAAAAGATTGAGCGCCAGATCCATAAATATAAAACCCGTCTCATGAAGCGGAAATACAACAATTTCCGTGATGCAGCGGTTCCGCCGGTTTCTGGTGATGTTGAAGAGGCTTCGGCTGACGGCGAATTCAAGGTCGCCCGTACCAAGACCTACGCCATGCGCCCCATGAACGTGCAGGAAGCCATCATGCAGATGAACATGCTGAACCACGACTTCTTCGTCTTCTTCAATGACGAAACGGAATCCATGGCCGTCGTGTACCGCCGCAAAGCTGGTGACTATGGCCTGATCTCTCCGGAACTTGTCTAAGAAAGATGCCGCCTTCGGGCGGCATTTTTAGGCGCTGTTTTGGCTAGCCCCAAAATCGGGCTAGGTTGATGAAAAAGGGGCGCCTCTTTTACAAAATCCATATGAAATCAAAGAGCCCTAAACCGAACTTGCGCTTATATTTGGTTTAGGGCTTATTTGCCGTCTTATATGTCGCGGTCTTTTGCCTCTGTGTTTTCCACCTAGAGACGGTGAAAGCCGTTCCGCCTTACCAAGGCGGGGGTATCCACCGAGCAAGCTTGCTTGCGGGAGTGGGTGGTGGATGAGGAGGGCAGTTGGCGCCGTAAGTTGTGGCCTTTTGAGTCCCACCGCATCACCGCATCACAGTCAGAGCGTTAGTATCCTTTAACAGTCTCGGTCTTATGCATAGGACAGCTATTCGGCCAATAGACAGCTTGAACGCGGCTTTCTCTGGACCCACTCGGCGCAATTTGCAGACCCAGTAAAAAAATAAAAAGTTCCCTCTTTTGACACGCTTTTTGCGTGCCTTTCTTTGACTTTCCTATATGCATTTGATAAAATGAAACGATGAATAAATAGGCTATCTATGCGTCCATGAGGAGTGATTTTAGTTGCTGGAACAGCTGATGAAAATGGTCTTTGGTGACCCCAATAAAAAAGAACTAAAGGTATGCCAAGGCTATGTAGATAAAATCAATGCGCTGGAACCGGAAATTTCCGGTCTCAGTGATGCCCGTCTGCGCGCCAAGACGGATGAATTCCGCCTGCGCCTGACCAAGGGAGAAACGCTCGATGATCTCCTGCCGGAAGCTTTTGCCGTTGTTCGGGAGGCCGCCAAACGTGTCATGGGCCTGCGTCATTTTGACGTCCAGCTCATGGGCGGCTGCATCCTTCATCGTGGAAAAATCGCGGAAATGCGTACTGGTGAAGGTAAGACCCTTGTGGCAACGCTGCCGGCTTATTTAAATGCCCTTGAAGGAAAAGGCGTCCATGTCGTGACGGTCAATGATTACCTGGCTCGCCGTGACAGTGAGGATATGGGCCGAGTTTACCGTTTCCTGGGACTTTCTGTCGGTCTCATTACCCACGAAATGGATTATCCTGCCCGTAAGGCGGCTTATGCTGCCGATATTACCTACGGGACAAACAATGAATTTGGGTTTGACTATCTCCGCGACAACATGGTCATATCCCTTGACCAAATGGTGCAGCGCCCCCTGCATTACGCCATCGTCGACGAAGTGGACTCCATCCTCATTGATGAAGCCCGTACACCGCTTATTATTTCCGGTCCTGGCGCCCAGTCAACGAGCCTTTACCAGGTCATGGCAGATGTGGCGGCTAAGCTCAAGGAAGGGGAGGACTATACGGTCGATGAAAAGCAAAAGACCGTTGCCCCGACGGAAGCTGGCATTGCCAAGACGGAAAAACTCCTCGGCGTTTCCAATATGTATGATGGAGAAAATGGCGTTGACTATTCCCATCAGCTCATGGCGGCCCTTAAGGCCAAGGCCCTCATGCACCGTGACCGTGACTATGTGGTAAAGGATGGGGAAGTCATCATTGTTGATGAATTTACGGGCCGCCTTATGTTTGGCCGCCGGTACAGTGAAGGGCTGCATCAGGCCATTGAAGCCAAGGAACATGTCAAGGTCGAACGGGAAAGCCAGACCCTTGCTACCATTACTTTCCAGAACTACTTCCGTATGTATGATAAGCTCTCCGGCATGACCGGTACGGCCAAGACCGAAGAACAGGAATTCCAGAAGATCTATGGTCTTGATGTTGTTGTTGTACCGACAAACAAGCCCAATATCCGTATCGACTATCCGGATGTCATCTATAAGACGCGCCGTGCCAAGTACCGCGCCGTAGCAAATGCCATTGAGGAACTTCACAAGAAAGGACGGCCGGTTCTTGTCGGTACGACGAGCATCCAGCAGTCGGAAGACTTGTCTGAACTCCTTAAAAAACGCGGCATCGAGCATAATGTCCTCAATGCCAAATTCCATGAAAAAGAAGCTGAAATCGTCGCTGATGCCGGGCAGATGGGGGCTGTCACGATTGCCACCAACATGGCCGGCCGTGGGACGGATATTGTCTTGGGTGATGGGGTTGCTGAACTTGGCGGCCTGCATATCATCGGTACGGAACGTCATGAATCGCGCCGTATTGATAACCAGCTCCGCGGACGCTGTGCCCGTCAGGGAGACCCGGGGTCCACGCGCTTTTATCTTTCCCTTGAAGACGACCTGATGCGTCTATTTGGCTCCGACAACATTTCGGGCATTATGGATAAGCTCGGTATGGAAGAAGACGAGCCCATTGAGCATAAGATTGTGACCCGCTCCATTGAGTCAGCCCAGAAGAAGGTCGAAGCACGCAACTTTGAAATCCGTAAGCAAGTCCTTGAATATGACGATGTCATGAACCAGCAGCGCGAAGTCATTTATGACCAGCGCCGTCAGATCCTTGAAAAAGCAGACCTCAAGGAGACCGTCCTTGACATGGCAAGTCATATTGTTGACCGCTCCATGGATATGTATGCACCAAAAGATGCCTACAGCGAAGATTGGGATGTCAAGAGCCTCATCAGCTATGCCGAGGAATTCTATGCACCGGCCGGTTTCCTGAAGGAAGACAAACTGCAGGAAATGAGCCGCGACGAACTGGAAACCTTCCTCCACAAAGCAGCGGTCGATTACTACAATGCCCGCGAGGAAAACAACACGGCTCCCATCATGCGCGAATTGGAAAACTTGGTCATGCTGAAGGTTGTCGATTCCCACTGGATGGAACATCTTGATGCCATGGATGCCCTGCGCGAAGGCATTGGACTGCGCGCCTATGGGCAGCGTGATCCTTTGGTTGAATACAAGTTCGAAGCCTATGAAATGTTCGAAGCCATGAAGGAAGCCATCGTCGATGATGTGGTCCGTTATATGTACCGCGTCAACGTCGTCACCCAGCCTGTTGTGGAAGACCATTTGAGCGAAGCCTCGACGAACAACCCGAACGTCGATGGCAGTGCAGAAATGCCGAAGGAACCGGTCAGAAATGACAGCACGGTGGGGCGGAACGATCCCTGCCCCTGCGGCAGCGGCAAAAAATACAAGAATTGCTGTGGTAAAAATCAAAACAGCTGACACCGCACAGTCATGAAGAACGGGACCTTGCCATAGGTCCGGAAAAAAGGCCTGCGCCTTTTTTCGTGCGGCGCATGACAGAAAAGGGGATGCCGCCTTGGCGGCAGCCCCTTTCGGACATTGAAGGGAAGAATTCAATATGGGGCCCTGAGGCTCCTCATTCAATAGGAAAGGGATTGAACGAATCGTGTTACTTGAAGAATTAAGACCACAGATTGGTGAACTCAGAAACCGCCTTGGCGAACTCAAGACGGGCCTTAAAATCGAATCTAAGAAGGAACGCATCCAGGACCTTGATTACCAGATGGCGGCACCGGGCTTTTGGGATGATCCTGATAAGGCCCAGAAAGTCGCCCAAGAAGCCAATAACCTGAAATCAGAAGTGGATACCTTTACGAGCCTTGAAACGAAGGTCGATGACCTCGATACCCTTTGGGAAATGGCCATGGAAGAAAAGGACGACACGCTGGTTTCCGAAATGGAATCCGAACTGGAAGGGGCCAAGCATACGCTTTCGGAACTGGAACTGGGCATGCTGCTCAGTGATGAATACGATGCCAATAATGCCATCATGAACCTTCATGCCGGTGCGGGCGGAACGGAAGCCCAGGACTGGACGGGCATGCTTCTGCGGATGTTCACGCGCTACGCGGAAGGCAAGGGCTTTGAAGTGGAACTGCTCGATGTCCTGCCCGGTGAAGAAGCCGGGACCAAAAGTGCCACCCTTGCCATCAAGGGGCATAATGCCTATGGGTTCCTCAAAAGCGAGAAGGGCGTCCACCGTCTTGTCCGCATTTCTCCTTTTGACTCCAATGCCCGCCGCCACACATCCTTTGCGGCGGTGGACGTCATGCCGGAAATCGATAATACGGTGGAAGTCAACATCAACATGGACGATGTCCGCGTTGACTACTACCGCGCCAGCGGTGCCGGCGGACAGCACGTCAACAAGACCTCTTCGGCTGTCCGTATGACCCATTTGCCGACGGGCATTGTTGTCCAGTGCCAGAACGAACGGTCCCAGCTGCAGAACAAGGAGCGCTGCCTGCAGCTGCTGCGTGCCAAACTCTTTGAATATGAAAAGGCCATACAAGACCAAAAAATCAGCGACCTTGCCGGTGACTACCAGGCCATTGAGTGGGGGAGCCAGATCCGTTCCTATGTTTTCCAGCCCTATACCCTGGTCAAAGACCATCGGACCGGCGCGGAAACTGGCAATATCCAAGCCGTTATGGACGGGGACCTGGATCTTTTTGTGGAAAGCTATCTCCGCAGCCTGAAACATTGATGAGGGGAAAGGGGTAAGCCGTGAAGAAAATCAAACAGCTATTTGTGGTCCTCGTCGGTCTCGGTCTTTTGGCCTCCCTTTGCCTTAACTGGAGCAGGTATCAGGTGGAACGGGCCAATCGGAGTATGGAAACGGTCATGGATTACCAGGCCCTGGTGCGTATGGCGGACAGTGAGGGCCTATCGCGGCAGAGCGTCCTCAAAAAGTTCAAGGACGCCGGTGTCACGACCCTTGCCGTTTCGGACCGCACCATCATGGATATGGCCGGCGAAGGCCTTATTACCTACTATACGGGCGGCGAGCTCCTGCGCCAAAAGGAAATCGGCGGTCTGAGCCCGAGCTGGCAGGCTATTGTAGCCTCACCGGACTTTACTTACCAGGCTGTCTATCTGGCCGATGGTACGAGCCGCCGCACCTTGAATGCCCTCATTGAAACACTGGGAGCCCGATTTGACAGGGAGCGCTTCCATAAGGTCTCCGAAACGCCCCGCGTCTACATGCTCAAGGCTCCAACGGCCCTCAATAAGAATCCTTTCAGTCAGGATCAGCTGGGCATCCAGGAAACGCCCTTGCTCCTTGTGCCGGATGAGCTTCTTGCCGCCAAGGAAAATGGTTTTATGGTGGCCATTCGCCCCAATAACTTCGTGAAAACCACGAAAGATGAAGAAAAAGCCCGGCAGCAGCTTGCTGTATTCTTTAAGGAAATTGATGAAACGGGAGCCGATGTTTCGCTCATCATTGGCAGCGGCCGCAGCATGCTCGGTGAGCCGCGCTACCTCAAGAACACAGCAGATGCACTCAAAAAGCGGCACATCACCCTTGGCATGGTCGAAGCAGATGTACAGCTCCAGTTCATCAAGATGGACGGACTTGTGCCCCTTTCTGAAGTCATGGACTATGACGCCGCCCGCGTTTACACCATTGCTGAAGATGAGCAGCGCAAGATGAAGGTCTTTGATGCGTTCCGCCGCTGGTCCCTTGCCGATGACGAACGCAACATCCGCGTCAACTACATCCGTCCTTTCGTTACCGGTCTTGATGGCAATACGGCTTTAGAAACGAACCTCGAATACGTAAGCGACGTGACGCGTGACGTGGCATCCCATGGTTATACAAGCGGACGGGCCGGTGTCTTTGCCCCGTACAATCCGTCCCATCTTTTCTATGTGCCCATGGCTTTTTCTGTCGTGGCCGCTTGGTGCCTTTATTTCCTGCTCCTTGGCCTCCTGCCCCAGCGCCATTATGCTAAGCTGGTCCTTGTAGGCGGCCTTGTCCTATCTGCTGGTTACTTTACCGGAAGTCACGCCCTCTTGTTCCGCCAGGTGACGGCCCTTTTGAGTGCCATCATCTTTCCCGTCCTTTCCATGGCCCGCATGATCACGCTGTGGGAACGCCGCAAAGGAGTCGGGACGGTGAAGGGCCTTCTTGCCATGACAACGGTCCAGCTGGGCTATGCCATGGCCCTGTCCCTTGTGGGCGCCTCCTTATTGGGCGCAATTCTCGGAGATACACGGTTTCTCCTCGAAATCGATATCTACCGCGGCGTGAAGGTCACTTTCATGATGCCGGTCCTTCTTACGTTCCTGCTCTTTGTCAAGCGTCATGGCCTGTGGAACGAAGGCGAAAGCCTTACGGCTCCCTTGGCAAGGATCCGGGCGTTCCTGCATCGTCCTTTTACGCTGTCAACCCTTTTTGTTCTCCTTGTTTTTGCCATCGTGGCCTGGGTCTTCATTGGCCGCAGCGGTCATACGGCAGGGGTCCCCGTTCCGGCCTTTGAGGAAAAACTGCGCTATTTTCTCGAAGAGACCATGTACGCCCGGCCCCGGGAAAAGGAATTCCTCATCGGTCATCCGGCCTTTTACCTGGCGGCTTGGTGCGTCCTGCGGAAACTTTCGACCTGGACCTATGGCCTTTTTGCCGTCGCCGCGACCATTGGACAAGCAAGTCTTGTCCAGACATTCTGCCATATGCGGACTCCCATTTTCATGAGCTATGTTAGGGCTCTTGATGGCTACGCACTAGGTGCAATCCTAGGTATTCTGGCCGTCCTTGTGTTTGAAGGGCTCTATCGCGCCTATGGTGCTCACAAGAAGGGGAGGGACGCGCGTGGCTAAGGTGCTCATATCCGGATATTACGGATTTTCCAATGCCGGTGACGAGGCCATGCTGACAGCCATTGTGGACAGCCTCAAACGGGAAGATCCTGATACGGTCATTACGGTCATCAGCGGCCAACCTCGCTCGACCTGTGCCCTCCACGATGTAAAGAGCATCGGACGGTTTGATTTTCCTGCCATCCTGCGGGCCATGGCGGGAACGGACCTGCTCTTATCGGGCGGAGGCAGCCTGCTCCAGAACGTAACGAGCCATTTCAGTCTCTTTTATTACCTTTCCATCATCGCCCTTGGCGTCATCATGAGGAAAAAGGTCATGCTCTTTGCCCAGGGAATCGGTCCGATCAGGGGCCGTTTTTCCCGTTTCCTGACCCGGCTCATCTGCCGCCATGCCGATCTGATTACGGTCCGTGATGATGGATCCTTGGATGACCTTTGTGAGATGGGCTTTGAAAGAAAGGACATCCTTGTCACAAGTGACGCTGTCTTCTCCCTTCCTGACGGCAATCGTAAGGTGGGGGAAGTCCTCCTGCGCAGCATGGGCATCGATCCCGAGCGGCCCGTCATTGGCTTTGCCCTGCGGCACTGGAAAGGGGAGGACCGCTTCATCCCTGAATTTGCCCGTGCCGCCGATGGACTCAAGGCCGCCTTTGGGGCGCAGATTCTTTTCGTCCCTTTTCAGTTCCCGTCCGACCGGGAAGTTTCTGACGCGGTCCTTGGCCAAATGGAAAACAGCCGCGACGTCTTTATCCTGCCGCGAAAACTTTCTACGAAGGAATATCTCGATCTTATGGCAAGTCTCCGCCTTTTGGTGGGGATGCGCCTTCATGCCCTCGTCTTTGCGGCCCTTGCCGGTGTGCCCTTTATGGCGGTTTCCTATGATCCAAAAGTGGACCGTTTTGTAGATGGCATGAAAGGAACCGTTGTCGATACCATCGATGCCATCACGGCCGGTGAAATTGTTTCCCTTGCCGACTCGATGCCTGCCGATTCAGGAGCCCAGGAAGCTTCGGAACTGGCTGCCCTTAGAAAGGAAGCCCGATCCAATATCCTTCGAGCTCTTGCCCTTATGCATGAATCCAACGAAAAAAGGAGTGGATCCCATTGCTCGTAATGAAACATGCCAGCAAGATCTATCCTGGCGGAGCCGCCGCGCTCCAGGACGTCAATGTCCATATCAAACCAGGTGAGTTTGTCTTTCTCGTCGGTCCCAGTGGGGCCGGCAAATCAACCTTCATCAAGACCATTTCCCGCGAGATTGAACTGTCAAGCGGGCAGATCTTTGTGGACGGCGTCGATGTCATGAAACTTCGCAATGATGAGATCCCCTACCTGCGGCGTCAGCTGGGTATCGTCTTCCAGGACTACCGACTGCTGAACGATCGGACGGCCTTTGAAAATGTGGCCTTTGCCATGCAGGTCATCGAGGCCCCTTCCAAGAAGATCAAGGAACGGGTCATGGAAGTCCTGACCCTTGTGGGTCTTGGTGACCGGGCAAAGAACTATCCCAGCGAAATGAGCGGCGGTGAGCAGCAGCGTGTGGCCATTGCCCGCGCCATTGTCAACGATCCGCTTCTGGTCATTGCCGACGAACCGACGGGCAACCTCGATCCGGAAACCAGTATGGAAATCATGAATATCTTTTCCGAGGTCAACAAGCGGGGCGCGACCATCATCATGGCAACCCATGACAAGACCATGGTGGACTATATGCAAAAGCGGGTCATTGCCATCGAAGATGGACGCATTGTCCGTGACGATATCAAAGGAGTCTATGGTTATGAGCTTTAGTACAAAATGGTATTATTTGAAGGAAACCTTTACGTCACTGAAACGCAACTCCCTCATGAGCATTGCCTCCGTGACGACGGTTGCCCTTTCCATCCTTGTCCTGGGGCTCTTTTTGACGATGGTCCTCAATGTCAATAACCTTGCCCAATACCTGGAAAACCAGGTCCAAGTGACGGTCTATATGTCAGATGCCGCAACGAGCGTGGAGCGCCGTCAAGTGGAGCAGCAGCTCAAGATGACGCGGGGCGTCATGGAAGTCAAGGGCGTGACTAAGGAAGAAGCCCTGCAGAATTTCAAGAAACGCCTCCGCGAACAGGAAAAGCTCCTTGATGCCTTGGGAGAGGACAACCCTTTCCCTTATTCCTTTGAAGTCCAGGTGGACAAACCGGAACGCATCCAGGAAATCGTACCCCAGATCGAAAAGATGCCCGGTGTGGAAACGGCCAAATTTGGCCAGGAAGTGGTGGAACATCTCTTCCAGCTGACACGCATCCTGCGTCTTGGCGGTATTTTCCTCATCATCATGCTCGCCATTGCCACCCTTTTCATTATTTCCAATACGATCCGCATTACGGTCTTTGCCCGCCGGCGGGAAGTAAACATCATGAAATATGTGGGGGCCACCAACTGGTTCATCCGCTGGCCTTTCTTGCTTGAAGGGATGTTCATGGGCTTTGTCGGAGCTTTGATTGCTGCTGCAGCCCTTTTCAAGATGTATGACGCTGCCCAGGTGAAGATCTATTCGACCTTGGCCTTCTTTCCCCTCCTGCCAAGCTGGCCCTTTATGGCCTACCTCTGTGCCGGTCTTGTGGCAGTTGGCACCTTCATCGGGGCTGCCGGCAGTGCCATTAGTCTGCGCAAGTTCCTGGATGTTTGATAGGGGGCCTTGTCATGAAAAAAGAAGTTGCCGTCGCAGCTGCCCTGCTGGCCCTTATGAGCTATATGGGACCTGTTTCGTGGGCTGAATCCATAGAGGATAAAAAAGCAGAGCTTGACGAGATCCAGCGGCAGATGGATACAAACGCTTCCCAGCGAAAGGAAAGTGAAGTCCGTATTTCAAACGCCGTGGACCGTCTTGTCAAGGCCCGACAGGAACTTGCCGAAGCAAAACAGCAGCTTGCCGTTGTCGAAGGCCAGCAGCGCATCCTTGAAGGCAAGATCCGCAGCAATGAACGGGACCTTGCCGTCAAGGAAAAGGAGTTTGACAATACGCGGGAAATCTATAAGAAACGGCTCCGCGACATCTATGAAAATGGTCAGGTGAACTATCTTGACGTGCTGTTGGGATCGAGTGATTTCCGGGATTTTTCGTCCCGCATGTATCTTTTGCAGCGCATCATTCGCCGAGATACGAATCTCATTGAAATGCTGACTGCGCAAAAGCACGAGCTTGAAGTCAAAAAGGCCGAGCTTGACGCGGAACACGCGGAACTTGATGGAAAGCGCCAGGAAGTGCTCCAGAAACAAGCCTACGTGGAACAAAAGACTCTCGAGCAGGAACAGCTCTATCAAGAAGCCCTAGCCGAAAAATCCCGCCTTGATGCAGAATATGAAGAACTCCAGCGCAACAGCCAGGAAATCACGGCTATGATCCAGCGCATGGAGCAGGAAGGCCGCATGATGGCCTCCGCTCATGGGTCCGGTCAGTTTACCTGGCCCTGTTATGGGGAAATCACGTCTCCTTTTGGCTGGCGCGTCCATCCTATTTGGGGCACGGAAATCTTCCATGCCGGGATCGATATTGGTGCCGACTACGGACAGCCCATTGTGGCCGCTGATTCCGGTACGGTGATTTATGCCGGCTGGATGGGCGGCTATGGCAATGCGGTGATGATCGATCATGGCGGTGGCCTTGTGACTCTCTACGGGCACAACAGTTCCCTTACCGTTGGTGTTGGCGAAAGCGTTGCCAAAGGCCAGACCATTGCCCTTGCAGGCAGCACGGGGAATTCGACGGGACCGCACTGCCACTTTGAAGTGCGTGTCCATGGTGAAGTCACTTCACCGCTCAACTATTTGCCATAAGGAGGGTCTATGGGTAAAAAAAGATTTGGCTGGGCCCACCTGATTGTGGCCGTCCTGGTTTCTTTCTGCGTCTTTATCTTGGGGAGCCTCACGGTCCTTGGCCGCTATGTCGGAAATCCAGTGGGATTTCTCGAATTGGTGCGGACCCTGCATCTGATTTCCAGCTATTATGTGGGAGATACGGACGCAAAGACCCTTTATGACGGCGCCATCCGAGGGATGGTGGATGAACTGGGAGACCCCTATTCATCCTATTTGGACACATCGAGTTTTGACGCCCTGAACGCCATGACCGAAGGCCATTTTGGCGGTGTCGGGATGGTCGTGGGTATGAAGGAATCCAAGGAAATTGTCGTTGTTTCTCCCATTGAAGATACACCGGCTTACAAAGCTGGTATCAAGGCGGGGGACATCATTCTTTCCATTGACGGAAAGGACGTGACGGGAGAAAGCCTGAACGACGTCGTGAAAAAGCTTCGCGGCAAGGATGGGACGCAAGTGACGGTGGGACTGAAATCCACCGATGGATCTACCCGCGAAGTGACCCTGACAAGAAGCGAAATCAAGGTCAAGAGCGTCTACGGACGCATGGAAGAAGGCGGCATCGGTTACATCCGGATCACGAATTTCAACGAGGAAACGGACCGCGATTTTGCTGCCACCTTGGAAAAGCTGCAGGGTGAGGGCATGAAAGCGTTGGTCCTTGATCTGCGGGACAACCCCGGGGGCCTTCTCCAAAGCGGCGTCAATGTCGCAAAGCACCTTGTTCCCAAAGGGCCCATTGTTTCCATGACAGATAAATCAGGGGCGAAGGAAACCTTCTCCTCAGAGCTTGAAAAAGTGCCTTTCCCCATTGCCGTGTTGGTGAACCATGGAACGGCAAGCGCGGCGGAAATCGTTTCCGGCGCCATCCAGGATACGGGAGCGGGCAAGCTTTTTGGGACCAAGACCTTTGGCAAGGGTGTGGTCCAGAATGTCTTCATGCTAAGTCAAAAGACCGCTGTCAAACTCACCATTGCAAAGTACTATACGCCCAGCGGGCGCAGTATCGATAAGGTTGGCATCGAGCCTGATGAAACCGTGGAAGCCATAGGGGCCGCCGGCACAAATCAACTGGAAGCCGCCGAGGCCTATTTGAAAACGGTCATTTCCCAGTAACCGCCGAAAGGAGTCGTTATGAATCTCATCAAATCTTGGCTGGAATCGCTTTCCGCCATCCTTCCTGCAGAAGGGTCCGCGTATGTGTTTCTTGAACGTAATGTCGGTATTGTTCTTGTTTCCGCGCTGGTCCTCATTGCCCTTTTGGTCCTCCTTTACTTTTTACGGACCCGGCAGGTCCGCAAGGAACGGAAGGCACGCTATCGGATTGGCCGTCTCATTGGCTATTTTGTGGAAACCTATGACCGGGTGGCCGAGCTTGACCTCAAACACCATACGGCCTACTGCTATGAAGATGAGGGCGAAAGGGTCACGGCCAAGGCCATACCCATTGATTCGGTGGAGACCATTTTTGGCGAACTCCATCCCAGCGATCAGCTGAAATATACAAAAGAAGTACTCCAGACAAACCTGGAACGAACGCGCAAGACCTGTTCCTCCTATGAATTCATGGCCCGCGTCAAGGACGGGGAAGGCACCTATCATTGGGCCAGCTTCCTGCTTCAGGGCGTGAAAAAAGGGCGCAGCCATCATCGGGATGTACTCTTTCTGCGCCGCCGCATCGATGACCAAAAGAGCCTTGAAATGGAGCGCCGCGCCCAGCTGCATTCGGCCATGAGCCAAGCCCGTGATGATGCAGAAACAAAAGGTAAGTTCATGAGCCGCATCAGCCGTGACACGCGGGAAGCCCTTAATTCCATCATGGGCTACCTGACCCTTGCCGGCGAAGAGGACAATGTGGATCAGCGCCGGGCCTACGTGAAGGGAAGCCAGGATCAGGTCCGCTACCTCCTTTCGGTTCTTAACGATGTCATTGACCTTTCCGCCATGGAAAATGGCACCTTGTTGCTTAAAAGCGAACCTTTTGAACTTGATGGGGTCCTCAGCCGCATTGAGTCGCTCTTTAGTCAGGAAGCGCAGCGCCGCCAGATCGACTTTACCATGGAAACAGATGGCGTAAAGCACCTGTCCCTTGATGGAGACCGGGTCCGCTTCGAACAGGTCATGATGAACCTCTTGGCCAATGCCATGCTCTTTACGGGTGAGCAGCATCACCTACGCTGTGAAATTCGCCGGCGTGAACAGAAAAAGCGCAAGGTGATCCTGGAAGTGGTTGTCACCTGTGAAGGAAAGAGCATTCCCGAAGAGCTCATGGATAAGGTCTTCCTGCCTTTTGAAATGGTTTCCCAGCTGGAAGAACGGTCCAGTTTCCACGGCGGTTTGGGTCTTGTCGTAACCCATAACCTTGTCCACATCCTAGGCGGGCTCATCAAGGCTGACAACCAAAGCGGCGAGGGTATCCGCTTTACCATGGAACTGCCCTTTACGTATCACCAGCTTCCGGAAAGTGATAAGAAGCTCATGCCTCTTGCGGGAAAACGTCTCCTTGCTGCTGATGACAACGACCTTAGCATGGAAGTCCTGGAAAAGCTCCTGTCCAATACGGGCATCCTCGTGGAACGGGCCCACGATGGACGGGAAGCCTGTGAGATGTTTGGCAGGAGTTCCGAGGGCTATTATGCAGCCATTTTGATGGACCTTGATATGCCCGGTGTTGATGGCTGCGAAGCGGCAAGCCTTATCCGCATGGCGGACCACGAGGATGCCAAGACCATTCCCATCTTGGCCCTGACGGAAAACGTCCTTTCCGAGGACGTGGCAGATGCCCTTTCAAGCGGCATGAATGGCCAGATCCGGAAACCCCTGGAAAAGGAGAACCTGCTCCATACCTTAGCGACCTTCATCGAAAAGTAAAAATATAACCGAGCGCGGCCCCATTGAAATGGGACCGCGCTTTAGTGTACAATGGGGCCTATGGACGGCGTTTGCCCCTTGTTATGAAGAAACTGAAAGGAGATCCTTTTTTATGTTGCATATTGGCTGCCATCTTTCCTCTTCCAAAGGCTTTGCGGCCATGGGGGAGACGGCCCGCGGCATCAAAGCCGATACTTTTGCGTTTTTTACCCGCAATCCCCGCGGCAGCAAGGCCAAGGCCTTTGATCCCAAGGACGCGGAGCTTTTTAAAAAGGCCTGGGAGCCTTATGGGACGGTTCCCCTTGTGGCCCATGCGCCCTATACCTTGAATCCCGCTTCCACAAAGGAAGAAGTGCGTCAGTTTGCCCTTGAAACCATCGCCGATGACCTCCATAAACTGGATGCCCTGCCGGGAAATTATTACAACATGCATCCGGGCAACCACCTGGGGCAGGGCCCGGAAACCGGTATTGAACTCATTGCGGCGTGCCTCAACCGCGTTCTTTATGAAAATCAGCAGACAACGCTGCTGCTCGAGACCATGGCCGGCAAGGGCACGGAAGTGGGGCGCAGCTTTGAGGAAATCCGCGCCATCTTGGACCGCGTTGTCCTTCAGGATAAGGTCGGCGTCTGCCTTGATACCTGCCATATCTGGGATGGGGGCTATGATATTGTCTCTGACCTAGATGGCGTTATTCGTGAATTTGACCGCGCCATTGGCCTGTCCCGCTTAAAAGCCATCCATCTCAATGACAGCAAGAATCCTTTGGGCGCCCATAAGGATCGTCATGAAAAGATCGGCGAAGGACTGATTGGCAAGCAGGCCCTTTCCCGCGTCGTCCGTCACCCTGCCTTATCTGGCCTGCCTTTTATCCTTGAAACGCCGAACGAGCTTTCGGGCTATGCCCATGAAATTGACATGATGCGGCAGGAGGCGGCAAAGTAAGATGGAACTTTTGACGCAGCTCATGAACGTGCCGAGTGCGGCCCTTAGCCTTTTTGCCCTCTTTTTCCTGCTGCTGGCGCTCCTAAAGATCAAACAGGTGCGGCTGTCCGTGCCCATGGCGGCGAGCATCGGCCTTATGCTTGCCATGGCCGTGATCCTTACGGCCTTTCCTTTTTACCGGATGCCTAACGGAGGCTCGGTCACGCTTGGCGGCATGCTGCCCCTTTTTTTCATCAGTTTTGCCTATGGAACGGAAGTGGGTATGCTGGCAGGTTTTGCCTACAGTCTTATGAACCTTTTGATGGCACCTTATATCCTGCATCCAATCCAGGTCCTTTTCGACTATCCCCTGCCTTTTATGGCCCTTGGCCTTGCCGGCTGTTTTCCCCGGCACCGCATGGCAGGGATTACGGCTGCCGTGGCGGTACGGCTTTTGTTCCATTTTCTTTCGGGCGTCGTCTTTTTTGGCAGCTACGCACCGGCAGGGACTTCGGTCTATCTCTATTCCTTTGTCACCAATCTGACCTATCTATTGCCTAACCTTGTCATCTGTCTTGTTCTTTACCGGCTCCTTCCGGTGGAGCGTTTCCTTTCCCTCATGAAGCGGTAGGGAGCAGGGCAAGATCATTTTACAAAAACTTTTTTGGCGCCAAAGCGAAAAGAATTTGATAAAGCCCATCATTTATGCTATAATAGCCTCCGTCAGACATGACATACGCCTGTAGCTCAGTGGATAGAGCAACGGCCTCCGGAGCCGTGTGCGGCGGTTCGATTCCGCCCAGGCGTACCATATTGGATTTGACCCCATGAATCGCCACAGCGTTTTATGGGGATTTCTGTTGTTTTGCCTATTCCGGGGTAAAGGAGATGACACGATGGTATCGTTCTCACTCAAGGTCCGGTTCTATGAGACCGACCTCATGGGCGTTGTACACCATGCCAATTACCTGCGCTGGTTTGAGATGGGGCGGGTGGAATATTTGCGGCAGGCGGGCATTGACCTCAATGAGATGATGGGGGAAGGGTTCATGGTTCCTATTGTCGATGTGAATTGCCGCTATCGTCAGTCGGCCCATTTTGATGATGAAGTTATCATTGAAACCGTCCTTGAAAAACTCAGCAAAGTGAAGCTCGGTTTTTCCTATCGGGCCCTGCGAGCCAAAGATGGCGTGCTCCTTGCCGAGGGAAAGACCACAAACGGCATTACGACGCCCGAAGGAAAGGTTGCGCGGCTGAGTGATACCTATATGGAACGTTTGAATAAAATGCTGGAAGAGGAAAGGGAGACGAGAAAGGAATGTTGAATTTTATTTATCTCATCCTGGGCCTGTGCGTCCTGGGAGCCTTGGTCATGACGGTCTACGCGTTTTTGAAACCGACGGACGATACTCACGTTTGCATCGATGAACGGTCGGCTTTGAAACTCGAGAAAATCGAAACGGACCGTGCGGTCTTTAGTTTCACCGTACCCATGCGGAACACGAGCAGCCAGATTGCGGCCATTACAGATGCTTTTGTGCGTCCTTATCTGCCGCGGGAACAGTTCCCTGATGCCATGTGCTGGGGCCGTTTGGAACTTGATACGGCTCGCCGGGACGACAACTATTTCGAAGCGGTCATTATGAACCCCGGTGTGGAACGGACCCTTGTCGTGACCCTTTTCTTTGAAGCGCGCAATGGGAAAAATATCCGCGATACCCTGCGCCATATGGTCGACATGGACCTTTGCATCTACCTGACCGGTGTGGGCCGCAAAGATCATTACGTCCGCAAGGCTTTTGAAACGATTTATGCGGAAGATGTCAAGAAATTGGTTGGAGGTGCTTACCATGGCTGAGAAATATGAAATCCTTCCTGTGCCGACCCGCATCCTGACAGTCCATGATAATATTGTCGATGCCATCAAGGAATTTGGCGGTTCCATGATTGGCCCCCGCGATGTGGTCTGTGTAGCGGAAAGTGTCGTAGCCATTACGCAAAATCGGGCCATCCGTCCGGAAACGCTGAAGATTGGCTTTGCGGCCAAAGTTTTTTCCCAGCTCTTTCCTGGTTATGGCAGCATTTCCAACTGGAATTCCATGCAGAGCCTCATCAATGAAGAAGGCACGCTGCGCATCACCTTTGCCGTCGTTGCCGGGTTTTTTATGAAACTTGCTGGCAAGGCCGGCTGGTTCTACCGCTTGGGTGGGGAACAGGCCCGTCTAGTCGATGATATTACGGGAACCATGCCACCCTATGATAAGCATATTGTCCTCGGACCAAAACATGCTTCCAAAGTGGCAGAAAGCATCAAACGCGGTCTGGGCTGCTTTGGCGCAGCGGTAGCTGATGTCAACGACCTCAAGCGCTCCTGCGTTTTGGGCGCAACCAAAGGCGTCGATCCCCGTCTTGTGGAAAAAATTCTCATTGACAACCCCTTTGGCAACGCCAGCCAGAAGACCCCAATCTGCATCATCAAGGACTTCATCCGCTAATGGAAAGCCCCCGCTTCGGCGGGGGCTTTTTTCTCATCGGCACCCAAATCGCACGGACAGGAATAAGGAAAAATGGCATCCTACGGCCAAGCTTTCTTCCCCTCCCCTTAATTTGTTGTCAATCCCCTCAAAACCAGTTACAATATAACGTATAGAAAGTGGGTGAACCATACATGCAACAAGTCGTTATTGCGACCCATAACCAAGGCAAGATGGAAGAATTCAAGGTTCTTCTGGAAGCCTTGGGACTTGATTTTTGCTGTCTAAATGATTTTCCGGATATCCCCGAGCCGGAAGAAACGGGGAAGACCTTTTCCGCCAACGCGCGGCTGAAGGCGACATACTATGCCAAAGCAACGGGCCGGATGTGTCTGGCCGATGATTCCGGCCTTGAGGTCCTGAGCCTCAAAGGCGCACCGGGTGTCCGTTCCGCCCGCTATGCGGGAGAAGAGGCCACGGACGAGGAAAACAATGACCTCCTGCTTGCCAATATGAAGATGCAGGTCCGCCGCAACTGCCGTTTTTTCTGTGCCCTTGCCGTTGCCAGTCCCGAAGGCAAGATTGTCGTTGAATCAAGCGGCATCTGTGATGGCATCCTGCTCCATGAACCGCATGGCACCAATGGGTTTGGCTACGATCCGCTATTTTGGTCGACGGAACTCCATAAACCTTTGGGAGAAGCCACCCTGGAAGAAAAGAACGGCATCAGCCACCGCGCCAAAGCGGCAAAGAAACTTGTCAGCCAATGGAGAAAGATGAAATGAGGATTGGAGTCATCAGTGATACCCATGGCGTCAAAAAGGCCATGGACCGCGTCATCCTTGACGCGGGAAAGGTCGATCTCTGGCTTCATGCCGGTGACTGCAGTCAGGATGCGCCCTATCTGGAAGCAAAGACCGGTGTGCCCGTCTATGCTGTCTGCGGAAATTGCGACGTCTATGAGGATAGGGGCCCTGTGGAACTTGTCACAAAGATCGAAGGAACGACCCTTGCCATGGTGCATGGAAACCGCTATGTGTCCCGTTCCCGCTGGGATAATCTCATCTACTGGGGACAGGAAAAAAACGCCCAGGTTGTTGTCTTTGGCCATATCCATATCCCCGTCAATGAAGTGATTGACGGAATCCTTGTCATCAACCCCGGCAGTGCAGCCAAACCGCGGGGCGGCGTACCGACCTACGGTATCCTGACCCTCGAAAAGGGCAGGGCCCCCTTCTTTGAAGTGCGGGAACTTGCCAAATAACCACTGAATCAGAAAGGGCCTTGGGCCCTTTTATTGCAAGAGGCCTTAGGCCCTTGGAAAAAGGAGGAATCCCTTATGGCAGATACGGAAAAAATCAATGCCGAAGCCCTGGCGCTTCACAAGAAATTCCATGGAAAGCTGGAAGTGCGCTGCAAGGCGCCTCTTGAAAATGGCCATGATCTTGCCCTTGCCTATACGCCGGGCGTTGCCGAGCCGTGCCGCAAGATCAAGGAAAACCCCGACCTTTCCTTTGAATACACCTGCCGGGGCAATATGGTCGCCGTCATCAGTGATGGGACCCGCGTCCTGGGGTTGGGGGACATTGGTCCGGAAGCGGCCATGCCAGTCATGGAAGGCAAATCCGTTCTCTATAAAAAATTTGGTGATATTGATTCTGTCCCCATCTGTATTGACACCAAAGATCCGGAAGAATTCGTGAACATTGTCACGAAACTCCAGCCTTCTTTTGGCGGCATCAACTTAGAAGACATTGCCTCGCCAAAATGCTACTGGATTGAAAATGAGCTTATCAAACGCTGCTCCATCCCGGTTTTCCATGATGACCAGCACGGAACTGCCATCATTGCCTGCGCTGCTGTCCTTGGCGCCCTGCGCTTTGCCAAAAAGGACATTACAAAGGTCAAGGTCGTGGTGAACGGCTGCGGCGCTGCGGGCTCTGCCATTGGCAAGCTGCTCTATCGCTTGGGCGTAAACGACCTGACGATGATCGATATTGACGGCGCGGTCTATGAGGGCCGTCCCGGGGAAATGGATATGGCAACAAAGTACCTGGCAAGCGTCACCAATCAGGCCCATTATAAAGGAAACCTTGCCGGTGCCGCCAAGGGGGCAGACGTCCTTATCGGCGTATCAGGACCGCGCCTTTTCACGAAGGAAATCATGGAAAGCATGGCCCCCAAAGCCGTTGTCCTGGCCCTTGCAAACCCCGTTCCCGAAACGACCTACGAAGAAGCCAAGGCAGCTGGCGTCCTTGTGGCTGGAACGGGCCGCAGCGATGCCCCGAACCAGGTCAATAATGTCTGCGTCTTCCCTGGCATTTTCCGCGGAGCCCTGGCTGTCCGCGCCTCTGCCATTACGGAAGAGATGAAGGTCGCTGCTGTCCATGCCATTTCAGGTCTCATTCCTGAGGATGAACTGCGTGAGGACTATGTTGTCCCCGGAGCATTTGACCGCCGTATCGTACCTGCCATTGCCGGGGCTGTGGCAAAAGTGGCCATGGATTCGGGTATTGCCCGCCTGCAGCGGAAGGCAGAGGATATTGAGAAGGAAGCGGCTGAACGGGTTAACCATAACTGGAACGCATAACAAGACATAACTTTTATATATTTGTGCCTTTCCATGCATAACGGTATAATCACATCATAACGCAGATAAAGCCCCAGACGGGGTCCTCTGAAAGGATGTTGATGACTATGAAGAAAACAGTTTGGGCCCTCGCTGGCCTCCTCGCCCTCGGCGTTCTTGCTGCCGGCTGCGGCGGTGAGAAGAAAGAAGCTGCTCAAGGCAGCGACAAGAAAGTCGTGATGAAAGTCGGTGCCACGCCGGTTCCACATGCGGAAATCCTAAACGAGATCAAACCGCTCCTTGCTAAAGAGGGCATCGATCTCCAGATCATTGAATTTACGGATTACGTCAAGCCAAACCTTAGCCTGAATGATAAGGAAATTGACGCAAACTTCTTCCAGCATGAACCTTATCTGAAAAAGTTTGCTGCTGACCGCAAACTTGATCTGGTGAACCTTGTTGCTGTCCATATCGAACCGATGGGGGTCTATTCCAAGAAACTGAAAGACATCAAGAACGTTCCCGATGGAGCCAAAGTCGCCATCCCGAACGACCCAACCAACGGCGGCCGTGCCCTCAATATCCTTGCTAAAGCAGGCCTCATCAAGTTAAAAGATGGCGTCGGCATTGCGGCAACGGTCGGGGATATCGTGGAGAACCCGAAGAACCTCAAGATCACCGAAGCGGAAGCTGCTATGCTGCCCCGCACCTTAGATGATGTGGATCTTGCCGTCATCAACTCCAACTTTGCCATGGAAGCCAAGCTGAACCCGACGAAGGACGCCCTGTTCATCGAACCGAAGGATTCTCCTTATGCCAATATTGTTGCTGTTCGAAAGGGCGATGAAAACCGCAAGGAAATCCAGGCCCTGAAAAAGGCCCTGACGAGCCCGGAAGTCAAGAAATTCATCGAAGAAAAGTATAAAGGGGCCGTAATCCCGGCTTTCTAAGACCGAATCAAGGCCTCATGGTGCAAAAGGGTACACCCTCATTGCGGAACCAATCCGCAGTGGGGGTGACTTTTTTTGGAACAATGGTTACAACCTCGGGCTAGGGAGTACGGGCAAATCGCCTTTTATGGGCAGATTCATGAATCATTTTCATAGATGTGGTATAATACGACCAACTTTTTCAGGGGAGGCTTTCTATGGAACTTGAAATGGAGTTTATCCGTAAATTGCCGTCACCGCAGGAGCTTAAAATGGAGCATCCTGTGGATCTGGGCCTTTATCAGATCAAAATGCGGCGGGATCAGGAAATTCGGGATATCCTCACAGGAAAGGATGAACGGTTCCTTCTTATCATTGGACCCTGCTCTGCTGATAACGAGGACGCGGTCACCGAATATTGCACGCGCCTTGCCCGCGTTCAAGAAGAGGTCAAGGAGACACTTTTCATCATTCCCCGCGTCTATACCAACAAACCGCGCACCATTGGTGTTGGCTATAAAGGCATGCTCCATCAGCCCGATCCTCACGGTGAGGAGGATATGCTCAAGGGAATCCTTGCGTGCCGGAAGATGCATGAACGGGTTATCCGGGAAACCGGCTTTACTTGTGCCGAAGAGATCCTTTACCCGGAAAATCATCGCTATCTGTCGGACCTTATTTCCTATGCTGCCATTGGGGCCCGTTCTGTCGAAGATCAGCTGCATCGCATGATGGCAAGCGGTGTGGGCATTCCTGTAGGAATGAAGAATCCCACCAGTGGGGATATTTCCGTGATGCTCAACTCCATTGCGGCGGCCCAGCATGAGCAGCAGTTCCTTTTCCGGGGCTGGGAAGTGAGGACCAAGGGCAATCGGTTTGCTCACGCCATTCTGCGCGGCTACGTGGACCAGTTTGGCCGGAGCCTGCCTAACTACCATTATGAAGACCTGGTCCGTCTCCATGAATCCTATGGGAAGCGGGGCCTTTCCCATCCGGCAGTCATCATCGATGCCAACCATGCCAACTCGGGGAAAAAATTCTTGGAACAGATCCGCATTGCCAATGATGTCCTGTACAGCCGCCATATGAACCCGGAGTTAAGGAAGCTGGTCAAAGGAATCATGATTGAAAGTTATTTGGAAGATGGCAGTCAGTCCATTGAAGAGGGTGTCTACGGAAAATCCATCACTGATCCCTGCCTGGGCTGGGAAAAGACGGAAGCCCTCATCAAGGAACTGGCCGGTCGCGTCCAAGGCTGAGAAGGGAGCGTATATCCATGCTGAAACAAATTTCTATTTTTGCCGCCAATGCCAAGGGGGCCTTGGGCAGGATGACGGACGAATTGGCAAAAGGCGGGATCAATATCTATACCATGCTGGCAACAGACAGTGCGGAATTTGGCATTGTCCGCCTTATCGTAGATGATGCAGATAAGGCCAAGGATCTGCTCAAGAAGGCTGGCTACCAGTGCCGCATCGATTTTGTCATTGCTGTCGATATGGCTTCTGACGCACCAGGGACCTTGAACAAGATTTTGGAGAGCCTCAATCAGGCCAATGTCAATATCCGTTATCTTTATATCTCCTTTGACCGCAAGACCTCAAGCCCCATTGTGGTGATGCAGACCGATGAAGCGGAAACGGAGACCTTCCTCATGGGAAAGGGATACAGGCTGGCAGACCGCTTCTAACTAAAAGTAGGCTGGAAAGAAAGGATGCTGCCTTTCTTTCCAGCCTTTTATCTTAAATCGCCAGAAGACACCTTCCTCTTAGGGCAGGGATGAATGACGGTTTGCTGAGTGGATTCGATGCTCACGGAAGTCTTGAACCTTTCCCGTTTTTATCAGCCGAAGAGGTCCAAGACTCAGTAATTTCCTTCTGATTGCTGCTTTTTGGTCTTAGGCTTTCGAGTCTTCCGCCTTAGGGTTGTTAAATGCAATCTGCCTTACCAAAGCAGATTGATGCGCTGCATCGGGCACTAAGGGAAAAGCTGAACGCCGGTCGTCTCCTCCATTATCGTTTCCTTATATTTTATAAGATTCCCTTCTCACAAAAATCAAATCAACACTAAGAGCCCTCAACCGAACCTAGGATTTCATTCGGTTTGGGGGCTTGTTTCATGGTCTTATGCTTTACCCTCGTTTTGACTTCTATGTCTTTCTGCCTTTATATTCCCGCTTTTGAGACGGCGAAAACCGTTCCGCCTTACCAAGGCAATGCAGAAAGGTTCGTCTTGTTTTTCCCTTCCCGTCTTTTAGCATCACAGCACCAACGCACCACAGCATCTGGCCTGCAATCTTTTTGATCGACAGCCTTGGCATCAACTCAGCCCGATTTTTGAGCTGAGTAAAAAATAAAGAAGGCCTTTTACCTCGGCCGATGCTTCCAAAACAAATAAAAATAAGCGACTTCAAGTAGGCAGCAGGTCATCCAGCCCACAGGGTAGCCAAAGCCCATGGTTAGGGGCGTATTGCTGATGAAGCGGCTCATGACAAAAAGGTAGATCTGGCGGATGAGGACAAAGGAAAAGAGCATGATGGCCATTGGGGCAACAGAGTCCCCGCGGCCGCGGAGGGCCCCGGCAAGGACCTGGTTCACGCAGTTAAAGAGCATAAAAAAGAGGTTTACGTGGATAAAGCCGACTCCGGACAGGATAACGCCTTCGTCGCTTGTAAAAAGGCGCAGGGCCGTATCGGCAAATATTACGAGAAGGGTCGTTATGACGCCGACAATGCCAAGGCTCAGTACAATGGAAGAAACAGTGCCTTCATCGGCTCTCTTGTCTTTTTTGGCGCCGACATTTTGGGCCACAAAGGTGGTGGAGGCCATGGCCATGGACTGGACGGGGAGCATGACGAATTGGTCAATCTTGTTGTAGCAGCCCCAGCCGGCCATGATGGTGGGACCAAAAAAGTTGATATAGGACTGAACAAAAATATTGGAAAAAGAGGTGATGACGCTTTGGATGGCGGCGGGAAGGCCCACACAGAAGATTTCCTTAAGGATTCCCCGATCCAGGCAGAGATCCCCAAAGCGGAAACAGTAGATGTCATCCGTACGGATAAGGACCGCCATGGTCGCCCCTGCTGAAATGAATTGGGCAAGGATGGTCGCGTAGGCAACGCCGGCAATGCCCATATGGAACTGGAGCACGAAAACCAGGTCCAAGATGATGTTGAGGACGCTCGTGAGGACCAGAAAATATAGGGGCCGTTTGGTGTCTCCTACGGCGCGGAGGATGCCGCTTCCCATGTTATAAAGGAGCAGTCCTGTCACGCCGGCAAAGTAGATCCTGAGATACAGGGAGGCTTCCCCAAAAACATCGGGTGGGGTTTTCATAAAGGCCAGCATGAAATCGTTGGCGGAAAGAAAGAAGACCGTAAACAGCAGGCAGAGCAAAAAGGTTGCGGCCATGGTCGTTTCTACGGCACGGTGGAGCTTTTTATGGTCGCCGGCACCAAAATATTTTCCGATGATGACGGTAGCTCCGATGGAAAATCCATTAAAAAAGAAGACCGACATATTGGTGACCATCGTTGTGGAACTGACAGCTGCCAGGGCGTTTGTTCCGACAAAGTTGCCTACGACGATGGAGTCGACCGTATTGTAGAGCATTTGGAAGATGTTGCCAACCATCAAGGGGAGGGCAAATTCAAGGAGCAGCTTGGGAATGCTGCCCTGGGTCATATCTTTTGTCATTGTTTTTGCCTGAGCCATTGCGGGAATCGCCTGCCTTTAACGTGATCGATGCAGAATTTCCTTCCTATTATATCTGATAAACACGCGTGACTGCAAATGAACGGGCGCTTTCTTTTTCCCCCAGGGTCTGGGAACTTTTTAAAGCGGGCAGAAAGAAGCGATTTCTTTTTTATGGGCCATGTTTTTACGAGATTTTTATTTAATCCCTCCGATTCATATGTTACAATAGGGAAGTAATTCAAGAAAAACGAAGGATAAAAAGCCATGCGCAATTTCATTCAGATCACAATCACCAAAAAAGGCGAAAATCGGGCCCGTCTGGGTCATCCTTGGGTCTTTGAGGGAGAAGTCCTCAAGGAATCGGAGAAACCGGAAAATGGCAGCCTTGTCGATGTTGTCAGCGAAAAGGGCAAATACATCGGCACCGGTTTTTACAACGACCATTCCAAGATCAGGGTTCGCATCCTTTCCTATAATGCCAATGACCGCTTTGACGAGGCCTTTTTTGAGCGCCGCGTCCGCTATGCGGTGGAGTACCGTAAGACCGTCATGCCCGGTGCGGATTTTACCTGCTGCCGCCTGATTTTTGGCGAAGCCGATGGCTTTCCTGGACTGACGGTGGACCGCTTTGACGACGTTCTCGTTGCCCAGGTCCTGTCCCTTGGGATGGAACGCCACAAAAACCTGATTTTTTCCCTTATCCTGCGCGTCCTGCGGGAAATGGGCGAGCGCGTCAAAGGCGTTTATGAACGCAATGATGTCAAGATCCGTGAACTGGAAGGCATGAGCGAAAATAAGGGAATTGCCCAAATCCCGGAAAATGAACTGACGGAAAATGACCTGATGCCCGTCATTTTTGAAAATGGCCTTTCCTATACGGTTGACGTGGTCAATGGACAGAAAACAGGTTTTTTCCTTGACCAAAAATATAACCGGCAGGCCGTAGCGCGGATTGCCAAAGGCAAGCATGTCCTTGACTGCTTTACCCATACCGGGGCTTTTGCCTTGAATGCAGCCAGCGGCGGCGCCGCTTCCGTAACGGCTGTTGATATTTCCGCTGAGGCCCTCAAGACGGCCCAGCAAAATATCCTCCGCAATCAATTGACTGATGTCGTAAAGACCCAGGAAGCCAATGTCTTTGAGCTTTTGACCGAACTCAAGGAGCAGGGCCATGCCCCGTATGATTTCATCATCCTTGATCCGCCCGCCTTTACAAAGTCAAGTTCCACCGTGCACAGCGCCTTCCGTGGCTACAAGGAAATCAACCTCAAGGCCATGAAACTGCTGCCTCGAGGTGGGTATCTGGCAACTTGCTCGTGTTCCCATTTCATGGATGATGCCCTTTTTGTGAAGATGCTCCATGAAGCGGCCCGCGACGCCCATGTGAGCCTGCGTCAGATCGAGGCCCGTCAGCAGGCACCGGATCATCCCATTTTGTATAATGTGCCCGAAACGGACTATCTTAAATTTTACCTATTTCAGGTTGTCTAGGAAAGAAGGAAAACCGCGATGAAACAACGTATGATCATGGCGCTTACGGCACTTTTTACCGTTATCGGAAGCACGTTTCTTCCCCGGCTTGAAGCGGCGGCACTGACGACGGAGCAGCGCTACCATCAGTCCCGCATTGTCATGATGACGACCCAGGATAATGCCGTGCTCCTTGCCGAACCGAATAAGGACGCGCTTGTGATGGGGTACTATCCCAAAGGCACGCTTTTTGTGCCCATCAATCAGAGTCGCAATGAAACAGAGGGCAAGACCTATAATCTTGTCATCCGCTTTGACGGAGCCGTGGGGTGGCTCGTGTCAGATACCGTGGTTCTTGGAAAACGCTGAGAGCCACTAAATAAAAGCTGTACTGGACGGCAGAGGGAAAGGCATTTTCCCAGCAGAATATCGAGGAAAGGGAGGCACTTCAGGGATGGAGAAGGATAAAGAAATGGGTTCAGAAGTCGCGGCTCAAAATGAAGCCAATCAGGAACTTTTGGAAGAGCAAGTGGAAAACGACCTCACGGCAGCCCTTGACCGTAAGGATCGTGACGCGGTAACAACCTTATTGGAGGAAGCCCACCCTATAGACGTTGCCATTGCCCTTGAAGAGGTCTCTGACAGCGATATCCTCTTTCTGAACAGTCTGGTCACGGCCGAGCAGCTGGCTGAGATCGTGGAACAGGCTGAAGAGGACCTGCAGGTACGGATCATGAAGCTCCTTGATCTGGACCGCATCCTTGCTGTCTTCCAGTTCATGTCAAAGGACGATATCGTCGATATCCTGGGCAATATGCCTGTCAACCGCCGTAAGGAATTGCTTAAGCTCATGAAAAGCGGTGACCAGACGGTCATCAGGAACCTCCTCGGTTATTCGGAAACGAGTGCCGGCGGGATCATGACGACGGAATTCATTTCCATGCGCAATACCCTGACGGTGAGCCAAGCCCTGGAAAAAGTCAAGGAAATCGCCCCCAAAACAGAAGAAATCAATATCCTTTATATTACTAACGAAAAGAAGCAGCTTGTTGGGACGGTTTCCCTGCGGGAGCTTCTTGTCGCCCAAAACTATGATACCCTGCAGGACATCATGGAAGACAATGTGATTTCCGTTGAACCGGAAACAGACCAGGAAGACGTTGCCCGCCTTGTTTCCAAGTACGACCTGCACGCCATTCCTGTTGTCAATAAACGGATGGGCATTATCGGCATCATCACCGTCGATGATATCATTGACGTCATTGAAGAAGAAAACACGGAAGACATGCTCAAATTGGGCGGTGTCAACAAAGAAGAAGATGTAGACAGTTCCGCCCTGGAATCGGTCCATATGCGGCTGCCCTGGCTCCTTGTCAATCTTGTGACGGCCTTTTTGGCGTCCGCTACGGTTTCCATGTTTGAGGATACCATTTCCCAAGTCGTGGCCCTGGCTGCTTCCATGCCCATTGTGGCCGGTATGGGCGGGAACGCGGCCACCCAGACACTGGCTGTGGTCATCCGCGGCATCGCCATTGGGGACATCAAGCTCCATGGCAATGAAAAACGCATCCTGAAAAGCATTTTCGTAGGTTTTATGAATGGCATGGTCTGCGGCGTCCTCGCGGCACTTGTCGTTTCCTATATGTATGGCAATCCCTATTTGGGGATCATCATCCTTGTGGCTATGGTGGCCAACATGATGATTGCGGCTTTTGTCGGTTTTGTCATTCCCGTGGTTCTCAAGGCCTGTCATGCCGATCCTGCTGTTGCCTCGAGCATTTTCATTACGACCTTTACGGATGTGTGCGGGTTCTTCATCTTCTTGGGACTTGCCAAGATTTCCCTGCCTTACCTCATCCGGTAGGCATCCTTTGCTAAGGCCGATGGAACGTTTCTTCCATCGGTCTTTTTGTTTTTGTATAGAATTTGTAAACTTTTTTTTGAATATCCCCGTTATGCCTTGAAACATGATATAATCAAATAATATAGAGAAAGGAGCGATGCTGCCTTGTCGCAAAAGTATGGTCTGACCACTCAGGAAGCAGAAGCCTCGCGTGCCCAATATGGCCGCAATGAGCTGTCCCGTCCTCCTAAGGAGACATTCTGGCAAAAGTTTGCCGCTAACCTCAAAGATCCCATGATCCGGATCCTCACGGCCGCCCTTGTCATTAATATCATCTTTGTCTATACGGGACATGGAGACTGGCTGGAAACGGTGGGGATCTTTCTCGCCATCCTTCTGGCGACCCTTGTCAGCACCTATTCGGAATATGCCAACGAAAACGCCTTCCAGAAACTCCAGGAAGAAGCCTCCCGGATTTTCTGCAAAGTCTATCGGGATGGGGAGCCCCAGGAAGTGAGCATTGCCGATATCGTAAAGGGAGATGCCATCATTCTCCAAGCTGGGGATAAGGTCCCTGCTGATGGGGTCATGCTTGCCGGCGCTCTCAAGGTGGATCAGTCCGTCCTGAACGGGGAAAGTGAAGAAGCACCCAAAAAGCCGGGGGATCCTGCCCTTGCCCTTGATCCGGAGAAAGTCGATTTTCTCCAGACTTATGCCATCTACCGCGGTTCTGTCGTCCTTGAAGGCGAAGGCATCATGCGGGCTGACTGCATTGGGGACCTGTCTGTTTATGGAAAACTGACGCAGGAACTCAAGGATAACGAACGGGAAAGCCCGCTCAAGCACAAACTGCGCATCCTGGCTGCCGTCATCAGCCGCATCGGGTATCTGGGCGGTGTCTTCATTGCTCTTGCTGTCATGATCCATAAGATGCTGCAGGCTCCGAGCCTTGGCGCATACTTAAGCAGCGGCGGTGCCCTTGTCCAAGACCTGGTCCAGGCCGTCATCCTCGGCGTCATCATCATCGTCATGGCCGTTCCAGAAGGGCTTCCCCTTATGGTTGCCCTTGTTTCGAGTCTCAACATGCGCAAGATGCTCCGGGACAACGTCCTTGTCCGCAAACTTGTCGGAATCGAAACGGCGGGCAGTCTGAACCTGCTTTTTACCGATAAGACAGGAACCATTACCAAAGGAAAATTGACCGTTGTCACGTTTCTTGCCGGCGATGGTACGGTCTACACGGAATTCAAATCCCTTCCGGAAACGCTCCGCAAGGCCACTTATGCCAACTGTGTCATCAATACGTCAGCTGCTGTCAACGATGAGGGCAAGATCATTGGCGGCAACATGACGGAAACAGCCCTGAGCGCCTATATGGAAGGCTATAAGACGGATCTTGGCGTGACACGGACCCATTTTGTGCCTTTTAACAGCACCAATAAATATTCCTGGGCCCATGTGACGGGTGCCTATGATCTGTGCCTTGTCAAAGGGGCTCCGGAAAAACTTCTTCCTGCTGCTGACCAGTATCTTGACGCGGAAGGAAAGAAAGCCGTCCTTACTGGGGACATGAAAAAATCCCTAGATGAAACCATGGTTGGCTATGCCAAGGATTCCATCCGCATGTTGGGCCTTTTCATCCGTGAAGGAGTGATTGCCGGTGAAAAGGTCCCTCAAAACGGACTGATCCTCGTCGGCATCGTCGGTATCCGTGACGATGTCCGTCCAGAAGCCGTGAAGGCCATCAAGGAAGTCCAGCGTGCCGGCGTCCAGGTTGTCATGATCACCGGTGACCGCCGGGAAACGGCCATGGCCATTGCCCGCGATGCCGGCATCCTCAAGGAAGCCACCGACATTGTCTGGACCAGTGACGAACTTTCCCGTCTTTCTGACCAACAGGTACGGGAATCCCTTCGCCATCTGCGTGTCGTGGCTCGCGCCCTTCCGATGGATAAATCCCGCCTTGTCCGTATTGGACAGGAAATGGGCCTTGTCGTGGGTATGACCGGCGACGGCGTCAACGATTCACCGGCCCTTAAAAAAGCCGATGTAGGCTTTGCCATGGGCAGCGGCACGGAAGTTGCCAAAGAAGCCGGCGACATCGTAATCCTTGACGATAACTTCTTATCCATTAAGCAGGCCATCCTTTATGGACGGACCATCTACAACTCCATCTGCCGCTTCATTGTCTTCCAGCTGAGCATCAACTTCTCGGCTGTTGCCATCAACCTGCTGGCGCCCTTCCTAGGAATCGAAAAGCCGCTGACCATCATCCAGATCCTTTGGATCAACCTCATCATGGATACCTTGGCGGCCCTTGCTTTTGGCGGCGAGCCAGCTCTTGATCGGTATCTTGAGGAAGCGCCCAAGGAGCGGAGCGCGCCCATTGTCAGCTCGACCATGCTGACCAAGATCATCCTGGGCGGGGCCTATACGACCCTCCTCAGTCTGCTGCTCTTTTTGTGGGGCCCCTTGACGGATCTTTTCCGGCCCCAGACTGAAGCACTGCCTCTTTATACGGGATTTTTCTGCACCTATGTGTTCCTTGCCGTTATGAATGCGTTCAATGTGCGGGTTGATTCCGTCAATCTTTTCGATCATATCACAAAGAACCAGGGCTTCATCGAAATCAACGTCATGATCATCCTCATCCAGGTCATCATGACCTATGTGGGCGGCCGTGTGCTGCGGGTCGTTCCGCTTACCTTAGGCGAGTGGGGGACCGTCCTTCTTCTTTCGCTGTCCATCATCGTTGTGGGGACGCTCTTTAAGATCATTGCCAAAAATCATTAAGGCCAAAGGACCATGGAAAAACGAGGATATCGTTTTTTCATGGTCCCTTGTTTCCAGTTAGGCCATCTTGATATTATCTTCACATTTTCTCCACCCCTTTAGCAGGGACATCTGCTACATTATAGGAGAAGCAGAAAGGAGATGGAAGCGATGAAAAAAATCATGATCCTGGCTCTTCTGGCCCTCTTTGCCATTCCGACCTATAGTGTCCTTGCTGCAGAAAGTCCAGCGCCAGCAACCAACACGGCGCAGAATGAACGCGCTCCCTATTGTTGGGGCGGTTATCGCGGCGGCAATGGAAACTATGGCGGCTGCCCGGGTTGGCAGTACCAGAACCAAAACAACAACTGATTCCTTTGGGAATGGACCCTTTCCTCCAGGCTTGTGAGGAAAGGGCCATTTTCTTTTTCCCCGTCCTATGCTATCATTACAGGCACTGAAGGAGGTGGCACGATGCCTGCAAGTTCCATACTCATTGCTGACGATGATGAAAAACTTCTCAGCGTTCTTCTATCCTATTTCAAGGACGAACAATTTACGGTCTATCTGGCCCGTGATGGGGCGGAAGCCCTCAAGCGCCTCAAGGAAGATCATCCTGATATCATGGTCCTTGACATCATGATGCCCGGCATCGATGGCTTTGAAGTCTGCCGCAGGGCACGGCAGTTTACGGATATTCCCATCATTTTCCTTTCTGCCAAGGACGATGAAGCCGACCGGCTCGTCGGCCTCCATTTGGGAGCTGATGATTACGTGGTGAAGCCTTTTCATGTGCGGGAGCTGATTGCCCGCGTAAAAAGCTTCCTCCGGCGCCGCCGAGGACAAGTCCTGAACCAGTCTGCTTCCTACGAAATCCGGGACCTGTTCATTGATAAGGAACGCTTTGAAGTACGCCGGAAAAAGGCGTGGATTTCTCTTACGCCGACCGAATTCAGCCTGCTTGACATCCTGGCCTCTGCACCGGATAGGGTCTTTAGCCGCATGCAGCTCTTGGAAAAGGCCATGGGCGGCGTCTATTACGAAGGCGCGGAACGGACCATCGATACCCACATCCGGAACCTCAGAAAGAAGCTTGAACCGGATCCGTCCCAACCAATCTATATTGTAACCGTCTACGGAGTTGGCTATAAATTCCTGGGGGCGCGTCATGAAGCATAAAAACAGCCTTGCGTTTCGTTTGACCGTCATGGTCCTTGTCCTGCTCCTTATGACCATTGGCGCCATGACGCTTCTTACGAAGTTCCAGATGGATGCCCATTTTTCCCAATACCTTTATAATTCATCCCATATGATGGGGCAGGGGCGGGGGATGCGCGGCATGCACGGCATGATGCACGGACCGGCTGAAACCGTCTATCTGTCCTCCGTCCATAACAGCCTTTTTTGGCTGGGCCTTGGCATGGCCCTATTAAGTGCCTTGATTTGTTTTCTGATGGTGCGGGAAACCCTGCGCCCCCTCAAGGACCTTACGCAGGCGGCTCGGGCCATCAAGAGGGGCCGCTATGACCAGCACGTTCCCGTTCATTTTGATGACGAAGTCGGGCTGCTTACAGAGACCTTCAATGAGATGGCCAGCGCCCTGGATGAAGCGGAAAAAGGAAGACGCCAACTTTTTGCGAATATGGCGCATGAACTGCGGACGCCGCTTGCCATCATCAGCAGCAATCTTGAAGGCATGATTGACGATGTACTTTCCTTTGACAAGAAGCGCCTTCTTTCCATGGAGGACGAAGCCCTGCGCATGGGACGCCTGATCCAGAACCTGCGAGATCTTTCCCTTGCCGAAGTGGGGCAGCTGGAGCTCCATAAGGAAAAAGGAAACCTGGCGGTGCTCCTCAAAAAAGCAGTCGCGATGATGGCACCCCTTTTTGAGGAAAAAAAGCTGTCCGTGACCCTTTCTCTTGAAGAATCCCTTCCGGACCTTTTGTTTGACCGGGACCGTATGAACCAGGTCATCTATAACCTCTTGAATAACGCTGTGCGCTACGTCCCGCAAGGGCGCTCCCTAACAATTTCCGCAGCCACTGAGATGGAGGGGAAAACTGCCTATCTGCTTACGGAAATCCGGGATACGGGGGACGGCGTTCCGCCCGATAAAATGTCCCACCTTTTTCAATATTTCTACCGCGGAGAAACCTCGCGGAACCGCCAAAGCGGCGGCAGCGGCATCGGGCTTGCCCTGGCCCGTCAGTTGGTCCAAAGCCATGGCGGAAAGCTTTGGGCTGAAAGCAAGGTGGGGGAAGGGACAAGCTTCTTCTTTACCCTCCCTGTAACACCAGTAAAGCAAGCCCCCTAACGCAAATCCCACATAGTACCATAAAACGACCCTGTTGGGAATCATCTCCCAGCAGGGCCGTTTAACGATAGTTATTTTCGAAGGGCCGTAAGGTCCGCATCGTAGCGCTCAAGAACAGGATTGATGGCCTTTAGGAAAATGGCAAGGCGCTCCGTCCCAAGGGGCGTCAGATGGATAAAGGTGGACCGCCTATCCGTCCTGCAGGTTGTGCGCATAATGACGCCGCAGGAGTGCTCGAACTGCTGGAGCATGCGGCTTGTGGCGCTGGGACTGAGGCCGACTTTCTGGGCAAGGTCCTGGATGGAAAGGGCCTTATCCTCACTCTGGCTTAAAAAGTAGAGGGTGTAGAATTCGTTGAGGCTTACACTGTGCTCGCACTCAAAAAGGGCTTTTTCGAGGGCCTTCTTGATTTTCTCATGGCGGCAGCGGAAATACAGCCAATCTGTTAAGCTCGCCATAGGCCTACGCCTTCATGCGGATGACCAGCTCTTTTGCTGCCACAAGACCGAGCTTATTGGCGGCAAGGGGACTGTCGCCGGTAATCACGTTGCGGTCCACATGGACGGCCCCTGTAATGTCAGAATTGAGGAGATGGACCCCAAGCTTTTCGAGGCTTGCGGCAAGAAGCCAGCGGAGGCGCCCCGGCATGTAGCCAATGTCCTGGTTGGCCCCTTCGTCAAGGGTATCGGGGAAGACTTCCATATCAAAACCTTTGAAAAGAAAATCTTCCGGTTTTTCATCAATGGCTGCAGCCAGGAAGGCCGCCGGTCCATGACAAAGGGAGATAAGGACCTTGTTTTCCTTCATGGCCCACACGAGGACGCGCTTGACATCGAGGCTGAAGGGAAGGCCTACAAGGGCTGCGTGGCCGCCTGGAAAGAAGGCTCCAACATAGCAGCTCCCAGGTTTTGTTACTTCGCCAATGATGTCAGACAGGCGTTTAGGTTCCTTGAACTTTGGCAGGATGCTGTCATAGTAGGCCATGACAGCCTTGTCTTCTGTCGGCATGGCCCATTGCTCCAATTTGACGGGATTTCCGGAAAGCGTAGCTACCTCGATTTCAAAACCCGCATGGGCAAGATGCATCAGGGGAAGCAGGGTCTCAACGGGATGGTTCCCTGTGGAAAAGAAATTGTCTTTTTTCGTAAGGACATAACGTTCATCGCTTGCGACAACAAGGATCTTTTTGGCAGGGCCTTCATAGGGGGTGACGTCGCCGAAGCCTTTGAAATCGGTGACCTTGCTTGTATAGACGCTCAGGGAGTATGGGGAGGGGAAAAAGGCATTGCGTTCGGCCCGGTCAGGAACGGGCCGCTTGCTTAATTCAGTGGTCATAGGAAAATCCTCCTTCACGAATGAATGTTTTTTAAATTGCTTGCACACGCAAACAAATAATATCGAATCAATGTCCTTTTGTCAAGAAAAAAGTCGGGGGAGAGGAAATCCTTCCTCACCCCCTAAAACGGGCTAGACTCGAAACGAAGCATGGGACCCCATGACCCCGCCTCTGACGATGAGCTGGGCGGGAATCCGTTCCTTGAGCTCTGCCACGTGGGAAATGATGCCGACAAGGCGGCCCCCTTTTTGGAGGTCCATCAACGTGTTCATGGCTTTGTCGAGGGTTTCCGGATCAAGGGAACCAAAGCCTTCGTCGACAAGGATGGTATCTAGGTGAAGCCCGCCGGCGTAGGACTCAAGGACATCTGAAAGGCCAAGGGCAAGGGACAGGGAGGTAAAGAAACTTTCGCCGCCGGAAAGGGTATGGACGGACCGGGCCTGTCCTGTATACGCGTCAAGAATCTCAAGGTCAAGGCCCTGTTCCTTGCGGGCATCATGGATGCCTTCCCGGCGGTAGAGGGTATAACGGCCTTCACTGATGGCCGAAAGACGCAGATTGGCCGCCTTGAGGACATCGTCGAGGATGGCCTGGAGGACGTAGGCCGAAAAGGACAGGTTTTCGCTGTTCTGTCCCTTCGCCGTGGCCGCAAGAAGACCGATGGGACCATAGTCGTCCTGAAGCTTTGCGATTTTTTCTTCAAGGCTTTTCAGGGTGTCCAGTTCCTTTTCCTCACGGGCAATGCGCTCGCTAAGTGCACCTTGCTGTGCAGCAACGGCTTCATAGCAGCTTCGGGCTGCTTTTTCCTTTTCTTCAAACGGCGCCAGCAGGGGTTTTTCCTTGCCGGCGATTTCTTTCTGGAGAATCTTCAGTTCCCCCTCCGTGCTGGCTTTTTGCGCTTCGAAACGATTCACTTCTTCTTGGAGAGCCTCTTTTTGGGAAAGGTCATGATGGGCGGCAAGGAAGGCGGGCTGGTCAGGGAAAGGAGAGGCTTCAAGGGCCTTTTTGAAGGCCTCTTTGTCATAGTCGAGGGCGTGAGCGGCTTCCTTTGCAGACCGCTTTGCCGTTTCCAGGCTGCCTGCTGCTTTTTTCAGCGCACCTTGCGCCTTTTCAAGGGCATCCTGTTCTTTTTTTAGGGCCGTAATTTTTTCTTCCAGATCGTGCTGCTCTTTTTGCAGACGAGCCTTATCTTCCTGGGTCTGGGTAGCAGGATGGGGATGGGTGAGGGAGCCGCAGACGGGGCAGGGTTTTCCCTTTTCAAGACTTCCGGCAAGGCGGACCATTTCGCCTGAAACTGCCGTCATGCGGGCCAGTTCTTCCCGCGCCCGGGCCACTTCTTCTTGGAGCAGGGCCGTATTGGTGCTGGTTGCTTTTTGAGAGCGGGCCGTGACCTCTTCCAAGGCGCGCGCATAGTCCTTTTCCGCTTCTTTTTCGAGGGCTTCCGCTTGACGCGCCCGATTGAGGCTTTGCCAGGCCCTGTCATAAGGAGCGTGGAGTTTTTGCGCCTCATCAAGCAGCTTCAGTTTCTTTTTCAGACTTTCGATGGCCCCTTCTTTTTCCTCAAGGGCCTTTCGGCGAGCACAGACCGTTTCGTAGGACGCAAAGAGGTCCTGTTGCTTTTTCGCTCCTTCAAGGGCCGCCGTCGCTTTTTTTAGGACGGCACTCATTTCGGCGGCTTCTTTTTCCTTTTCCTTCAATAGATGCTTATTTTGGCTGAGCACCTGGACCAGTTCTTCCAAGGACGCGGTCTGGGCCTGTTCCAGCAGGTGGGCCTTTTTGGCGGCTGCTTCATCGTAGTCTTTTTTGAGGGCCTTTGCCCGGGTATCGAGGGCTTCTTCCAGTTTCCGGTAGGCCTGGGTCTTGAAGAGGGTCTCTAGGATGATGCGGCGTTCTTTGGAATCGGCCATGAGGAAACGGCGGAATTCACCTTGGGGAAGAACCATGAGCTGGCGGAACTGGGCCGCCTTGAAGCCTAAGATCGCCTCCACTTCCTTTGTGACGGCACCGTAGCTTGACGCAAGGAGCGTGCGCTCTCCCTTTTCATCGATTTCAACGAGACTGGCTCCGGCAGGGACGCTCCGCGTTCCTTCGCCGCGCTGCTTTACCAGTTCCTGCTCCGGCGACCTTGTCACCTCATAGGTGCGGTCCTGGTTCGTAAAGACGAGCTGCACTTCGGTTCTCACTTTGGGGGACGCATAGTCGCTGCGTAAGGAGCGGTTTTCCCGCAGGTCGCCGCTGGCGGTTCCATAGAGGGCAAAGGTCATGGCATCAAGGATGGTCGTCTTGCCGCTCCCCGTCGGACCGGTGATGAGAAAGAGCTGTTGATCCCTAAGGACTGAAAAATCAATGGTTTCCTTGTCCGCATAGGGGCCAAAGGCCTGCATTACGAGTTGTCTTGGTTTCATCAGGCATGCCTCCCTTCGCGCCGTGTTTCGTCAAGGACTGCTGCAAGGAGGCGCTGCTCCCTGTCATCCATGGACCGCTTCTGGATGGCTTCAAAAAAGTGCTCAAACAGTTCTTCTTCCGTAAGGCCCTTGCGCGCCTCGGCAGGATCGTCCTTCTTTTTTTCGGAAAGGCCTTCATACCCTAGCTGCAGGATATGGGGATAGACTGTTTCAAGGCGGCTTTTGGGGTCAAGGACGGGTGTCCTGTCCGTGAGTACGATCTTCAGGTAATTTCCCCTTTCCTCCAGACGGGGATGGGTCAAAAGGTCCTCAAAGCGCCCCTTGAGAATGGACAGTTCATGGGGCGGCGTGAGTGCAAGGGGGGTTGTCGTGACGTTTCCCGCTGCGTCCATGTCGACGATGATGACCCCTTTTTTCTGGCTTACCTCAGAAAAGGAATATTTCATGAGGGAGCCGCAGTAAAAGGCCCGGTCCGATAGGCGCTGCTGGGCGTGGAGATGACCCAGGGCCGTATAGTGGAAGCTGTCATATAAGGAAAGGGCAACCGAACTGGAGCCGCCGGCGGCAAGGGGTCGCTCAGAATCAGGGGTGACCTGCGCCCCTGTGACAAAGGCATGGGACAAGGCAATCTTGCGTGCCTTCTGCGGGATTCTCGAAAGGATTCCTGCAATCTGCCAGGAAAGGGCGGCTTCGTGGGTGGCCTTTTTATCTCCCGAAAGTTCCGTTGCCGTAAGGGGTTCGCAGTAGGGAAGCGGGGCTGCGTAGATGGGACCAGTTTTGTCGGAAAGAATGACCGGTTTTGTTTCGGCACTTGCAGGCCCCGTAATAAAGAGGTTTTCCGACGCAAAAAGGGCCCTGCCAAAATTGAGCCGGTCAGGGTTGTCGTGATTTCCTGCAATGATGACGGTCGGAATCTTTTCTCCCAGGATGAGCTGGCCGAGGATTTCATCAAGGGCGCGCACGGCTTCCGTAGGCGGAACGGAGCGGTCGTAGATGTCGCCTGCAATGAAGAGGGCATCAATCTTTTCTTCCCTAATGATGGTCATAAGCTCGCCAAGGACCGCCACCTGATCTTCAAGAAGATGAAGGCCGTGAAAGATGCGGCCCAGATGCCAGTCCGATGTGTGGAGAAAACGCATGATACCCATCCTTTCTGTACATGAAAAAAGAAAAGGGCTGTGAAAAAATGAGCCGATCATCTCTTCGAAGCCCTCTCTTTGTCTTTTATGGTTCTATGATTTCAGCGCTAAAGGAAAGCTCAGGGCGGCGGAGTCTTTGCTGCACAGACCCGCTCACTTTTCCAATCTTTTTTTCACGACTGCCATCAGGGGCGACTTCATGATGAGTCCTGCGAGCAGGGCGCCGCCTAAGGCGCTCATGCCAAAGGGAATGATAAAAAAGTAAAAGGGCACGGTCTTTCCCAAGAGGTAGGTACTCATGAACGAGGCGATGAGCGCGGCAATAAGACCTGTGCCGACGATTTCACCTAGAAGGGAAGCACTCTCTTTTTTTGTGCGGATAAAGAACCAGCCAGAAAGGTATGCCCCGACAATGCTTCCCGGAAAAGCCAGAAGGGAGCCGGTCCCCAACAGATTGCGCAAAAGGGCAATGAGAAAGGCTGCAATAGCGGCTCCGTTGGGCCCGATCAGGACACCGGCCAGGCAGTTGATGAGACTCTGCATGGGAAAGCATTTGCTGATGCCGACCGGGATGTAGAATAGACCTGCCGTCAGGGTCCCTAAGGCCACAAAAAACGCGGATAAGGTAAGACGAAAGGATTTCATGGTCATGACCTCTTTTTCATGGAATGGAATTGCTTTCCTTAGTATAGCTTACTTTGGAATGCAAAAAAAGGGGCTTGCCCCGCTTGTATGTGTCAACATTTTCTCGGGAGACCCATATAAGATTGTGTTGCAGCTTAATT
>UPXT01000006.1 GCA_900538365.1 uncultured Acidaminococcus sp. | reverse complement strand
CCCTTTATTTTGCAAGGACTATTTTTCCCTACCGAGAAACATTTTACGCTTAGAAGGTTGAGGGGATATTTTTTCGCAACCTGTTCGGCAGCAGGGAGCGTTCCTTCTGCACTGAAAAGAAGCTTCCCCAAAGAAGACCCAGATGAATGGACGCCTGATGACGAAAGAGCGCTTTGCACTGTCAAAAAGAGAAACGCCGGAATGAAAAAAGACAGCAGATGGCTTCCTTTGCCTACAGTAAGGGAAAAAATCAAGCTGGAAAACTACAAGAAGGGAACATCCTTACTTGTGAGATTACTATTGTCTTGTCATGTAAATTGACAGATTATCAACCAAAGCGTATTCTTTTTTTGGCGTCTCTTGTATACAAGAGAAAAGGCGTGTGCGGAACAAAGGAGGAAAATAAATGAAAGTGATTCAGGCATTTTTAAAGAAAAAGAACGTAGAAATCTCAACTGAACGATATCTCATTGACGCCATGGGCGCCATGGCCCAAGGTCTTTTTTGTTCCCTGCTCATAGGGACCATCATCAATGCTATAGGCCTTCTTTTTGATATCAGCGAGTTAAAGACTGTCGTCGCGACCGTAGGCGGCGTCAAGTATACGGTTGGCGGCCTTGCCATGGCCATGAGCGGGCCTGCCATGGCCGTTGCCATTGGCCGCGCGCTGCATTGTCCGCCCTTGGTCCTTTATTCGCTTCTTACTATCGGATTTGCAACCAATGCACTGGGCGGCGCTGGCGGTCCTTTGGCGGTGCTTTTTGTGGCCATTGTCACAAGTGAAATCGGGAAATTGGTCGCTGGGGAAACAAAAGTCGATATCCTTGTAACGCCCCTTGTAACCATTGGTGTCGGTGTCACTCTTGCAGCTTTATGGGCCCCGCCCTTAGGGCAAGTTGCGATGCAGACAGGGGCTGTCATCATGTGGGCTACGGAATTGCAGCCCTTTCTTATGGGCATCCTTGTTTCTGTTTTTGTCGGCATTGCCCTTACCCTGCCTATTTCGTCCGCTGCCATCTGTGCAGCCTTGAGCCTCACTGGTCTTGCTGGCGGCGCGGCTGTGGCGGGCTGCTCGGCCCAGATGATTGGTTTTGCCGTCCAGTCCTATCGGGAAAATGGTGTGGGCGGCTTGCTGTCCCAAGGCCTTGGCACATCCATGCTGCAGATGCCCAACATCGTCCGGAATCCGCGCATCTGGATTGGCCCCATCCTTGCTTCCGCCATAACGGGACCGCTGGCAACCTGTGTCTTTAAGCTGAGGATGGATGGAGCGGCCGTTTCTTCTGGCATGGGGACCTGCGGTCTTGTTGGGCAGATTGGTGTTTTTACTGGATGGATCTCTGATATGGCAGCGGGGACCAAAGCGACGATTACGTCCTTTGACTGGCTGGGGCTTCTTTTTATTTCCTTTATCCTGCCAGCCATCCTGTCGCCCATGATCAATCATGGCTGCTGCCGCCTGGGCTGGGTCAAGAATGGGGATATGAAACTTTGAGTTGATGGTGCCCCATTCCATAAAGGAAAAGGAGGTCCCCTTTTCAGGGACCTCCTTTTTGAATGAAGAAAAATAGCTGCAGAGCACCCTCTGCAGCTGTTTTTCTTATGTGTTCATGATTCTTATTTTTTTAGCATATAGTCTGCCATGGCAGCTGCGGCTTTCTTGCCGGCACCCATGGCGAGGATGACCGTAGCGGCACCGGTTGCGGCATCACCGCCGGCGTAGACGCCAGGAACAGACGTGGCACAGGTGTCGTCGCTTGCAGCAACGGTACCTTTTTTCGTGCGGTCAAGGTTCGGCGTATCATCATAGCTCATGGGGTTTGGACGGGTCCCAATGGCCATAATGACCATATCAACTGGCAGTTCAAATTCGCTGCCCTTGATGGGCACAGGACGGCGTCGCCCCGAGGCATCAGGTTCACCTAGTTCCATCTTCTGGCAGACAAGGGAGGATACGCGGCCTTTTTCATCGGCGCGGATTTCAACCGGACTCGTAAGGAAGTTAAAATGGATCCCTTCTTCCTTGGCGTGATGGATTTCTTCAAGTCGTGCCGGCAGTTCGGCTTCACCGCGGCGATAGACGATATGGACATCGGCCCCCAGACGTTTGGCGCAGCGAGCCGCGTCCATAGCCACGTTGCCGCCGCCGACAATCGCTGCGGACTTACTTTTTAAGACCGGTGTGCTGCTCTTTTCATCATAGGCCTTCATGAGGTTGATACGGGTGAGGTATTCGTTGGCGGAATAGACGCCCACATGGCCTTCACCGGGAATATGCATAAACTGGGGCAGGCCAGCACCGGAAGCAATGAAGACGGATTCAAAGCCATGTTCCTTCATGAGTTCCGTAATGGTGAGAACTTTGCCGATGACCATGTCCGTATCAAATTTGACGCCCAGTTCCTTCAGTTTTTCAACCTGGGAAGCCACGATGGATTTTGGCAGACGGAATTCAGGGATACCGTAGCTCAATACACCGCCAGCTACGTGGAACGCTTCAAAGACAGTCACGTCAAACCCCTTGCGGGCGAGTTCGCCGGCACAGGTAAGACCAGCCGGGCCAGAGCCGATGACTGCGGCTTTATGACCATTTTGGGGATCCACACAGATGATGTCGGCTGCGTGTTCAGCGGCCCAGTCAGCAACAAAACGTTCCAGGCGGCCGATGGCAACCGGTTCATTCTTGATGCCGCGGACGCATTTTCCTTCGCACTGCGTTTCCTGAGGGCAGACGCGGCCCGAGATGCGGGGCAGGGCGTTGGCCGAAGAGATGATGTCAAAGGCCCCGCGGAAATCGCCTTCAGCGACTTTGGCGATGAACTGGGGGATAGGAATCCCGACAGGGCAGCCCGTGACGCACAGCGGCTTTTTGCACTGCAGGCAACGTTTTGCTTCGTTGATGGCTTGTTCTTCCGTATAGCCCAGGGCTACTTCCTTGAAATTATGGTTTCTAACGTCCGGTGCCTGGGTCGGCATGGGCGTCTTTTCAGCTTGCATGTTGATACTCATTTGCGGACCTCCCCTGTGAGATTGCAGATGTGTTCTGCTTCTTCCTCGCGACGCTCTGTTTCGAAGGTCTGGTAGGTGCGGTTGCGTTCGATGGCTTCATCAAAGTCAACCAGATAGCCGTCAAAGTCCGGTCCATCGACGCAGGCAAACTTCGTTTCACCGCCAACGGTGACGCGGCAGCAGCCGCACATGCCCGTTCCATCGATCATAAGGGGGCACATGCTGATCATGCAGGGAATATCATATTTCTTGGCCATGAGGGTTGCAAACTTCATCATGGGAAGGGGCCCAATGGCAAAGATTTGATTGAACTTGACGCCGCTTTGGATGAGTTCTTCAAGTTTATTGGTGACAAAGCCATGGTAGCCGAAGGAACCATCGTCAGTACAGGTGTGAAGATCGGTACAGGCTGCCTTCATTTCATCTTGGAGAATGACGCGTTCTTCATTTCTAAACCCAGCGATGAGATCAACCTGGTTGCCGGCCTCATGAAGACCGCGGGCAACCGGCAGGGCAATGGCGCAGCCAAGACCGCCGCCTAAAACAGCAACACGGCCATAGCCTTCAACAGGGGTCGGTTTGCCAAGGGGACCTGCCATATCGGCCAGGCAGTCGCCTTCATTCAATAGGTCCAGTTCCATCGTGCCTGCACCGGCTTTCTGGAAGATGACCGTAATGAGTCCGTCGTCATGGCTGGAAATGGTGAGAGGAATCCGTTCTGCTTCTTCGTTCGAACGGAGGATGATGAATTGGCCCGGTTTTGCTTTGGCGGCAATCCAGGGAGCATAGACCGAAATCGAGCTCATTTCAGGGTTCAGGACCCTTTTGTGGATGATTTCAAACTTCTTAGGCATGATCTCTCCTTTTGTGACTGTACAGCCTGCAACGGGAAGGCAGGCCCAACCTACAAAGGCGTAGGTGCGGGTCTGCCTTATTTGCGCAGGATCATGTCACGCTTTAAAAATGGATTTAAAACGTATCACGACGCTTATTCTACTATTTTAATCCTTATCGACGATTCCCGCAATGATTTTAGCAAATTCCTTCTTCTGGGCGATGTTTCCCTGGCGTGCAATCATGATGCGCTGGGCCTGCGGAGAACCGGCTCCATGGAGGGATTCCGTGCGGTAGCCGACAGCCGCGCTGCCAAGGCACATGTTCTCGATGAAGCGCATGATGCGCTGCCGTTTTTCCGTCGGGATGTCATCGCGGCCCACAAAGAACTTCCTACAGATTTCTCCGATGGTTTCCCCATTTTTGCCGACAACCATTTCGGACTTGAAGTCCTTTTCGCTTGGCATGGTGACCATGATACCGCCGGCAATGTCTTCAGCAAGACGTACGATTTCATAGGGGAAGCGGGTGACGTTCTGCTTGCAGACGTTGGCAAGCAGCAGGTCAATCTGGTAGTTCCCGGCCTTCGTGGCGCAGCCTTCGCAGGAGCAGGCAAGGCCGCAGCTAAAGAGCGTTTCGTTAAGGTGGGTCATTTCAATGAGTTTATCCTTGATATGGCTTGCCTTTTCAACACCGTTATATTCAGCGGCAAGGGCAGCAGCACCAATGAGGACGTCGCCGACACCGACTTTACAGCCACCGTAGGACTGACGGTGGTAACCCGCAAAACGTTCAACCATCATGCCGGCAAATTCCGTTTCCCCGTTAAGGAAGATCATGTCATTGGGGATGAAGACGTGGTCGAGGACAACGAGGGCTTCCTGACCGCCGAATTTTGCGTTCCCAAGATCGATGTTGGCACCGTCTTCCAGCTTGCGGGTATCGCAGGACTGACGGCCATAGACCATGTACAGGCCTTCGGCGTCGGTCGGGCAGGCAAAGCTGACGGCCCAATCCTTATCGGCTTCCTTCATGGCGATGGTGGGCATGAAGATGTGCCAATGGGAGTTGATGGAACCTGTTTGGTGGACCTTGGCGCCGCAGACGACAATGCCGTCAGGACGGCGTTCCACGACATGGACGAAGACGTCCGGGTCTTTTTGTTCATGAGGCGCCTTGGAACGGTCCCCTTTAGGATCCGTCATGGCGCCGTCTACGGTCAGATCCTTATCCTGGACGTAGATGAGGAACTTCTTGAAGTTTTCGTGGTAATGGGTTCCGTATTTTTCGTCGATTTCATAGGTCGTGGAGTATACGGCGTTGAAGGAGTCCATACCGACGCAGCGCTGGAAGCAGCTGGCCGTTTTCTGACCGAGAAGACGCTGCATCTTGACTTTCTTGATGAGGTCTTCCGGGGACTGGTGCAGATGGGTGAAACGGTTGATGGTATGGCCCGTCAGGTTGCTCGTTGCGGTCATGAGATCCTTATATTTCGGATCCTGGGCCAGGGCATAGGTCATGGCAACGCAGTTGATGGACGGACGAATGATGGGATGGTCGACCCAGTTGTCGATTTTTTCCCCAAACATATAGACTCGAGTCTTCAGTTTGCGTAGGCTTTCAATGTATTCACTGGCAGTCATGAGTGTCATGATGGATTTTCCTCCTTTAGAAAAAGGGGGCCCGCCGCCAAGAAGGTGGCAGGCCTATAAGAAAGTTATGGAATCGGCTTGTTAGCGGCCCGCAAGGATTTCGTAGCGGGCAAGACGTTTCTTGGCATCGGCTTCAGCTTTTTCATAGAAGGCTTCTGCTTTATCCGGGAAGGCGAGGTTTAGGGAAGCATAGCGGTTCTGGCCCATGAGGAAGGCACGGAAATCTCCTTTCGGTGCTTTCGAATCGAGGGTGAAGGGATTTTCTTCCGTTCCGACTTTTTCCGGATTGTAGCGGTAGAGCTGCCAGTAACCAGCTTCGACGGCTTTCTTTTCTTCGGCTTGGCTGAGCCCCATGCCGCACTTCATGCCATGTTCAATGCAAGGGCAGTAGCAGATGACGATGGAAGGACCGTTATAGGCTTCGGCTTCGCGGATGGCTTTGAGGGTCTGGTTCGGGTCGGCGCCCATGGCCACTTGGGCAACATAGACGTAGCCATAGCTCATGGCCATCATGCCCAGGTCCTTCTTCGCCGTCGGTTTACCACCGGCAGAGAATTTAGCGACCGCACCGGCACCGGTTGCCTTGGAGGACTGACCGCCCGTGTTGGAGTAGACTTCCGTATCAAGGACAAGAATATTGATGTCTTTGCCGGAAGCAAGGACGTGGTCCAAGCCGCCGTAACCGATATCGTAGGCCCAGCCGTCACCGCCAAAGGCCCAGACGCTCTTTTTAGCGACAAATTCCTTGTTTTCGCGGATCATGACGGCTTCCGGTTCGGTGACGCCTTCAAGTGCAGCGAGAAGATCGTCGCTGACCTTGCGGGACCGTTCCTTGCTGTCCGCATCCTTAAGGTAGGCTTCGCAGGCTTTTGTGGCAACACCCTTATCAAGGAGTGCCTTGACGGCATCTTTTAGTTCGTTGCGGATGGAATCCTGGCCGAGGAGATAGCCATAAGCATATTCGGCGTTGTCTTCGAAAAGGGACATGGCCCAGCTTGGTCCAAATCCTCTCTTATCCGTGCAGTATGGGGAGCTCGGCGTGGAGCCGCCGTAAGCAGAAGAACAGCCCGAAGCGTTCGTGATGTACATGTGATCACCAAACAGCTGGGTTACAAGCTTGATGTACGGCGTTTCGCCGCAGCCAGCGCAGGCTCCGGAGAATTCGAAATAAGGTTTGGCAAATTGGGAAGCCTTGATGGATTTATCGCTGACAGCATCTTTCTTGATGGAAACGGTATCGACCGCATAATCCCACAGCGGAGCCTGAGGCAGCTGGGTTTCAAGCGGCTTCATGACGAGAGCCTTTTCTTTGGCTGGGCAGACATTGACGCAGCTCCCGCATCCCGTGCAGTCAAGCGGAGAGACCTGCATGCGATATTCGTAGGCTGCAAGGGCTGGACCGATGGCTTTCTTTGTTGCAAAACCGGCAGGAGCAGCGGCCAGTTCCTTTGCATCAACGAGGATCGGACGAATGGCTGCGTGCGGGCAGACGAGGGCGCACTGGTTGCACTGGATGCAGTTTGCTGTCTGCCATTCAGGTACTTCCACGGCAGCTCCGCGTTTTTCGTACTTCGTTGTGCCAGCAGGCCAGGTCCCATCTTCAAGACCGTACTTGGTCATGGTCGAAACGGGGAGAACTTCACCCTCCTGACGGTTCATGACGTTGACGACTTCCTTGATGAAGGCCGGGGCTTTGTCTTGTTTGGGAGCATCCTGGGCATCTTTCCAGCTTTCGGGAATGGTGACGCTGTGGAGCTCGTTGATGCCGTGATCGATGGAGGCATAGTTCTTATCGACAACAGCCTGGCCCTTCTTGATGAAGTAGGTCTTATAGATGGCTTCCTTCATGGCCTTGACGGCTTCTTCCACAGGAATGATGCCGAGGAGCTTAAAGAAAGCAGCTTGAAGGATCGTATTGGTGCGGTTGCCAAGGCCGATGGAACGAGCAATGGCCGTTGCGTTGATGGTATAGAACTTAGCTTTTTTGGTATAAAGGGCGCGCTTCATGGAAGCAGGCAGGTGCCGGTCAAGGTCTTCATCGCTCCAGGCGCAGTTCAGAAGGAATGTGCCGCCTTCTTTGAGGTTCTTCACCATATCGTATTTTGTCACGTAGCTCGGTGTATGGCAGGCAACAAAATCTGCGGCCTGGATGAGGTACGGGCTGCGGATGGGGTTTTTGCCAAAACGCAGGTGACTCTGAGTAAGACCGCCCGATTTCTTGGAGTCATAGACGAAGTAGGCTTGGCAGTAGAGGTCCGTCGTGTGGCCAATGATCTTGATGGAGTTTTTATTGGCACCGACCGTCCCGTCAGAACCCATGCCCCAGAATTCAGCGCTCATCTGACCTTCCGGTGCCGTGTGGATGGCCTCGGCTTTGGGCAGGCTCGTATTCGTCACATCATCGACGATACCAATGGTGAAGTCATTTTTTGGTGTGTCAAGGGCAAGATTCTTATAGACGGCAAGCATCTGATCCGGCGTCGTGTCCTTGGAAGAAAGACCATAACGGCCGCCGACGATGGTGACATCGGCACCGCTTGCCTTGTAGAGGCTGCTGACATCTTGGTAGAGCGGTTCGCCCATGGCGCCTGGTTCTTTCGTGCGGTCCAAAACAGCAATCTTCTTGACCGTTTTCGGCATGGCTGCAAGGAAGCGGTCTGCTGCGAAGGGACGATAGAGGTGGACAACGAGGAGACCGACCTTTTCGCCTTTGGCCGTGAGAAAATCAACCGTTTCCTTGGCCGTTTCCGCACCGGAACCCATGATAACAATGACCCGTTCCGCGTCAGGAGCACCATAGTAATTAAAGATACGGTAATCACGTCCTGTCAGTTTGTTGATGACATCCATGTAGTGTTCAACAGCATCCGGAATGGCGGCAAAGCGCGTGTTGCAGGCTTCGCGGCACTGAAAAAAGATATCCGGGTTGACGGTGCAGCCGCGGGTGGCTGGATGTTCCGGATTGAGGGCGTTTTTGCGGAAGGCCTTGATGGCATCGTAATCAACGTAAGGTCTCAGGTCTTCGTAATCGAGGGCGTCAATCTTTTGGATTTCGTGACTCGTACGGAAGCCATCGAAGAAGTGCAGGAAAGGCATCCGGCAGTGGATGGCTGCTAAATGTGCTACAGCACCGAGGTCCATGACTTCTTGTGGGCTCGTTGAAGCCAGCATGGAAAAGCCCGTATTGCGTACGGCCATGACATCGGAATGGTCTCCAAAGATGGAGAGGGCATGCGCGCTCAGGGTACGGGCCGATACGTGGAAGACGCCAGGGAGCATTTCACCGGCAATCTTGTACATATTCGGGATCATGAGGAGCAGCCCCTGGGAAGCCGTGTAGGTTGTCGTCAGGGCGCCGGACTGCAGGGAACCGTGAACGGTACCGGAAGCACCGCCTTCGGACTGCATTTCAACAACGTGGACAGGCTGACCGAAGAGGTTCTTTTTACCGTTGGCCGCCCATTCATCGACATGTTCCGCCATCGGGGATGACGGGGTGATGGGGTAGATCCCAGCCACTTCGGTGAAGGCGTAGGAAATATAGGCCGCAGCCTGGTTCCCATCCATGATTTCGATTTTTTTGGTCATGATACATCCTCCCTTGATAATGGATTTCATAGCGAAAGCGAAAGCCGCTTTCGGAAAAGTCCACCTTTGTATCTTGTTACTTCATTTATATCCGTTTTGTCCTTTTTATGCTTTGCACCCCATCACATATTTTTTGCACTTTTTCACCCTCTCTTCAAAGAAAGAAAATCCCAAAAAATTGCCAGATCCTTTCACCGTCTTATATTGAATACTTTTTGAAAAGGAGAGGACCCTTTTTGCGATACCTGAAAATTGGCAAATAAATTGCGTGTTTCCGCAAAGAGTGCAAAAGAGAAGTTCACTATAATTAAGGCAACAAAAGGCAAGGAAGACAAATCCAAGCCAATGGACCGGAGAGCCGGTACCAAATAAAGGAGGAACGAACAAATGGATATGAGCTATTTGAAAGACATGCCAATTGCTGTACTGGGTGGCGGTGCTGTCGGCAAGACGATGGCTGCTGACTGTGCCCTTGCAGGAAAGGAAGTCCGCATCTGGGATCAGCCGAGATTCGCTAAAACGAATTTCCTGAACATTGAAAAGACGGGCATTATCCTTTCGGGCAACCAGTTCAGCTTCTTTGGCTACACTCGCAAAGGAACGGCCAAAGTTGCCCTTGCAACCGATGACATGGCAAAAGCTGTCAAGGGCGCTGGCATCATCATCGTGGCAACTGTTGCTATCGCTCACGAAGGCATCTTCCGTGAATTGATTCCTCTTCTCGAAGATGGCCAAGTCATCCACATCCTGCCGGATAACTGCGGTACCCTCGTATTCCGCAAACTGATGCGCGAACTGAAATGCACTAAGAAAGTCATCGTTGGCTCTTGGTACACCGCTCCTTATGGTATCCGTGTTGTGAAACGCGGCGGCGTTACGACCAACGAATGCAAGGTTGAAGACCGCATCACCACGATTCGCGGCTGCGCCCTGCCGACCAAAGATAATGAAGCTTTCATGGCTTCTGCTTACTACATTCCTGCTTTTGGTGCCATCATCGACGCAGAAGGCGAAGTCACCATCTCCAAGAAGGGAGAGGAATTCCACCACGGATTTGTAACAGGCAACACTGTCATGGACATCAACCTGTCCAACGTCAACCCTGTTATCCACGTTCCTGGTACAGTTCTTGCTGTTTCCACCATGCAGAACTTTGACACCGTCTTGGGTCAGGAAAAGAAGAACTACTCTCTCTATGGGTTCGGTGCCTGCCCGGCCATTGCTGAAGTCCAGGCTGCCTTCTGGGAAGAAGAAAAAGCCCTTGCCAAGGCCATGAGCATCGACCTTTGCACCGTAAACTATGAAGACTTCTTCTCCCGTACCACCATGTATGGGAAGGAATACATGGGTCCTGACTTCGCTGTACCGTATGAAGAAAAATATGAAAACTTCTTCGGCGATGGTCCGTTCGACCTGGAAAACCGGTACATCACGGAAGACGTTCCGGTTGGCTGCTTCCTTATGAGCCAGCTCGGCAAGAAATACAATGTACCGACCCCGATCATCGACTCCATGATCCTTCTTGCCAGCACCATGCTGAAACGCGATTTGGCAGCCGGCAGCAAGTACACGCTGGATTACCTCGACATCGGCCATATGACGGATGCTCAGCTCCAGAAGTACCTGCGCGAAGGTGAATTCACGCCGAAAGCATAATCCATGACTGCAGGGCACCCTTTGGGCTGCCACTAGCGCGTTGCAAAAATGGGGAGGGCTTTTAACGGAAAGGTTCTCCCTATTTTTTAGTAAGAATTCATTCAAGTGTTTTTGAAAAGAATATGGCATCGTTTGTCTATAGTTATAATTAACAGAAAATTTTTAAAATAGTCTTACTGTAATGCTGTTCTTTAAATCATGCCAAAACGTACTTTTCTTTCCCGGTACTCATTCCTGAGTGATAAAACACTTGAATAAGTTTATTGTTCCCTGTATCCTGACAACTGAATCGGACTACGCTAAGACGAATCAAGCGTTTTGGTATTAGGAAAGGATGAAAGTTATGGTAAAAATGAATTGTGTCCGGAAAACTACCCCCCCCCCCCCCCCGAAAAACTAAGCTGAGAACACCTGTCATGGCGGTGACGGTCTCTTTGTTCATTGCCATGCTGATTGCCATCGTCGTCAATGCGGAAGGGTTCTATCATGTCCTCAACGAGCTTGTCATGAAGAACCTCATGTGGGGAACAGGCTGGGTATCAAGCATTGCCAGCTTGTTCATGGTCATCCTCTGTATCTATATCATGTGCTCCAAAATGGGAGATATTAAATTAGGCGGACCGAATGCAACACCAAAGTTCACCTATATGCAGTGGTTTGGCATTTCCCTCTGCACGGGAATTGGCGCCGGTGTCGTTTTCTGGGGTGCTGCAGAACCGTTGCTCTTTACGATGGAACCGTCTCCTAGTACGGGGATTGCACCCGGTTCCAATGCCGCTGTTTTGTGGAGTATGGTGCGCTGCTTCATGCACTGGGGCTTTACCCCTTATGCGGGCTGCGTCATCTTTGGGGTTATCTTGTCCTATGTCATCCTAAACATGGGAGGCACATTTAAAACAAGTTCCTGTTTGGTTCCTCTTTTTGGTAAAAAAGTGGCTACGTCGAAGTGGGCCACTGCTTTTGATGCCATTTCCGCGTTCTCCTTGACAGGAGCTGTTGCTGGTGGCTTAGGCTATGGCGCCATGCAGCTTTCAACGGCAGTTAATGCTTTTGCAGGAATCAAACCGTCTCCAATTATCTATGCGGGAATCATTTTTGTCATGTTTCTTTGCTACAACGCATCAGCCATCAGTGGGTTGAAACGGGGCATTACCTTTCTTTCAAACCGCAATGTCCAAGCCTTCTTCCTGTTGCTCCTGTTCGTCTTTTTAGCGGGTCCTACTGCTTATATTTGCAACCTTTTCACGGAATCCATGGGTTCCTATCTAACTGAATTTTTTGCCAACAGCCTGAATACGGCGCCTTATCCCAATAGTGGGATGTGGCCTCAGAACTGGGATATGTACTGGTGGGTCGATTGGTTTGCCTATACGCCGCTTCTAGGCCTTTTTATGGTTCGTGTTGCTTATGGAAGAACCCTTCGCGAGTTCATCGTTATTGAATGGCTCTTGCCCGCCCTTTTTGGGATTGTTTGGTTTGCTGTTTTTGGCGGCACGATTCTTCATGCTCAGCTTTTCAATGGATTTGATTTCTACAGTATCTATAAGGCCCAAGGGGCTGAAGCATTGACTCTTGCCATGTTTGATGTGCTCCCCGTGGGTATCATTGCTAAAGTCATCATGCTTGTGATCATTACGGTATCTCTTGTTACGCAGTGTGACTCCATGACCGTTACCCTGGCCAGTATGTCCATGCATGGTGCCGATGAAAATACGGAAGCTCCAATTTATTTGAAACTTTTCTGGGGCATTGTCTTTGCTGTTATCGCTGTTGTCTTTGTCATCCTCGGTGGAATCGATGGCGTCAAGACCATCAAATCTTTCTGCGGGATTCCGCTCACTTTTATTTGCCTGTTCATTACCATTGGCTTCCTTCGCTACATGGGCAAGCGGCCTCGCACCATTTCTGGTGACTATGAATACGAGGACGAGATTAAAGATGCCCCGGATAGCGGGGAACCTGTTGAGAAAAAAGATCATGGTATTCTAGGAAAACTCGGCTGGTAACAAGGGAAAGAAGCGCCTCGCTGACGGAATTTCTTGAGGACGCCCTTTCCTGGGACCGAGAGGTTCCACTTGCTGCCAGATGCGGCTTTCCTATCTGTCTAAGAAATGAGGAAAGTTTATGTCTGATTTCATTATGTGGTTAGATAACCTGATTTGGTCCACCCCTCTGATCATCTTGACATTTGGTTCGGCTTTGGTTTTCTGCTTTGCCATGAAATTTGGCAATATTTCGAAGATTCCTCTCCAATGGAAGCTCCTACGCTCGGGCTCAGGCTCCATGGAAGGACTGTCTCCTTTTGAAACGTTCTGTTCCGTTGTTGCCTACAGCGTTGCCGTCGGCAACATTGGCGGTGTCATGGTAGCTATCCTCTATGGCGGACCGGGTGCAGTCTTCTGGATGCTCGTAACGGCCCTTGCTACATCGGCTGTCTCCTATACGGAAAACAGCTTAGGTCAGATCTACAAGATCCGTCAGGACGGCCAGTACCGCGGCGGTCCCTATTTCTATATGGAGCGAGGCATCCGCAATAAGGCCTTGGGCAAGTTTATGGCCATTGTTTTTGCCCTGTTCTGCAGCGTTGGCGTACCAATCCTTGTAACGGGACCGAGCGCCAACAATATTGCCATGGCTTTTGAAAACAGCTTTGGCGTTGCTCGGCCTGTTACAGGCGGCGTCATTGCTCTCCTGCTTTTTGCTGTTATTTCTGGCGGAATCCGCCGCATTGCCAAGATTTCGACCATTATCGTTCCCTTTATGACCATTGGTTACTGGGTCCTTGCCATCTACGTCATGGTTGCAAAGGCCGATGCCTTTATGCCGACCATACGGATGGTCCTTGACAGTGCTTTTGATTCGGGGGCTGTCTTCGGTGGTATGATGGGAGCTGCTTTTTCCTACGGCGTCAAACGTGCTGTCAATTCTTCCGGCGCTGGCTTTGGTGAAACGCCGCCTTCTGGTGCAACGGCAGAAACGCCGCATCCCGCCACCCAGGGCCTTGTGAACTCCTTTTCCGTTTATGTTGACGTCCTTGTCTGCTTCTGTTCCGGCATGATGGCCCTTGTTACGGACTGCTTCAACGTCCTGGGACCTGATGGAAAGTCCTATATGTATATTGGCTCGGGCTCAGCCGTCATGGCTGAACAGGCAGCCACCAACACGGCGGGTGTTGTTTGGGTCCAGGAGGCGGCCAAGACCGCTTTTGGTGCCGGCGGTTCCCTTGTTGCCATTGCCCTTACCTGCTTTGCTTATTCCACTTGTATTGCTTACTACTATGAAGGCGAATCAGGTCTTGCTTATTTGATGAAGGATACTCATCCCCATCTGCGTAAGACAGGAATTTGGATCATTCGTATCTTGATGCCGATTTTCTTCTTCGTATGGGCTAACGTAACGGCGACGACGGCGTGGGCCATCAGTGAAGTCATGTTTGGCCTCATGGCCTGGTTCAATCTCATCGCCTTGCTCCTGCTCCTGCCTGTTGTCAAGAAAGTCTATGATGACTATATTGCGCAGCGTAATGCCGGTGTGGAAATGCCTTATTTCAATCCGGAAAAACTGGGGATTGAGAACTGTGACCTTTGGATGGATATCAATAAAGATCGTATTGACGCGGACACAAAAAAGAATGTGTGATCAACCAGCCATAAGGCACTGACCATTTGGAGGGCTTTCTTGATGCCGGACGGGCGTGAAGGAAGTCCTTCTTTTCATTAGAAAGGAAAAACTTAAAATGACAATGGTCCACGAATTCTATGAGCACCTTGATGCTCTTTACGAAAAGGGCGACGCGGCAGGTGTGGAAGCCTATCTCACGGGAATTGCAAACAGCACCTATAAAGAGGGGAGAGAATCCGACCTTATGTTGTCAGCCTTAAATGAACTGGGCTCCTTTTACCGCGGCCGCAGCTATTATGAAGCGTCCTACGCCGCTTTTATGAAGGCCAAGGAAATCCTTGATGGTCGGGGAGAGACGAGGGGCGTTCCCTATGCAACGCTTCTCATTAACCTTGCGGGCACAAAACGGCTGGCCAAAGATTATAGCGGCGCCAAAAGCCTTTATGACGAGGCCATGGAGATCCTGACTGAAGCGGGGGAGAAGGAATCCTATGCCTATTTATCCTGCCTCAATAACCTCTCCATCCTTTATCAGGAAATGGAACGCCCTAAAGACGCAGCGGCTGCCCTTGAAGAGGTCTTGGAACGGCTCATGAAAGTAAGTGACCGCTTTGAAGAACGGGCCATTACCTGCTGCAACCTGGGCATTCTTTACGCAGGTATGGACCAGGACGACGAGGCACTGCGAGCTTATCAGATGGCTAAATTCTCCTATGAAGCCTGTCCGGAAGAAGGCCGTGTCCATTATGGAGCGGTCCTTAACGGACTAGGCAGCCTTTATACCAAAAAAGGTCAGTATGACCTTGCTCTCCGTCACTTTGAAGAAGCCGCGGATTGGGTCAAACGCTTTTTTGGGGAAAATGAGGAATATGGCATTACCTTTCAAAATCGGGGCACCCTTTACGAAAAAATGGGGGACCGCGAAAAGGCAGCCGCCTGCTGCCTCATGGCAGGCGCTATTTACGAAGCTTTATGGGGCAAAAATCACAGCAAGGTAAAGAAAATGAAGACCCTTGCGTCACGCCTTACGGGAGAAAAGCCATGATGCAGGGACTTGTCCTTTCGCGGCGCTTTTGGGAAGACGTGGTTCGGCCCAAAATTGAAATGAATCTTCCGGATGCGCTGTCCTATCTTGCTGCAGGTCTTTGCGGCGAAGGGTCCGAATGTTTTTCTTTTGATGACGCCATTTCCCGGGATCATGATTGGGGCCCCGGCGTCATGCTCTTTCTTGAGAAAAAGGACGCACCCCAATGGGAAGAACGGCTCCGCCAGCTCTATGCATCCCTTCCCAAAAGTTTCCTTGGCGTGCCGCCGCGGCAGGATATTGGTGGTTCCAAGCGGGTGGGTGTTCTTACTATGGAAGGCTTTTTCCAGCGCTTAACTGGATTTGAAAAAGGACCCCAGACTTTGGCGGACTGGATGCACTGCGATGAAGCGCGTCTTTCCATGGCTGTAAACGGGTCACTGTTTTATGACGCACCAGGAGCGATGACAGAAACAAGGCGCAGGCTCAAAACCGCCTGCCCCCGTGATGTGTGGCTAACAAAGATGGCCCATGATTTATTTTATATGGCTCAAGGGGGGCAGTATAACTATCCCCGCTGCACTGCCCGAAAGGACCTGGGGGCCATGACTTTTTCCAAGAGTGGATTCCTCTTTTCTGCTATGCAGCTGATCCATCATTTGAACCACGCCTATGCGCCTTTTTATAAATGGCTTTATCGGAGCGTAGGTACCCTTTCTGAAACGTATGGAACGCTGCCCTTATTTGAAGACCTTCTTATGACGCAGGACACAGAACGGTCCATGACCCTCATAGAAGCGATTTCGGAAAGACTGTCCCGCGCCCTGATGGATTTGGGACTTGTTCCTGAAGGAGTGGGGACCTTTCTTACGGAGCATGCGCTTTACGTACAGGCAAAGATTAAAGACGACAAGCTGCGCTGCCGCAATATCATGGAGGAACCAAGATTATGGAAAAGATGAAACTCATTCAGCGCATTATTGAGCGGGAATGGACCCTTTTTGATGAAGTCCACAATATTGGAGGTCGGGCTTCCTGCCAAGACGATCGAGAAACCTTTTTTATTATGCGGGGAAGTCAGTTCCTTTCCTGGAACGTACCCCTTCTTAAAAGTTATGAAAACGATTTAAGGGCGGCCCAGGCGGAAGGACGAAACCTTCTTGCCGAAAAATACGGGTATATGATGAGATGGACCTCGCCTAAGGAATATGATCAAGTGCGGGACCTGCTGCCTCAAGTTACAGATGAAAAGAAAGGACGCGTCCTGCGCATAGCTGCCATTCATGTGGACTGGCAGAACGAAGTCGCTAAAAAATATCCGGCCCTTTCCCAAAAAGGGAGGCGCATCACCCAAGACGGAAGCACCGACACAGCCTTTGAAAGCTATCTCAAAGGAGAGCTCCTGACCTATTCGGAAGCAACCTTGGCCCTTTACGAGGCCTATCTGATGGGCTGCCTGGAAAAAGACGTCAACTTGAACGAAGAGATCCTGCGGGCGACGGTCCATGCCTATGGCTATGGCTCCCTTAAAGAGGCGGAAGAAGCCTTTTCTCCAAAAAATCATTGAGGGAACGCAAGAGGGTGCAAATAAATGGGCAGTATGATGCCTGATGCTTATGATACGCAAATTATTTTGCATGCAAAACCTGCAAAAACTGTAAAAGAAGGCAAAAGCAAAGCCACGTAAAGACGTTGCAAGCGTGATCAAACTGAAAAAATAGAAAGGAAAAAAGTCTCGCCAAGCCGCAAGTAAACTGATAATTCGGTTTTTTGCACCGATAAACGGAATAAAAAATATGAGAATTGGCATAAGATTTGCTACATATAAAGTAGATGAATCGAGACAATCAAGGATTTCGATGAGAAACCAATCTTCAGTAAGAAACAAAGGGAGGCTTTATTATGGCAAAAGAGTACTTGAAACGAATCGAGGCATTGCGTCAGCAGTATCTCCATACCCGCGTTGATATGGACGTATACGACGCGGCGTTTTTCACGGAAGGATTCAAGGAAATGGAGGGGCAGCCTTGGATCATCCAGCGCGCTAACGGCTACTACAATGTGTGTGCCAAGAAAGATATCTATATCCAGCCTCATGAACTGCTGGTCGGCGGTGTGGGCTTCAAACCTCGCTGCGGCATCCTGAACCCGGACAGTGCTTCCGGCGTCATTGCAAAGGAACTGGATACGATCAGCACCCGTCCTTTTGACCCTTTCTATCTAAGTGAAGAAGGCAAAAAGGTCTATACCGAAAAGGTCCAGGACTACTGGAAAAACAAATGCGTCTTTGACCGCTGGAATCTCATGCTTCCAGAAGATGCCAAGCGGCTGCGTGCCAACGGTGCCATCTTCATCGACCGTAAAGCCGTCCGTGGCTACGGTGAAAACACGCCGGGCTGGATGCGCATCCTCACCAAGGGTCTTGCCGCAATCCGCAAGGAAGCAGAAGACGCCCTGGCTGAACTGGACGATGCCAACCCGGGCGACCTTGAAAAGAGCTTCTTCTATAAAGCGGAAATGAGGGCTGCTGACGCTGTCATCTTGCTGGCCCATCGTCATGCCGACCTTGCTGAAAAGATGGCCGCTGAGTGTGACGATCCCGTCCGCAAGGCTGAACTTTTAAAGATTGCAGAAGTGACTCGCCACGTACCGGAATTTCCGGCCCGTACCTTCTATGAAGCCTGCCAGAGCATCATTTCTTATGAATATGCCTGCTTCATGGAACAGAATGCTTCGAGCTACAACTTGGGCCGCCTCGATCAGTACCTCTATCCGTACTATAAGAAAGACAAAGAAGCAGGAATCCTCACGGATGACGATGCCCAGGAACTTCTTGACTGCCTGTGGATCAAAGTGGCTGAAATGTCTCTCTTCCAGGATGAAGTCACGGCCCAGTATGCAGCCGGCTACTGCATCACGGTCCAGACGAGCTGCGGCGGTATTGACCAATATGGCAACGACGCCAGCAATGAACTGAGCTACATGATGATCCAGGCCACGGAGGATGTTCGTTTCAAGGAACCGAACATGGCCATGACCTACAGCATTTCCAAGAATCCTGATTCCCTGCTCCGTAAAGCCATTGAATCCATCGGCATGGGCCTTACGATGCCGGCCATCTACTCCAATGATGTAGGGATCCAGATGCTCCAGAACAAGGGGATCCCGCTTCGTGAAGCTTGGAACTGGAACCCCTGCGGCTGCGTAGAAACGAACCTGTCCGGGAAGATGAAACAATATACGGACATTGCCGATATCAATATGGGTGCCATGGTTGAATTTGCCTTGAATGACGGTAAGAGCCGCATTACGGGAGAACAGGTCTCCATCCACACGGGGGACCCGAGAAACTTTAAGACCTTTGATGATTTCTTTGCTGCCGTGAAAAAGCACATTGACTATGCTGTTGATGTCATCGTCAGCTGCAACCAGCTCCTTGATTACCTGAGCATGAACTATCGCCCTGTTCCGACCCTGTCCCTTAGCTATGAGCACTGTATGGAAGTTGGCAAGGACTACAGCCAACCCGGCGGTGCCCAATACAATGCTGGCGGCGGTGTTATCACGGTGGGTCAGGCTGATATCATCAACTCCATCGCCGATGTAAAATACCTTGTCTTTGATGAGAAGAAAGTATCCATGGATACCCTTATCAAAGCCCTCGATGCCAACTTTGAAGGCTATGAAGATATCCAGAAGCTCTGCCTTGAAGCACCGAAATACGGTAACGATGATCCGCGTGCTGACTTCTGCGTCGGCGAAATCTACAACCATGTGGCGGACCAGTTCGAAAAATACGATACGGTCTTTGGCAAGATGACCTTAGGTATGCTGCCTGTATCGGGCAATACGCCGATTGGTCAGTGGGTTGGAGCCCTGCCGAGCGGACGCAAGGCAACGACACCGCTTACGGACGGCATTGGTGCTACGGGCGGTACGGACGTCAATGGCCCGACGGCCCTTTTGAAATCAGTCAGTCACCTGCCGCATGCACGCTTTACCCAGGGCACGCAGCTCAACATGAAGTTCGAACCGGATCTTATCAAGGGCGAAAACGGTATGACCCATGCCATGAATATGGTAAAGACCATGAGCGTACTTGGTGTTTACCATGCCCAGATCAACTGCGTCGACCGCGAGACCTTGATTGATGCCCAGAAACACCCGAACGATCACCGCGACCTGCTCATCCGCGTGGCTGGATACACCGCCTTCTTTGTCGAACTCGGTAAGGAAACGCAGGATGAAATCATTGGACGCACGGAAATCAACCACTGGACCGAATCAGCCCGTTAAGGACAATCGATAGGCTAAAACAAGAGAGGAATGAGGAACAATGACGCTGGAACAGACAAAAGGAATGGTGCTTCGCATCGAGCGATCTTCCATCCACGATGGTGATGGCATGAGGACAGTCGTCTTCTTAAAAGGATGCCCGCTTCGCTGTCAGTGGTGTTCCACGCCGGAAAGTCAGGCGTTCCAGGTTGAAACGACGGTGGACGGCAGCCAGTCCTATGGAAAGGAAATGACTGTCGCGGACGTCATGAAAGAAGTCCGCAAGGATACCGCGTTCTACTTCATCTCTGGAGGGGGTATGACTCTTTCCGGAGGAGAACTCCTGGCCCAGCCTGATTTCTCTCTTGCTCTTTTGAAAGCAGCCACGATGGAAGGTATTTCCACGGCCGTTGAAACAAGTTTCTTTGGAAAAGAGGAAACCATTGCCGCTATGGTCCCTTATGTTGACACGTTCTACGTTGACCTCAAAGCGGTCACGCCAAGCCTTCATAAAACGTACTGTGGCGCTGATAATCGCCTTATTCTTCATAACATCAAGTTTTTGGACAGCCAGAAGGGGGCCTTCCGGCTGATTCTCCGGACCCCCCTTATCCCTGGCGTCAACGATTCGGAGGAAGAACTCCACGAGATTGGCACATTCTGCCAAAGCCTTAATAGATTGGTCCATCTGCAGCTTTTACCGTATCATGCACTGGGCAGTGTGACCTATAAGAAACTGGGCCGCGACTATCTGATGAAATCCGTCAAGACACCAACGCCTGATAGGATGAATCGCTGCCGCAAGATCCTTCAAACCTATGATATTACCGTACAATGATTGGAACCTAAAAAGAGAGGCATGAATCGATGGAAGAAAAATTAAAAGGAAAATTATATAAAGAAGTCCTCATCGTCATTGGGCTTCTTCTTACGATAGAAATTCTCTTAGGTATTTTCTTTACGGAAAAGTTCGGTTTTGTTATGTCGAAGATGCTCTACTTCATTGGCGATTCCTTTGGCTGGTGGATCAATCTCCTTGCCGTCTTTTCCGTTATTTTGGGGATGGTCCTCATCATTTTTAAATGGGGCGATGTCAAGATTGGCGGGATTGATGCTAAACCGGACTTTACGACTTGGCAGTGGTACTCCATTTCCATCTGCGGCGGCATTGGCTGCGGCCTGCTTTATTGGGCCATGGGCGAACCGCTCTATCATTTCATGCAGCCGCCAGTTGCTATCCACGCCCTGCCGGGAAGCAGGGACGCGGCGATTTTTGCAGTCAGTCAGGCCATGTTCCATTGGTCCTTTGTCCAGTACTTCATTTATTCCATTCCGGCCTGTGCCTTTGCTCTCCTGTGCTTCAATTATCAAAAGTCCCTTTCCATGGGGCCCATGCTGGAACGTACGCTGGGCGGCAAACATCGTCACTTGACGAGCCTGCTGCACATGCTGTGCGGTTATGCCGTTGCCTGCGGCGTCTCAAACTCCATGGCGGCTGGCCTCATGCAGATTAGCGGAGGCATCAATGCCGTCTTTGGCATTCCGCAGGGACCTTTCATGTATCTGATCCTGACCGTTATTGTGGCCGGCTTTTTCATCTTTTCCTGTGTAACCGGCATCAATAAAGGACTTACCTATGTTTCTACGGCATGCATGTTCTTTTTCTTTGGTCTGATGCTTTATGTTGTCGCAACAGGGGATTCTGTCTTCATCGGGAAAATTGGCACCGAAGCCATTGGCGATATTATGGATAACTTCTGGCACAAGATCACGTACAACAATACCCTGGTGCCGACCGATCAGTGGCCGAACGAATGGCCCATCACCTTCTGGAATTCCTTCTTTATCTATGCGCCCGTTATTGGCATGTTCCTAGCCCGCATGGGGAAAGGGCACACTGTGCGGGAATTTCTTCTTGTGGAAATCCTTGTCCCGTCCCTTTTCTGCTGCCTTTTCATTGCTATCTTCGCTGGCCAGACCATCTCTGTCCAGACGAGCGGGACCTTTGATGTGTGGGCCATGATCCAAAAAGAAGGAATGCAGACCGCCCTCTATCAGGTCCTTGGCACCATGCCGCGGGGCAAGCTCGTACAGCTCGCCTTCCTCATTACGGTATGCCTGTCCTTCATCACCCTAGCTGACCCCAATACGGCTGCGCTTGCAACGCTCTGTGTCCATGGTCAGGAAATCGATTCGGAGCCGCCGAAGACCCTCAAGATTGTTCTTGGTGTGGCCATTTCGGCTGTAGCCTATCTTCTTGTCGTATCGGGCGGTATGAATGCTGTCAAGGGACTTCTTAACATTGGCGGGCTCATCATGACCGTGCCGACGCTGTGGCTCTTCATGATGAACGTGAAGCTCTGCGAACCCCTTCTTGCTTCAAAGAGCCATCGCCTCAAAGCCGCTCCCGAAACAGACGAAGTGGCCGCCCCTGATGACCGGATTTCGGCCAAGGTCAAGGGTCTTGACGTCGTCATCAATAATCTTCCGTACGCGGATTACTGATTCTTTTTTGAGAGAGGGGAATGAGTATGTTAAGCCAAAAGTTTGATATCGAGGTCTTTCAGGAATGCTTTGGTGCCCATCATCACGAATATCCCCAAATCCTGGTGCCCATGGGGGAAACGATGGAACTATCCATCGGCAATTCGGACTATACTGTCACGCCTCAGGAACTGTGCCTCGTGCCGCCCAAGATGGACCACCAGTGCAGCTACCGGGGAAAACTGCTTGCCATCAACCTATCAAAAGAAATCATCGATGAAAAGGAGGGCCTCATGCTTTCCTATCCTATCGTCATTTCCATGGTGGGGCAAATTGCCCAGCTTGTGGACCTTATCCAGGCCGAACTACGCCAGAATCCTGAAAGTCATTCCGTATCCTATCTTTACAGCTACCTTTACAGCAAACTGATGGATAACTGCGCAGCCCCAAGTATCCGCTACCTGAGCGAGCATTATGACCTACCCATTACAGTGAACCAGCTGGCTGAAATGGAAAACTACAATGTGACCTACTATAACGATTGGTTCAAACAGCAGACGGGCTGCTCACCCAGCCTCTACCTGCGGCGTATCCGCATTGAACGGGCAAAGGAACTGCTCTTAAAGACCCATTATTCCATGATGGACATTGCTATCATGGTCGGCTACAGCAGCAATTCCACCTTTACCCGGTCCTTTCACAGCATTACGGGAATGACGCCCAAACTTTTCCGGGAAGCTAACGGCATTGACGCTGTTGGATAAACTAACAACAAAGGAGAATTGAAAATGGACAAGATTACGGGAAAAAACAGCAACAGAAAGTTCAAACTCGGCATGCACAGTTATACCCTTCACCTGAGCGGTTACGGGGAAAGCTGGGGCTTCCAGAGTGAAGGCAAGACCTATGCTTTTGAAAAGGCCGGTTCCCTCATCGACCTCATGGACCTTGCCAAAAAGGAACACATTGAGGTGCTTCATATCACTCTTGTTGACCTCGATAACGACACGAGCCCGGAACACCTGGCAATGGTGAAAAAGGAAGCGGAAAAACGGGGTCTTGACCTGGAACTCAATATCTCCTTTGATGCACCGAGTGATCCCCGCGTCAATTCGACCATTGAGGAATCCTTGGAAATTGCCCATGCCATGGGGGCCAAACTCGTCAAATACAGTACGGACATCCGCCATTCCCGTCCTTTCACCCATGCATGCATGTCGCCGGAAGCAATGGAACAGATGAGCCGCGTGGTCATGGAGTTCCAAAAGAATATTCCTACCATTGAAAAATATGGCCTTAAGATTGCCATTGAAAACCACTGCGATCTCTTTGCTGATGAAGTGGTCTGGATGGTGAAAAAACTCAACCACCCTCAGATTGGTGCCTGTTGCGATACTATCAACTCCCTCATCCTCGGCGAAGGCATTGCTGAATGCGTAAAGAAAATGGCGCCTTACTGCTACTGTGTCCATTTTTGTGACAACAAGATTTTTGCCGACCCCGACGGAACTCATTCCTTGGGCTGTGCCATTGGTGACGGCGACGTCGACGTTGTGGAAATCATGAAGATCCTGCGCGCCGAAGCTCCGGAAGAACTGGATACGATCGACCTTGAAATCGAGCTGCCGCTGAGCGGATACAGCCTCGAAGAGGGCCGCCAAAAGGAACTGGAAGGCATGAGAAAGAGTATCAAGTTCATGCGTGAAGTGCTTAAGATTGGTTCCGACGTATAAGTCGTTTTGCGTAAAAAGGCCTGTCCTTGACAGGTCTTTTTACGTCTCATGGCAGCTTTTATGAAAGCCCGAAACCCTTTACGAGGGGAAATTTTTGGGATATGATAGGATAAACCGAAGGCTGTGGTGAATGGTTTTTCATGCATGAGGTTAGGAGGTTCGGTCAGTCATGAAGTGGCAAGAGGTCATGGCTTTTTTAGATCAGTTCGATAGGGGGGCCATGCTGGTCCGCGAGGGAAGGACCATCGTGGAAATCAATGAATTTGGCAGGAATTTCCTTGGCCTATCCCAAACAACCGGTGCTGCGGTGCCGGAAAAGGCCCTGCCCCTCCTGCGTCCCTTGGAAGCAAAGCAGGTTGCCCACCTAGCCTTCCAAAAATGGGCCCGCCGCGTCAAGTGCGGCCCCGTGACGAACCTTCCGGAAGGAATGGAACTTGTGGTTTTTGAGGACGCTGCCTGTGAAGTGTACCGTGAGATGTACCAAAATATACTCAATCGGATCAGTGAGTCCGTTATCTTATGCGATGAAAATGAGCAGATCCTGTTTTTGAATGATGCTGCCGTCCGCATGGACAGCTTGCTTAATGAGGCCGTTGTAGGCCGGAGCATGGATGAGGTCTACAAAAGTGAAAATGATGTCAGTCTGCTCCTGCCAAAGGTCCTAAAAAGTGAGAAACCCCATCTTAATCAGCGCCAGCAGTATGAGACCTACAATGGAAAAGAAGTCGATATTGTATCGGACAATTATCCTATTTTCAAGAACAGTCAGGTCCTAGGCGCGTACAGCGTCATGGAAGACTTCAGTCAGCTTGATTCCCTGCACCGCAAGATCCTTGAATTGCAGGATGAACTGCTCCGCCAGGATGCCCAGATCAAGGGGAAAAAAAGTCATGACAGTGTGCTCCATGCAAAATACCATTTTGAGGATATCATTTCATCAAGCCGCACCATGCGCATTCTTGTCGAGCGCTGCAAACAGGTGGCAAAATCATCTTCTTCTGTCATGATCTATGGAGAAACAGGAACCGGCAAGGAACTTTTTGCCCAGAGCATCCACAATGCAAGCAGTCGGGCTGAGGGCCCTTTTCTTGCCATCAATTGTGCGGCCATTCCAGAAAATCTGCTTGAAGGCCTGCTTTTTGGGACGGAAAAAGGAGCCTATACGGGGGCTGAATCCCATCCTGGTCTATTTGAACAGGCAAACGGCGGAACCTTGCTCCTTGACGAGATCAATTCCATGAACATCAACCTTCAGCCCAAGCTCCTGCGCGTACTCCAGGAAGGGACCGTGCGGCGCGTGGGCAGTACGCGGGAACGAAAGGTCGATGTCAGGGTTCTTTCCAATATCAATATTCCGCCTGAAGAGGCCCTTACCTCCCATAAGCTGCGTCAGGACCTATACTACCGTCTTGGCGTCGTGGGCATCCGCATCCCGCCCTTACGGGAGCGCAAGGAAGATATTCCCCTTTTGGTTCAAAGTTTCATTGCCCGCTACAATAAGAGACTTGAACGGAACGTGCAGGGGGTTGATTCCCATGTCCTCGATATCTTTGCTCATTATGATTGGCCTGGCAATGTGCGGGAGCTGCAGCATGCCATCGAATATGCGATGAACCTCTTGCCGGAAAAGCGGGCGCTTCTTACGGTGGAATGCCTGCCTGAACATTTTGTGAACCTTGAAGTGCCCAAATCCGCAGATCCGTTAGCGTCGTCAAAAGTCATGGACACTCACAAAGGGCCCTTGCGTCGAAAAACCTTGCGTGACGTGGAACGGGCTGCTCTTGTGCAGGCTCTCAAACGGACGGGTGGAAATATTTCTGCTGCGGCAAGGGAACTTGGCATGAGCCGGCAGAATCTGCAGTACCATATCAAGCGGGACCAGATCAATCTGGAAAAATAGCGGTCTTTTTTACGTACGATAAACGGGCTGTGAAGCGATGGGCTTATCATGGGCATCGTTTCACAGCCCGTTTCTTATCCAAAAGAAGCTCGGCTTTTTTGTAACAATGAAGAAAACAGCAAAAACGCGGACCGTGAGAGGGGGGGAATACGGTCCGCATTTTTGCGTAGAAGGGTTTACTTATCTAGAAGGAGGTATTACGCGAGAGTACAGTGTGATGCTTTTTTACAGGGCCATCTTGTAGATTTCCGCTGCAATTTCGGGCGTCAGTTTGACAAAGTTCCCATGGTTGGGCGCTTCGTAGAACATGTTTTCCACCATCTTGGGGATATCTTCTTCCTTGCCGCCCAGTTCACTGATGGTCGTCGGCATCCCCAGATCTTCCTTGACAAAGCGCTGGAATGCCTTGATGCCTTCCATGGCAGTCAGTTCCGGATGTTCGAAGTCCATGGGAATACCCCAGACGCGGCTTGCGTATTTGGCAAAAAGGGTTGGCCCCTGAGTCTTCATGGCATACATCATCCAGTACGGGAAGAGAAGGGCAAGACCGGCACCGTGGCTGGCTCCATAAAGGATGCCAATTTCGTTGTCCATGTGGTGGGTGCCCCAATCCTGAGCGCGCCCGACACCGGTGGAATTGTTTTGGGCTACCATGGCAGCCCACATGATGTTGGCGCGAGCGTCGTAGTTCATCGGATCTTTCATGACCCGGCGGGCTTCTTTGATCATGGTGAGCATGACGGCTTCAAGGAGACGGTCCGTCAGTTCACATTCTTTGGTATGGGAGAAATACCGTTCCATGCAGTGGGCCATGATGTCGGAAATGCCGCTTGCCGTCTGATAAGGAGGCAGGGTCATCATCAATTCTGGATTCATGATAGCAAAGAGCGGACGCAGGATATCGCCGTCAGCGCAGCGTTTGTATTCATGACCATCTTCCGTATCAAGGGTGACCACGGAATCCGTGGATCCCTCGGACCCGGAAGCGGCGATGGTCACAACGCAGCCTACAGGAAGGGCTTCCGTAACAGGACCCTTCTTGCCGCAGTAAAAGTCCCAGAAATCTCCATCATAGGGGACGCCCAAAGCAATCCCTTTTGCCGAGTCCATGACGGAGCCGCCGCCAACTGCGAGGATAAAATCCACCTTTTCTTTCTTGGCAAGATCGATGCCTTTGTAGATGAGATCAGCGTGAGGAGAAGCTTTTACGCCGCCCAGTTCCACGTAGCCAATGCCCTCTGCATCAAGGGATGCTTCAATACGGGCAATGAGGCCGGAACGGACAGCACTTCCGCCGCCGTAGTGAATAAGGACTTTTGTGCCGCCGTATTTTTTGACGTATTTGCCCGTTTCCTTTTCCGTCTCTTTCCCAAAGACAAAGTAGGTTGGACTGTAAAAAGTAAAGTTATCCATGTTGTAACCTCCTATGTATTTCCACTTGTCCGTGGCTTATCTTGTTGGCTTTATTATAAGAAAACAGACTCTTTTATGATGTGCCTATTCTCATCATTCTTTTGCTGAATCTCACCATCTTTTGCGCAAAAAAAGAAGAGCTCCAGCACAGGAAGAGATAGAACAGGCACAGTATGGGACCGGGGCCTTTGCTATAATAGGTCATAGATAAAGGAGGTATCCCCGATGACAACTGAAATGCAGCAGTTTTGGGAAACACGGGACCGCCTGATAGCAACGGGATCGGTGGAACGGATGGAAGCGTTCTTCTTAGCGTGGCAGAAGAAGCTGGAAAGGGCAGGGGACTTTCTTGATTGGGCCAGTGTGACCAACGAAAGAGGTCTGTTCTATCGGAAAATTGGCTTATATGAGGAATCCATCAGCGTCATGGAAGGACTTCGCAAGGCCCTTCTTAAGGAGCGCGGTCGGTACTCGCCAGAATATGCGTCCCTCCTCAACAATCTGGGCGGGACTTATCGGCAGATGGGTGACAAGGATGCGGCCATTGCCCTTTTTGAGGAAAGCCTTGCCATCTATAAGGCTCAGTCACGGCTGAATGTTGCTGTATGTGCCAGTCTTTACCTCAATCTCAGTCAGGTCTATCAGGAAAAGGGAGAACTTGAAAAAGCGGCGAAACGGATGGAAGAAAGTCTGCGCTATTTTCTCCTTTCAGGCCGGCAAAAGGAAGTGGGACAGGTCTATTATCAGCTTGCATTCCTCTATTACCATATGGGAGAAGGACAAAAGACGGATCAATATATCCAAAAGGCCTTGGATGAATTCCGTCTCAATGGAAATCGCAAAAATCCCTATTATGCGGCGGCCCTAAATGGGCTGGGAGGCATCCTCTATCAAAAAGAAGCCTACGAAAAGGCTGCCCAGATCTATCATGAAGCCGCGGCCTATTTACTGAAATTTTATGGAAAAACCCATGAATATGCCATCAACCGGCAGCATGAAGCCTGGGCCCTGCGCGGCATGGGAAAGCTCAAAGCTGCCTATGAGGCGCTGGCAGAAGCAGGACAGGTTTGTGAAGGTCTTTATGGCAGGGATAATGAAAAGGTGCGGGCTGTTTATGATGAAATGGCCCTGCTTGGAAAGGAAATAAAATAGGTGCAAAGCTCCACGCACGCTGATTGGATGAAGGGACAATCCTCCGTGTTTTTAACAGCAAGACTGCATAGGGGAGGGGCTGCGCCAAATAATAAGACCGCTTCATGGTTAAAAGGGCAATCGGTTAGGTGCCTCTTTTTTCTAAAACGAAGCGGAACAGTCAGTCCTCGAGATTTGCGTGGAGGCCCTATCAGCCCATTGACGGGCGTATATCACAAAGAGAATCGAAACGGAGAAAGAGGGGACTTACAACGCTGCAGCGCGGCATGGGAAGCAGGCCTTCCGTCTTGAGCGGTCCCCCAAAAAGAAGACCTTTCTCCAAAGCCCCGTAGATGATTGCATGGTAAAGCTCCGCCGGACGCATTTTGTCTCAGCCTTTTCCTGGAATTGGGGATGACTAACCATGTTCCTTCTTTTTTGACAGTCCATCCATTTGTGGGATATAATGAAGAGATTTAAAAAATAAACCCACAAGGATGTGAACCCTGTGATTGGAGAAGGAACACAAATTGCACTCGATATGTACCGCTGCGTAGAGACGGTCATCCAGGACCCCATTCAAATCGAAACCATTTTGACAGAATGCATGGACCGGTTTTCCGTCAAGGCCCTTCATTTTTATTTGGATGAAGATCCGGACGAAGGCAGTCTTGTCTTTACAGTTCCCGTAAAGGGTGGGCACATCATCCTGCGAGTCTGTGAACGCTTTGGTTATGCTGGCCTTGATATCATGAACATGAATGGGGACTTCATTCCTGAAGAACTGGCCATCGCCATCCGTAAGGAAATAGGACCGGATCAGTCGAAGATGACGGTCATTAAGCGCGGTGATTTTGGCAATATTCAGGATATGAAGCCACGACGTCAAAAAATGGTAAAACCCATGCGGCGAGCCAAAAATGCCGGCGTGAAACTCAAGAATTTCATGCTGAAAAAATGATTCCTGCATGCTAAGGAACATTGGGCTGGCGGCATTTATCCAGTAAGAGGCATCTTGCTGGAGCGCCTCGATTTTGCAACATAGGAAAAAAAGATGAACTATTTACTTTGGGATATTGATGGAACGCTGATGCTGACTAATTTTGCCGGAGTTACGGCCATGAAGGAGACCATCCGCGACCTATATGGCGTCGATGACTTCACCTTTTCCTACAGCATGAGCGGACGGACCGACACTTATATTGCGCGCCGAGCCATTGAACAAGTCAAGGGAAGCTGTACAAAAGCCGATGTAGGGAACTTCATCGAAGCTTATGCCAAGCGCCTGCCGGAAACCCTTGCCGAGCGCCATGGTCATTTGCTGCCTTTTGTCAAGGAAACCCTTGCTTATACGCAGGCGGTGCCGGACGTAACAAACCTTCTTCTGACGGGAAATTGTGAAAAGGCCGCACTGGCAAAGCTTGCCCATTTCGGGATTGATGGCTATTTTGACCGCCGCGTCAGTGCCTTTGGAGAAATCAGCGAGCTTCGCGATGACCTTTCAAGGGCCCTGTGGCAAAAACTGACCGCCCTTGATCCAGAAGTGACGCCAAGTGATGCTGTTGTGATTGGCGATACGCCCCATGATATCACTTGCGCTGATGCCATTGGGGTCCGGGCCTTGATTGTAAAGGGCGGTTCGACCTACAAGGTGGAAGACTTAAAAAAATACACACCTTGGAAAATCATTGAGACCCTGCCCCAAGCACCGGAAACGCTGCTGCAGCTAATAAAGGAATGAGTGGAATGAGTAAAAAATGGAAAATCGCGGCCCTGCTGGCCCTTTCGTGCCTTGTGATGTCGCCGGTCCTTGCCTTTGATGCCGGAGATGTGGCGCGTCTTGTGGAGACTCGATCCTGTCCAGGCGGGGACCTTAGGGGAGCAACCCTTAAAAACAAGGACCTTACAGGGGCAGATCTTACGGGAGCCGATCTCAGTTATGCGGATCTTTCCGGTGCCGTCCTGGAAGGTGCGGATCTTTCCAAAGCCAATCTTCAAAAGGCCAATCTGCGTAAAGCCTACCTTGTGAAGGCAAAGCTGGATGGGGCAGACCTTACCCACGCCAACCTTTCCTACGCGGTTTTGAACCGAGGCTCCCTGATTGGCGTAACGGCGTATCGCACGAGCTTTGCCCATGCATCGCTTACCTTTGCAAACCTCTACACGGCAGACCTGCGGGAAAGCAATTTTGACTATGCTTCTGGGGCCATGGCCAATTTTTATTCGGCGAACCTTGCTAGGAGCTGGTTCTTCCGGTCCAACTTCATGAGCGCCAACTTTACATCGGCAAACCTCTATGATGCACGTTTCCGGAGAGCCAACCTGTCAGAAGCTCTCCTGCGCAGCGCCAATTTGACCAGCGCCACGGTCGTGGGGTCCAACCTGACAAAAGCAGAATTGACGAGTGCCAATCTTGACGATGCAAATCTTGCAGGAACAGACATGGAAGATGCCAAGTTTACTGCAGAAAGTATCCGAGAAGCCTATAAAAAATAAAAGAAGGAGCTGTAAAGCAATGACTTGTTCATTGCCTGGCAGCTCCTTTTTGCGTTTTGAGAGACGAAACATGTTATAACAATGGGACCTCTTGTCCTCCGAATAGAACCGGCAAAAGGACGCTTTTTTGTGTACTGAAGAAAGCCAAAGAGTGGGGGAATAAGCAGAAGAGTCCATATAGGCAGAAAGGGCAAAAGCTCCTCTATAAGTGCCGAGACGTTAACGATCTCCAAATGTCTGTTGTCTAGCAGGCCTGCCTCATGGTTCTTCTCCCTTTTTCATAGAGCAAAGGGACCCGTACTTGTATCAGGTCAGTCCGATTTTTGGACTGATCCCAAAAGATAGGCAGATAATGCCTCCCGTGTATCGACAATGACCGCTTTTCCCAAGGCTTCCAGCTCGGAACGGTCCCGGAATCCCCAGCTTACGAGGATGACATCCATGGCGGCGCGCCGGGCTGTTTCAAAATCAACTTCCGAATCGCCAATGTAGACGGCATCTTCCTTTTTGATGCCTAGGTCATGAAGGGCTTTTTCTACCATGAGGGGGGACGGTTTGCGGGGAATGTCTTCCTTTTGTCCCACGGCAAGGGTCACGGCAGGAAAGAAATCATCCCGTAGGGCGCGGACCGCTTCATCAGGTTTATTGGAGACGATGGCCGTCTTGATGCCTTGTTCCTGGAGACCTTTAAGAAGGTCGGCAATGCCGTCATAGGGCCTGGTGGCGATATGGCAGTGGTCTTTGTAGTAGGCCTTGAACTCCTTGAAGAGGGTCTGGAATTCCTCATCTTTGACGTTCTTTGGCAGGGCCAGACGGCAAAGACGTTCCGCTCCATTTCCTAAATAGCGCCGTACGGCGCTAAGGGACTGGGGTCCGTAGCCATGACGCGTGAGAATCGTGTTAAGGGACAGTCCAAGGTCCGCCAAGGTATCAAGGAGCGTCCCGTCAAGATCAAAAATGACCGCTTTGTATTGTTTCATATTATTTTCATCCTTTGTAATGTTGAGTTTCTGGAGGGAATCGTTTCTTTTCCGGGATTTTATTATACTATGACTTCAGAATATGGTAAAATGGAGGCAGTCTAACAAAGGAGAGTGCTAGTTATGAAAAAATTCCGCACCTTGATGCTGATGGCCCTTGCGCTCCTCATGGGCGCTATGACGGCTTTTGCTTCCCCTGAGAATCCGACCAATGAAGAAGTGATGACCGCCCTTAGCCGGGCAACGACGGTCTTTGAATGGTTCGAACATGATCCCTTGCCGACGGATGGAAAGGAACGCTTTGACAGCGGCTACATGCTCTATTATTCCGTATCGGATCCGACCATTCACAACATGTTGGAACTAAAAGCTGCTGTCCATGACATCTTTACGGATTCCCTGGCCAGCTTCATCATCAGCGGCAACAAGATGTATCGTCAGTCTGACAACAAGCTTTTTGTGGCACCTGCCGCTAAGAAAGCGGATCCCCTCCGGGGTACGCCGACCTATAGCTTGAGCCGTCCGTCGAGCGACCGGATTGTCGTGACGGCAAAGACGCCGGTCTATGCCGATAAGGCTCATAAGACCCTGGTTAAGACGGAATCTGTCGATTTTCCCTATGTAAAGACCGCCAAAGGCTGGCGCTTCTCCTATTTTGAATCGCTGAAATGATAAAAAGGAGACTGTGAGACAATGAGTCATTCATTTCTTCGCAGTCTCCTTTTTATGTTTTTTAGTTTTCCCTGCGTTAGAGCGAACCTCTTTATAAAGTTTTCTCCCAGCGATTTCAATCAGTTAAGGTGTCAACAACGCTGGGTATAGTTAAAGGATTGTCAAAAATGAAGGATTTTTAAAAATCAGAGTGACAACGACCTTGGGTGTCGTTTACACAACTTAAGCCCCACAACTCATAATTCACAACAGTCCCTATTCTCAATCGTGATACGGGCATCATACAATAAGCCATGAACCCCTTGCTTCAGATTAAAGCAGGGGGTTCACGATTTTCTCAAATGAGTTTAATTTTATGTCTGACCAAGGACGGCAGCATTACTTACGAACCACGGAAATCCGTTTCTTGATGTGACTGCCTTTGACGATTTCATCAACCAGGGCAAGGGCAAAGTCAGCGTAGCTGATGACACTTTCGCCGCGGCTATTCAGCGTCAGTTCTTCGCCAGCGAGTATGTAGCTTCCCGTGCGCGTGCCCTCTGCCTGAAAATCTGCGGCCGGGCTGATGTAGGTCCAATTGACGTCGCAGCGGGTGCGCAGTGCGGTGAGGGCTTCTCCCATGGCCGTTGCAAGGGGCTTAAAGGCGTCAGGAAAGTTCGGCGTATCAACAAGCTGCAAGGTATGGGTCTTATCCGTATAAAGGCTTCCGGCACCGCCAACAACGAGGAGACGGACCTTCGTACCGCTCAATGCGTCGCAGAGATGGTTCAAGGATGAGCTGTGAAGCGGCAGCGTTTCCGGCGTCCAGGCACCAAAGGCGTCGACGACAGCATCAAAGCCGGCAAGATCGTCCCTTGTGAGGTCAAAGAGGTCCTTTTCAATGACCTTTTGGGCAAGGGAGTGATTGGTGTGACGGACGATGGCCGTTACGTCAAGACCTTGGGCGATGGCTTCCTTTACAATCAGCTGACCGGCTTTTCCATTAGCGGCAACAACAGCAACTTTCATGATGAGTTCCTCCTTTAAGATGGAGCCTTTTAGAGGCTTGTGTTTTTCTGTTGATGGCTTTATACTACCTCAAGAAAGTACTTTTTGTGAAGTAGGCACAATAAAGTGCTATAAGTACCTAAAAGTAACTATTGTGGAGGAAAGCCGTGAAATTCATTGAATCATTGCCTGCCTGTCCAGTGGAAACCACCCTTATGCTTATTGGAGATAAATGGAAGGTCCTTATTTTGCGTGATCTCCTGCCTGGGAAAAAGCGCTTTGGTGAATTGCGTCATTCCGTTGGCCATATATCCCAAAAGGTCCTGACCTCAAACCTTCGGGACATGGAAGCCTGCGGACTATTGACCCGTACCGTTTATGCTGAAGTACCGCCTCGCGTTGAATATGCCCTGACAGACCTTGGCATGAGCCTAAAGCCCATCCTTGACGCCCTTGATCATTGGGGCAGGGACTATCAAAAAGCGGCGCATCAAGCTATGGAAAGGCTCTGACCTTATGCTAAATCACCAATCCTCCTCTATTCTATGCTATAATAGAGCGAATCATTGTTGAAGCGATGCAAAAAAGGAGCAGCGACCATGGCAGAAGAACAGACCCTTGAAGTCACCATCCAAAATATTGTCTTTCAATCCGATCAAGGGACATTTTGCGTCTTTCGAGGGGAAAATCAAGACCTTGGTGCAGTGTCTGTTGTCTATAAAGGCATGGCTCCTTTTGCCGGCGAAAAAGTGCGCCTCACGGGGTCATGGACTGAACATCCCCGTTTTGGCCGCCAATTTGACTGCCGCACATGGGAAGCCCTCAAGCCTACAGGAGAAACCGCCATCGTCAAGATGCTTGGCAGTGGGGCCATCAAGGGCGTAGGACCTGCCATGGCGCAGCGCATTGTCGATTGTTTTGGGGAGGATACGTTCCGCATCATTGATGAACATCCCGAACGACTGAGGGAAGTGCCCGGTATTGGCAGGAAAAAGGCCGAGGATATCATCAGTTCCTATAGTGAGATGACGGATACGCGGGAACTGGTCTTTTTCCTTGAAAGTCATGGCATCAGCGGCAATTACGCGCCCCGCATCCAAGCCTTGTATGGGTCAACGGCACTTACGCGGATTGCCAATAACCCTTATTGTCTTGCCGAAGAGGTAGAGGGGATCGGTTTCAAAACGGCGGACCGGCTTGCCGTCAGCCTAGGCGTGGACCTTAGCGGTCAGGAGCGCATCCAGGCAGGTATCCGGTTTGCCCTCATGCAGAGCGGGACCCAAGGGCATACCTGTGTCCCTGATGAATGGCTTGTAAAAAGCGCGGCGTCCCTTCTTTCTGTGGATCCTGTCGACGTGCGGACGGTTTTCCAGCATCTTATTGATGAAAATAGGCTGCGCACGGAAGACGTGGGCGGGGAAACCTGCGTGTACGCAGAATATCTCTACCAGGCTGAAGTGGGCGTTGCTAAACGCCTCATGGTCCTGCGTGACCGTGTGAACCAACTGTGGCAGGTGGACTACCAAAAGATCATCGAAGCGTGGGAAAAAGATGAGAACCTGACGCTGGCACCGGAACAGATAGAAGCCATCAAGACGAGCGTTGATCACGGCGTCTTTGTCCTTACGGGCGGACCGGGCACAGGGAAAACGACCGTCATCAAGGGCATCCTGTCCGTTCTTAAGGAAGCGGGCTGCAAGATCCTTCTTTCGGCACCGACAGGACGGGCAGCCAAACGTCTTGCTGAATCAGCAGGCGAGCCGGCCCTGACGGTTCACCGCATGCTCGAATATACGCCAAATGGCGACGAGGCCCTGTGGGGGCGCAACGAGGATACGCCCCTTGAAGCGGATGCCGTCATCGTCGATGAAGCGTCCATGATGGATATTGTCCTCATGTACCATCTCCTACGGGCCTTGCCCATTGGCTGCCGCCTGGTCCTTGTTGGCGACGTTGACCAGCTGCCGTCCGTAGGTCCGGGCAGTGTCCTCAAGGATATTATCCGCAGCGGCACCATGCCTGTCGTACGGCTCGAAAATGTTTTTCGGCAGGCCCAACTAAGCCCCATTGTGCGAAATGCCCACCGAATCAACCAAGGCCTTATGCCACTTACTGATGGAGAAACGGATTTTACGTTCCGCCAGTTCATGAACGAAGAAGAGACCGTGCGTTACGTCGTTGATACGTATGCCCGTATGGTTAGGAGCCTTTCCTGGCAGAACGTACAGGTCCTTTCTCCCATGCATCGCAATCCCTGCGGTGTAGAAAACCTTAATCGCCTGCTCCAGGCCCGCGTCAATCCGCCAAGTCCCGATAAAGCAGAACATAAGGCGGGGAACACGGTCTATCGTGAAGGGGACAAGGTCATGCAGATCCGCAACAACTATGAAAAGACCGTCTTTAATGGGGACATCGGACAAATTGACCTCATTCGCGGCAAGACGGTCTTTGTATCCTTCCCGGACCGTCCCGAAGGGGGAGACGTGACCTATGAAGGCGGCGAAGTGGACGACCTGCGCCTTGCTTATGCAATGAGCGTCCATAAGGCCCAAGGCAGTGAATACGCTGTTGTCATCATGCCCCTAGTGCCTGGACACTATATCATGCTCCAACGGAACCTTTTTTATACGGCCATTACAAGGGCCAAAAAACAGGTTTATCTTGCCGGCAGCAAGAAAGCGATGCAGATGGCCGTCACGAACGACCGGACGCGCAAGCGCTATTCCCTTCTTGCCGAACGGCTGCATGGGGAACTTGGTATTGATTGACATGGAACAATCAATTTAAAAATTTCATAATGGAAAATAATTATTAAAAAGAGGAATCCCGCCTTTTACAGCGAATAAGATAGAGTAAGCAGCCTGTAATAAATCATATCAGTTTTTCAATACGTGGAGGTGTACTATGGAATTTTTAGAAGCAACCCTGACCAAGATCGTACAAGAAACCAGTGATTCCTACAGCTTTATCATGACCATCCCTGAAGGATTTACGTGGAAAGCCGGCCAGCATGTTGCCTGGCAGATAAACGGCTTTGAACTTGATGCTGAGGACCGCAACACACGCGTTTTTACCATTGCGTCAACCATGGCTGACGGATACCTTATGTTTACGACCCGTATTGCCGACAAGCACACAAGTTTCAAGGAAGTTCTGCTCCATAAGATCAAACCAGGCGATAAAATTGGTGTGGCGCGCCCCTTGGGGACCTTCGCCCTGGATGCGGAAGGCTTTAAAAAGACCCTTATCGTGGCCGGCGGCATTGGCATTACGCCCATCCGTGCCCTTTTGCGGGATTACAAGGATCATCCTGCAGACGGTCACGCCATTACGGTTCTTTATTCCGATGACCGCGGCGAATTCTGCTACAAGGACTTCTGGAAAGAACTTGAAGCGGTTCCTGGTGTGGAAGTACGGCTCATTTCGGACCGGGAAATCTTTATGAAGGATACGGACACCTATGCTAAAGACGTGCAAAATGCTGCCGAATACCTTATCGCTGGTTCCCCGGGGATGAATAATGCCTTTACGGAACGTCTCGAAGGCCTTGGCATCAAGAAGGAAAACATCAAGACTGACGTCTTTATTGGCTACTAAAAAGAAAAAGTGCTGCCTGCGGGCGGCACTTTTTCATAGGTGGGGGCACACTTTGTCCCCGCTCTTTTTTTGAAAGGAAGGCTATGTGGCAAGTACTGAAAGAACTCATTCTTGCTATTTTTTATCCCCATTACTGTCCTGCTTGTCATGAAGAAGTGGAAGGTACGGGCCTTTTATGTGAGGCCTGCCGCCGCAGCACCTATGCACCAGGTTATTTGGAACTTGAAAAAGAAACGGTGCCTCACCTTGACGCCGTTTACCGTCTGTATCGCTATGAAGGGGGGATCAAACGGGCCCTTCATGGTCTCAAATATGAAAAGCGCTGGGACTATCTGGACCGCATGGGCGAGGAAGTCCTGCACCACGAGGCAGATCTTGAGCCTTTATTTACAGGAAATCCTTTTGTCGTAGCCCTTCCGACAGACCCCAAACGCCGAAAGACGCGGGGGTATGAAATCCCGCCCGCTATTTTTGGACCTTACCTGAAAAAACATGCGATGATCCTGACGCAGGCCCTTTGGCGGCAGAGGACGACAAAACCGCAGTATGGGCTCAGCCGTGCGGAACGACGGGAAAATCTATGGGGTTCCTTTGCCCTCCATCCGGTGAAGCTTGATGGGACGGTCATTGTCATCGATGATATTGCAACGACGGGCGCATCCCTTGAAGAAGCGGCCCGCCTCCTTAAAGAAGGCGGGGCAGAGAAGGTGGTGGGACTCGTCCTTGCCAGTAATGCCCCACAGCGCCAATTCTAAATTTGAACTGACGGGAAAAGGATGTCAAGCGGTCTTATTTAATGTGGAAAATGGGCAACGGGTTGTGACATTTACCGATCATATTGATTGGTTGAGGGACGAGCAGCTGGTTCTAATCCGGCATTTCTCGTAGGGCACAATTGAAATGCTTACGGACTGGCTTTAGAAAAGATAGCCGATGACGGCCAAAGAAATGACCCGATTGCAGTATACGGTCAAGCCGGATTTCCTGGAGATTGCATACATGCGATATGATGAAGCTCATCGAGCTTAAATGGAAAAATAAAGAAAAAGCAAGGCGACACCATGAAGCGAAATAGGTCCTCCACAGATAAGAAGGGAATGGATACTGCTGGTTTACTTAATGAATCCAATCTAAATGATCTATCTGAAAAAAACGGTGATGTAAAAAGGCGCAAAACCTCCATTGGGCTCATCTTGTGAACTGAATGGAGATTTTGTTGGAGGGGGCTTTTTTGTTTTAAGAGGCTAGGTGCCTCGTGAATCTCATTTGGCTATCCTAAGGTTCCTAGATTGCCCGGATGATTGGTAACTGTCAGGAACCTTTTTCTAGGGGCGATTCACTGCCTCTTCCCAGCACGATAAAGCTATTTGTTTATTAAAAAGAGGGTCACCATCCATGCGACAAGACGGGATTGGATGATGACCCTCTTTTTTATTCGGTTGGGATAGCCGCCTTTTACGCACTAACGCAGCACAGCAACTATTGTCAGTTTTCTTCTTTACTGCGTCCTCGTCATGAGGACCACTGACTCCACATGGCTTGTGTGAGGGAACATATCAACGGGCTGGACTTGACGAATCTTATAGCCGCCTTCACAAAGGAGGGCGGCATCGCGGGCCAGGGAAGCCGGTCCGCAGGAGACGTAGACGACGCGTTTGGGACGCACGGCAAGGATGGCATCAAGGACGGGCCGTTCACATCCGGCTCTTGGCGGATCAAGGACAACGACGTCGGGGCGGATTCCGTCCTTGACCAGAAGAGGCAGTTCTTTAGCCGCATCAGCACAGATGAATTCACTGTTTTTGATGTGATTGTCCCGGGCATTTTTTCTGGCGTCAGCAATCGCTGGTGCGACAATCTCGATTCCCAAGGCGTGCCGCGCCTTTTGGGCGAGAAAAAGGGTAATCGTGCCGGTTCCGCAGTAGAGGTCAATGACATTTTCCTTTCCTTCCAAGGCGGCATAGGAAAGAGCGGTTTCGTAAAGGCGCTGCGCCTGCAGCGTATTGACTTGGAAGAAGGAATGGGGGGAAATGACAAAGGTCAGGTCGCCCAAGCGGTCATGGATGACACCGGGCCCATAGATTACCTTATTGTGGGGACCCATAATGACGTTTGTGTGGCGGGTATTGACGTTCTGTACCAAGGTCACAAAGCCGGGAATGGCTTCTTTCAGCATATGGGTCAGTTCCTTGAGATGGGGGACACGGTCCGTATTGGTGACAAGAACGGCCATGACCTCTCCGGTCTGGACGCCGACGCGGCCCATGATATGGCGCACCATACCTGTGCGGGCGTCTTCTTTTAACGCCGGGATATGATAGCGTTCCATCCAGGCACGGACGACGGACGTAAGTTCGTTATTTGTATCATGCTGGATGAGGCAGCGCTTTACGTCGATGACGCGGTGCGTGCCCTGGGCAAAGCAGCCAATGGACAGGCTGTGTTTTTTTCCCTCTGCCACAGGGACCTGCATCTTGTTGCGGTAATGCCACGGATCATCGGCTCCCAAAGTGGGATTCACGTTGATGCCCGAAAAATGACCAATGCGTTCCAAGGCATCGATGACGGTCTGACGCTTTTGAACAAGCTGCGCCTCATAGGCTAGATGCTGGATCTGGCAGCCGCCGCAGGCTTCATAGACAGGGCAGGGCGGTGTGATTCGGTCCGGACTGGGAACCAGGATCTTTTCCAAGCGTCCCAGGCCGTAGTTTTTCTTTTTGGCTGTGACTGCGGCCGTTACTCGTTCACCAGGAAGGGCCCCGGGGATAAAATAGGTAAATCCTTTCACTTTACCGACCCCTTCGCCGGAACTTCCCAGCCCCGTTATCGTGATTTCAATATGTTCGTTAGGTGTGGTTGTGCGTTTATCTCTTTTCATACAATTTATTATAGCGGGGAAGAAGAGGGAAGGCAACTCTTCCCTGTTTTCACTTTGCGTAAAGAATTTGTAAAGCTAAATTCACCTCAAAAAAATGATATTTTAAAAAAATGAATCATCTTGCAAAATAAATGATTGACAGATAATATCTTCATCATCTACCATAAGAGTAGCTATTCGGGATAGAGAGACGCTTCTTTAGCAAGCGCCTTTTTTCAACGGTAAAAAGTATACAAAAATAGCGTAAGAAAATAAAAAAATACTAATTCTTGTAGTGGTAGTTTACTCAGGAACTGGGAATGTTGTTTTGCTGAATTGAGGGGGAATCATGACAATTACAGAAGAATTGCACATGCTGCTTTATGTGGCGCTTGGAGGTGCCTTGGGCTCCGTGGGGCGTTATCTTGTTGCCGGAAGCCTCAAAGGTGTGGGGGGGACAGATTTTCCCTGGCACATGATTGCTGTCAATACGCTTGGCTGTATTTTGGTTGGTTTTTTTGTGGCCGTATTATATGTGAAATTGCCGCATCCTCGTTGGATCAACCTCTTTTATTGGGGGTTTATCGGGGGCTTTACGGCTTTTTCCTCATTTATCAAGGAAGGAATGCATTTTTTCCTGCATGGAGAGCATATTACGGGATTCCTTTATATCTTCCTGCAGAACATGCTCGGTATGTTTGCTGCCGGTGCCGCTTTCTGGTTGGGCAAGATGCTGCTTTAAGGATGACCGCGGCTCCTTTGTAAGGGGTGGTGGAAGTGAGTATCAATATGTTTTTTGTTATTGTGACGGCTTTGGGCCTTGTAGGATCGACCTTTTGCTGGGGGATGTACCGAACTGGCTTCTCCCTGCTTCGCTCCTCCTGGACGCTCCTGCCTTTTTTGTTCATGCCGCTGATTTTTGCCATTGGAAATATTTTTACGGAATCGCTTCCTGTCACGCTGATCCGTTATTTTAGCTGGAGCGGTGGGGTATGGATGGGCTTTATCTTTTATTCTGTGCTCTTATCTATTTTTTTTGGTGTTTTTTGGCTCCTTGGCCGTTTTTCCCAATCTCCGAACCTTGCGCCCAACGCGGCGATTACCATTTTTTTCATCGCTTTTTTAGGGACCGGTCTTGGCGTTTACCAGGCCCTTCATCCCCATGTACGGCGGATTACCCTTCGCACGTCTAAACCTTTGTCGCGGTCCATGCGCATTGTCTTTGCTTCGGACCTGCATTTTGGAACCCTTTGGGGCAGCCGGTATGGTCAGAAGCTCGTGAGCCGTATCAATGCGGAAGCCCCAGATCTTGTGATTTTTGGCGGTGACCTTGTGGACCGCAGCCTTTCCTTTGTCATGCGCGAGGGCAGCATGGACGCCCTGCGCAGCCTTCACGCTCCTATGGGTGTCTATTCTGTCCTGGGCAATCATGACCTTATGGCAGGTACAGGGGAGCAGGAACGGGCTTATTTGGAACGGATGGGTATTCGTTTTGTCATCAATGAATCGATCCCTGTGAGCCGGGCCGTATGGCTTACGGGTCTTGATGATGAACGCTTTGGAAAGCGGGGCTATAAGATTCCCCAGGCCCAAGGCAGTGATCTCTATATTTTTGCCGAGCATGAGCCATACCACGTGCTTGACGCTTCGCAAAAAGGGTATGACCTTTATTTTGCCGGCCATACCCATGGGGGACAGTTCATCCCCCTTAATCTGATTACACAGCGTCTATTTGTCCAAGATCATGGTACGCAGGCTTTTGGCAATCTGCTGGCGACGGTGTCGACTGGTCATGGGCTGTCTGTCATTCCCATGCGGCTTGGTGTGCCGCCTGAGATTGTTGTTGTGAGTGTGGAACCAATCAAATCATAGAAGAATCACATATTGCGATGCTGATACAGGAGTGCTTTCCTGAAACGCCCAAGGACTTTGGAAAGATGCTGGTAAAAAAGATGGCCGCCCATGATTTTTTTATGAAAAGGCCATCTTTTTTGTTTTTTACAGCTCGTCTGTAAAAAGAACAAAGATATTTTTTTTATAGGAAATGAGACCGTCTTTCTGCATCCGGCTCAGTTCCGCTGAGAGCGCAGACCGATCGACACCGAGGTAATCTGCCATTTCCTGACGGTCGAAGGGAATGGAAATTTTTCTTTTTCCCTGCTTGTCAGCGAGAAAGGACAGATAGGACAGGACCCGGCCGCGAATTGACTTTGATGCCGTATAGACCATACGCCGTGATAGGCCCAGATTCTTGCGGGCCAAGATGGTCAGGAGGTTTTCTACGAGTTTATGATGATGACTGCAGTTTGAGGGACAGATGGTCAGAACCTTGTGCATATCCATCATGAGGATTTCCGTATCTTCTGCTACCTCCACGCTGATAAGGAGCGGCTCATCATCCATGCAGGCGTAGGCTTCGGCAAAGATTTCTCCGCTGTGGGCCTGTCCTAAGATGGTCCGGTTTCCCCAGATGTCATCGTACACGATGTTGACGCGGCCTTTGAGAATAAGGCTGACCGTGTGGACCTTGTCACCGGCACGGTGAATGTAGCTGCCTTTTTCAAATTGGCGGGTCACGGCGCCCAAACAGGTGAGGGTAGATTTGATTTCCTCCGTACGTAAGGTACGGAAAAAGGGTGTTTTCGCTAAAAATGCAAAATCCATGGTTTCTCCCCTTTTGTTGTTGAAACAACATAATTAATTGTAACCCTATCGTATAATGACACCATCGAAAAAGCAAGTAAAACCATAAATCTTTTACATACAGGGGAGGCAACACAAATGAAACGGAGAATTATCAAGATTGACGAGAATAAATGCAATGGCTGCGGCCTTTGCGCAAAGGCATGCCATGAAGGGGCCATTGGCATGGTCAATGGCAAGGCAAAACTGCTGCGCGACGATTATTGCGATGGCCTTGGTGACTGCCTGCCGCACTGCCCGACCGATGCCATTACTTTTGAAGAACGGGAAGCCCTGCCGTATGACAGGGAAGCTGTTGAAGCAAAGATGCGGGCTGAAGGAAAAACGATTCCGCCCCAGGGGGGCTGCCCTGGCTCCCGCGTACGCATGATGGCGCCTCAAGGCGGCTGCCCAGGATCCCGTATGAAGATAATGGATCAGGCGAAAAAAGCAGCTGCGCCTGCTGCACCGGCAGAAGCTCCTGTAAGTCAGCTGCGCCAGTGGCCTGTTCAAATCAAACTCGTTCCTATCCAGGCACCGTTTTTTGATGGGGCAAAGCTCCTCATTGCGGCTGACTGTTCAGCTTATGCGTATGCAAATTTCCACGAAGATTTCATCAAAGGACATATCACTCTCGTAGGCTGCCCGAAGCTCGATGCCGTCGACTATTCGGAAAAATTAGGCGCGATTTTTGCTTCAAACGATATCAAGAGTGTGACCGTGGTCCGCATGGAAGTCCCGTGCTGCGGCGGTCTGGAACATGCTGCCGTCAAAGCCCTTAAGGATAGCGGCAAGATGATTCCTTGGTCTGTCGTAACGATTTCGACCGATGGCAGGATCCTTGATCGGACGTAAGGCAGCCTTTGAAACGAGGAGCTTCTTAAAGTTCGGCATTTCCTTAAGACGCGTTTCTAGCTGGAAGCTAGTTGCAGGGCTTTATTTAGCTCCGAATAGATGATCTTTCTAAAAGTGCAAAATGGCCTCGAATCCGCTAGGTTCGAGGCCATTTTTTAGTGTTCCAAAAGGATGCCGACGGCAGCAGAAAAGGCAATGTAGATGATGGGATGGAGCTGCCACTTGCGATAGCAAAACCAGATGAAGGCTGTCAGTATTATCATTTTAACTTTAAAGAGGTCGGCCAGATTTCCCGTAACTTTCCAGGTATTTACCTGGAAGAGGGCAATCTGTGCGACACTCAGGCCTGCAGCCATGATGAGGGCCGCTGACGCAGGGCGGAGGCCGGAAAAGATCTTCCTGACGATGATTGAGGATTGAAATCTACGGAGCATCCGTGCAATGATGAGGATGATGATGATGGACGGGGCAATGAGTCCTAAGGTGGCGATGGCACCGCCTGCAAATCCCGCCGTTTTGAAGCCGACATAGGTCGCCATGTTGACGCCCAGGGGCCCCGGCGTCGACTCAGAGACGGCAACCATATCGGCAATGTCGGTCGTAGTAAACCAATGGGTCAGACGGCTCATCTCCTGAAGAAAAGGCAGTGTCGCAAGCCCGCCGCCAACGGCAAATAAGCCGGTTTTGAAAAATTGCCAAAATAGCTGGCCGTAAAGAATCAGTGTTTCCATGATTCGTCCTCCTTTGCGTAGTTTTCAGCGTGGTCTTGTGGATCTTGTTCCTTGCTTCTTGTCTTAATAGAGGCAGACTTTGAGGAAAAGAGGCAGCCTGCTATGCCGGAAAGAACAATCAGCATGACAGTTGGGATGCTTGTCAAAAGAGATAAGACAAGGACAATGAAAAATAACAGCCAGCGGGTCTTGTCAATGAGGGCTTTTTTCCCCAATTTGATGACCGCATCAAAAATCAGGACGGTGACGCAGGCGCGGATCCCGTCAAAGGCATGTTTTACCATGGCTAGGTCAGTAAAATTCAAAAGAAAGGCGGCAATGGACGTAATAATCAAAAGGGAAGGAAAGATAACTCCCAGTGTGGCAATGATGCCGCCTATGATCCCGTACAGCTTGTAGCCAATAAAGGTAGCCGTATTGATGGCAATGACGCCGGGCGTACACTGCCCAATGGCATAGTCATCCATGAGTTCCTCTTCCGTTGCCCAGTGGCGCTTTTCCACCACTTCCCGCTGCAGAATCGACAGCATGGCATAACCGCCGCCGAATGTGGTGATCCCGATTTGGGCAAATACCCAGAAAAGCTTCCAACACTTTTTGATTCCATCCATTTTACGCTTCCTCCTTTAGGCTGCTTTCGTCCCCTTAGGGGTATCTAGGTACCGTTTACGGGATTTTGGCGCTTTTCTTTTTCTGCAGCATAGCGTATCATAGAATTAACTATATGAATAATATTTGTTTCATAATGAGGTATATGATATGAATATATATCAACTGCGCTATTACATCGCTGTCGTTGAAGAAGGTACGATTTCAGCAGCAGCCAGGAAACTGAATCTTTCTCAGCCACCCCTGTCTACCCAAATCAAGCTGCTGGAAGAAGAGGTAGGAACGGAGCTGTTTATACGCGGTGCGCGCCAGATCACGCTGACACCGGCCGGACGCCGGTTCTACCAGTATGCACTGGAAATGACGGATATTGAACGGCAAGCCTTGGAAGAAATCCGCGATATGGGCCGAGGTGGAACTGGGACCGTGCATCTTGGTTGTATCTCTTCCGCCCACGTGAAGGAAGTCTATGAAGGGCTTGATGCTTTTCACAGGCAATATCCCCTTGTCCGTCTGCGAATCGTAGAAGGCAACACGCTTGAACTGGAAGAAAAACTGGCTCGAAATGAGCTGGAAGCTGCTTTTGTTCGGACTCCGGAAACCTTCAAGCATGTTGAGCGTCTTCCCCTTCGCCAGGATCCGATGATGGCTTCCGGCAAACGAGCGTTTTTCAGTGAGATTCCTTCGCATAGGAAGCTCGCCGTGAAAGACCTTGCAGCGTGTCCTCTGATCCTTTATAAACGCTGGGAAGCAAGGATCCGTGATCTTTTTTCTCACGCTGGAAGGCAGCCGCAAATTGTTGGTGTTGCAGACGACCTTCGTACTTGCCTTATGATGGCTGATTATGGACTGGGAATCAGCGTGACACCCTTGGAGGCCCTTCGCGGCTATCCCCATCTGACGCGTCGGGTGATTGCGGAAAAGGGCCTTGTTTCCACGCTTGAACTTGTACTTCGTAAGGATGCCTATATTTCAGCCAGTGCAAAAGCCTTATTTACTGTTTTTAAAGAGCGCGACAAAAACCAGGAGGAATAGGGACAACTGGCATGGACGGTATTTTGAATCAGCAGGAGGCAGGCTTCTGGACTTTTTTACCCAATAAGAAACCCCCACCATGGCGTGACCCATGGTGGGGGTTGATGTGATTTATAATAATGGCGGATGGGGTGGGATTCGAACCCACGATACCTTGCGGTATACTTGATTTCGAGTCAAGCACCTTCGACCACTCGGACACCCATCCGCAGACTGAACCATTATATCATATTAACGGCGCCGTGTAAAAAATTCTTGCAAAATTTTTTTACAGCGTTCTTGTTCGATACCGGCCTTGATGATGGTATCTGCATGGAGGCCCGGGTGGAGGGGAATCTGGAAGAGGCTTCCGCAGGCCCCGGCTGCACTGTCGCTCGCCCCAAAGACAACGCGTCCGATGCGGGCATTATAGATGGCCCCGGCACACATGGGGCAGGGCTCCAAGGTCACATAAAGGGTAGTGTCCGCCAAGCGCCAGCGCTGGAGCTTTTTACAGGCTTCCCGGATGACGAGGATTTCCGCATGGGCCGTGGCATCATGTGCGCTTTCCCGCCGGTTATGGTTTCGTGCAATGACGCGTCCATCCTGGACGAGGATCGCTCCTACGGGAATTTCCCCTTCAAGAGCGGCAAGGGCCGCTTCCTTCAGGGCTTCTTCCATATACATCTTTTCTTCATCCGTTGCAAGCTCCATGGTGGGATTCCTATTCTTTCCGGGTCAGCTGCAGCAGGTCATAGGGTGTTTCCTGATAGACCATATTGACCCAATTGGTGTAAAACAAGTGGGCGTAGCTGCACCACTTGAAGCAGGGCTGCTCACTGCTGTCATTGTCGGGATAGTAGAATTTCGGCTGCTCCGGGTTAAGGCCCTTGTTTTTGTCACGGATGAATTCATCCTGCAGAGAATTACGGTCATATTCGAAATGGCCCATGACAAAGATGTGGCGCATATCGCTCGTGCTGCAGATGTTGATGCCATTTTCGGCACTGCGGCTCAACACTTCAAGGCGCCGGTCAGCATCGATCTTATTGTCATCGACACGGGTATAGCGCGATTGGGGAATGAAGTAGCGGTCATCAAAGCCTCGCAGGAGCGGATGGAAGTTCGTCGTAAGTCCATAGGGATAGATGCCGTAAAGCTTTTTGGGGAGCATGATTTTTGGTATGTTGTAGTAATAGTATAACCCAGCTTGGGCGCCCCAACAATAGTGGAGAACGGAAAAGACGTGGCTCCGGGCCCATTCAAAGTACTGGACAAGTTCAGGCCAGTACTCGACATCTTCAAAGTCAATCTTTTCGACAGGCGCACCTGTAATGATGAACCCATCGTAATAACGGTCCTTGATGTCATTCCATTCAAGATAGACCCGGTCCAAATAGGAATTATCCGTGTGCGTGCTGACGCGGGATACAGGACGGCAGAAATCAATTTCGATTTGGATGGGGGAGTTGCCCAGTAGGCGCAGGAGCTGCAGTTCCGTCGGTTTTTTTAGGGGCATGAGGTTAAGGATAAGGATTTTTAGGGGACGGATATCCTGCGTCATGGCGCGGTCTTTTCCAATGGTGACGATTCCTTCTTCGCGAAGACGGTTTACAGCGGACAGGCCGCCGTCAATTTTAATGGGCATGGCAAAAAACTCCTTTCCTACAATAAAAAAAAGCCTTCCTCCCTGCAGGGACGAAAGCATCGTGGTACCACCCAGCTTTACCTTGCCGTTGGGCAAGGTCTCTTAGGAACGCGGCCAAAGCCGGATTCCCCAGTGCAGTAACGGGCACACCCGTACGGCCTACTGTGATTTCAGCCAATCAGCTCCAGGACCATCTTCCTTTCCTTATCTGCACTCCCTTTCACCGGAGCGGGAGTTCTCTGGTGCCAGACAATAAAAAGTACTCTTCCTTTCATCGCGTTTTGCTATGAATTTGGAAAAATTTTAGCATGCATGGGAATGTCCGTCAAGGAGAAAGGGAAGAAATTACGTAGGAAAAGGATATCTTGTACAATCTGTTACAAAGTCATCTTGAATGGACCTGAGAAAAGCAAGGCTCCCCCTTGGAATTTTCGTTGCCAAATAAAATGGGAAAGAGTATGATAAAGTCGTATGGCCCTTTTCTAAAAGGGCCAGGGAGCAACTCCCGTAAATTTTAAGGAAACGGTGGCGTTTTATGAGAGCGAGAAATGTTTGGGCCGAAGTCGATCTGTCGGCTATTGCCCATAACGTACAGGTCACGCGCAAAGCCCTCAAACCGGGGACAAAAATCTGCGCGGTTGTCAAAGCTGATGCCTATGGTCACGGAGCCGTGCCTGTTGCAACGGCAGCCCTGGCGGCAGGCGTCAATTATCTGGCGGTGTCCATGACACAGGAAGCCCTGGAGCTTCGGGAAGCTGGCATCATGGCACCAATTCTCATTTTGGGAACCATGACGGAAGAACATGAAAAGGCCCTTGTGGATTATAACATCACCCAAACGGTCTATGATCTTGCTGTGGCCCAGGAGCTTTCGGCAGCAGCCCTGCAGGAAAACAAGGTAGCCAAAGTCCATCTGGCCGTCGATACGGGGATGAACCGGATCGGCTGCCGTCCTGAAGAGGCGGCCAATCTCGCAGAAGCCATCAGCAAGCTGCCCCATGTGGAGCTTGAAGGCATGTTTTCCCATTTTGCCAGCGCCGATGAAATGGATAAAAGTTTTGCTGAAAACCAGTATCGGAAATTCATGGAAGCTGACCGAGCCATCAAGGACCGGGGCATCCAGATTCCTTTGGTTCACATCGATAACAGCGCTGGCATCACAGAAATGAAGCATACGGAATGTGACATGGTCCGTCAGGGCATTACCCTTTATGGGCTGTGGCCATCGGACGATGTGGAGCGCTGTCTTGACCTAAAACCAGCCCTCAGTCTCAAGGCAGAAGTTGTCTTTGTGAAGGATGTCCCAGCCGGCGAGAAGATCGGTTATGGCTGCACTTACGAGACGAAAGCGCCTATGAAGGTGGCTACGATTCCTCTGGGCTATGCCGATGGTTATTCCCGCGCCCTGTCAAACCGCGGCTATATCACGATTCGCGGTTATAAGGCCCCTGTTGTTGGACGCGTCTGCATGGACCAGTTCATGGTTGACGTGACAAATGTGCCGGGTGTCCATAAAGGGGATGAAGCGGTCATCTTTGGGCCGGGCGGCGTTTCCCTTGACCAGATGGCCAAGTGGGTGGGGACCATTCCTTATGAGCTCATGTGCCTTTTATCGACGCGTGTTCCTAGGAAATATACGTACACATATACCATCAAACATTACGAAAACAATCATTTTTAGGAAAGTGGGCACAAGCCTGCAAGCGTTTCGTACGGGGTCCGCTGCTTTTTCCCTAAGAAAAGGGCGGACCTATGTTTTTTATGGAAGAAAGGTAGGAAAGCAGGATGCAGCAGTATGAAAAGATAACAGAAGCGGTCATCGAGGAATTAAAAGCCATTGTAGGCGAAAAATATGTCCTGACGACGCCGGAGGCCCTTGAAACTTATCAAACGGATCAAGAGACGGATCCACGCTTTTTCCATACACCTGAAGCTGTCGTGATGCCCCAAAGCACGGAAGAAGTGGCCGCCGTCATGAAACTTGCCAATAAGCACCATTTTCCCGTAACGCCCCGATCTGGCGGGACGAGCGTCTCTGATGGGGCCATTGCTGTTTGTGGGGGCATTGTCCTTTTGATGGAACGAATGAACCGCATCCTCGAAGTCAATAGGGACGGCATGTATATCGTTGCCGAGGCAGGCGCACGGACCCTTGACGTGCAGGAGGCGGCCAAAAAAGAAGGCCTTTTTTATGCTGGGGACCCATGCAGTGCCGATAGTTGTCTGATTGGAGGCAACCTTGCGACAAACGCCGGCGGCGACAAAGCCGTGCGCTATGGTACGACGCGCAGCCAGGTCCACTCCATTGAAGTCGTCCTGCCAACTGGAGAGATTGCAAATCTGGGGGCCCGGACGAAGAAGAATACGACCGGTTTTTGTCTTGATCAGCTGGTCATTGGCAGTGAAGGGACTCTTGGCATCATTACCAAGGCGGCGCTGAAGCTCCTTCCCATTGCGCCGTATCGGTCCGATGTGCTGCTTATCTTTACGGACCCGAGGAAAGCCACGAGCATTGTTCCCCTTCTTCTTAAGGCGGGTCTTGACCCGACGAGTGTGGAATTCATGGATCAAGGATTCGTCAGGGCTTCCAGTGACTACTCAAAGATTCATCTCAGCCACTATGAGGATGGCTGCTACGTTATCCTAACCTTGGAGACCTTTGACGAAGAGGAAATGGATAAAAAGCTGATCAAAGTTGATGAACTGTCCCGGCAGCATGGGGCCATTGAAGTTTCCCTTGCTGATGATCGGGTGTGGACGATTCGCAAAAACTGTCTTGAAGCGACGAGAATCCTAAGCCGTGTCAGTACCAGTGACGATTTTGTCTTCCCCTTGGATAAGATTTCAGATGCCATCATGGATCTGTCGGAACTTGCCAAAATGTATCCTTTCCGCATCTTTACCCTAGCTCATGCAGGAGATGGAAATCTCCACTTCAATATCCTAAAAGGGGAGCTCAGCGATGAGGTTTGGGAAGAAAGTCTTTCTTCCTTCCATGAAAAGGCCTATGCCTATGTCTATGCCCAAGGCGGCCTTCTTTCCGGTGAACATGGAATCGGAGCAAAGAAAGTGGGCCAGCTCGAGCGTCTGACGGACCCAGGACAGATGTTCATGATGACGTCCATCAAGAAGGCCTTGGATCCCTTGGATGTCCTCAATCCGGGGAAGGTCATTGCTAAATATTGAGGCCAGCCCAAAAATCGGGCTGATTTGATGTAAAATGTGAGCTCTTTGCTTTAGGAAAAATTGATCTGAGGCAAGGAGCTCATGCTATCGTATGATGGGCCGTCTCACGTTAGGGGAGCGCGGAAGTTTTTTGCAATCTTCGGCCCAATTGGAACTGTCTGCTTTGTCACCCACGGGCCTCAATCTCCTCAATATTCCGGCCACTGGCCGTAAGGAAACTCACGCGTCGCCGATTTAATCTTGCTGCCGCCCTTCGTGTTTTACATTGCAGCCTCATAGCCATTTTTATGTCTTATGCTCGACAGCCCGAGCCGCAAGCTCAGGACGGCAATCTGGCCCTGTACCGAATGGACAGCCGAACCGCCGTTTTTCCACAGCACAAAAAGCCCGGAGGGAAACTTTTCTGTTTCCCTCCGGGCTTTCTTGTCCTTATTTTCTCGATGGGCCACAGGAACAGGCACTCCTGCGGCACACGAAGCGATCTGCTTATTGCTGCTTCCTTCCGGACCTGACAAGGTTCACAGGACTCCATTGCGCAGGACCTATCCCTATGGTCCATCCAAAAAATAAAGACGTACTTAAAAGAAAAGCCGCATGCTGCGGCGGATTCTTAAATGGCGGAGAGTGAGGGATTCGAACCCTCGATACGGTTATCCCGTATACACGCTTTCCAGGCGTGCTCCTTCAACCACTCGGACAACTCTCCAGGTTGAAATGCTCAGGTGAAGCTTTTCAATTGTATGCAGTCTTTAAAAATGACTGCGTGTTTTAGTATAAAGGATATTCATGCCATTGTCAAGAAATAAGTTGAATTTTTTTATGGAAACAAGGTATAATACCATGGTACAACAGAGAGAAAGGATGGATTCCATGTCTTACGTCGCATTATATCGTACTTGGAGACCCCAGGATTTTGATGGCCTCGTGGGGCAGGAACACATCAGGAAAGCGCTCACGAATGCTCTTGAGTCGGGGCGCATTTCCCATGCTTACCTGTTTACAGGACCCCGCGGTACAGGCAAGACAAGTACGGCGCGGATCCTTGCCAAGGCCCTGAACTGTGAGAAGGGGCCAACGCCCCATCCTTGCAACGCTTGTGATCACTGCCGGGAAATTACGGAAGGCACCAGTGCTGATGTCATTGAAATCGACGCGGCCAGCAACCGCGGAATCGATGAGATCCGGAAGCTGCGGGAACAAGTCCATTTTGCCCCTGTTTCCAGCCGTTACAAGGTCTATATAATCGACGAAGTGCATATGATTACGATGGATGCCTTCAATGCCCTGCTAAAGACTCTTGAAGAGCCGCCAGAGCATGTTGTCTTTATCCTTGCAACAACGGAGCCGCACAAGATCCCGACAACCATCCATTCCCGGTGCCAGCGTTTTGATTTTCGCCGCGTTACGGTAGACGATATTGCCGCCCACCTGAAAAAAGTGGCAGAAGGCAGTAAAATCAATGCGGAACCGGATGCCCTGCGCCTCATGGCCATTCAGGCCGACGGGGGAATGCGCGATGCCGTTGGTCTTCTGGATCAGTGCAGCATTATGGCTGACCCCGTGACGGCTGAAACGGTGCGGCAGGTCCTCGGTATTGCCGGACGGGATACGATGCGGGCCCTGGTAGAGAATATTGGCCGCCGCGACCTGCCTGCTGCCTTGAATCTTCTTAATCAGCTCATGGACGATGGAAAAGACGTGACCCAGGTCCTGACAGAGCTTCTCGAATATATGCGGGCCCTGCTCCTTTATCAGGCGGACCCGGCGTATCAAGAGATTTACTTGACCGATACGGCGGAAAACCTCAAAACCGTGGAACCGCTTTTTACGCGCAGCCGCATCCTTGCAGCCACAGAGCGCATCCATGAAGCATCCCTTGATGCAAAGCGTTCCTTGCGGTCAAAGATTGTCGCGGAGATTTGTCTTTATGACCTCTGCCGCGGCGAAGGGGATAGTCCCGCGGCACTCCTGTCCCGTATTGAGACCCTCGAAGGGGAAGTCACTCGCCTTATGGAAGGCGGCGCTCCGGCCGTATCCGCTGCATTTGAGCCGGCAAGGAAAAAAGGAACCGAAACGCGGGAAGCGGCTATTGTTTACCCGAAGGAAACCGTGCCGGACACGCCTTCCTTAACTCCAGCAGAAGCTTCTTTTTCCCCTGCGAAAGAGCCCGCTGCCACTTCGTTCAAAAGAAGGCAGGCACCTTCTTTTGAAAAGAAGGCGTCCGCTGTACCGCAGCCGGCGCAACAGAAAATGGAAGCCGGGGACGCCTCTTCATCTCCCTGCCTTGGAGAAAAAACGGACGGCCCCCGACAGCCGTCTGACCTTGCAGGGGCCCAGCGCCTATGGAATGGTGTCCTGCAAGGCCTTAAACAGCGTCATAAGATGGGCTTTTTTGCCTATGCGCGGGTGGCTTCTCCCCTTGATTTTGATGGCAAAAGGCTCACGGTGGGGACGGCAACGCAGGTGGCCAAGGACCGCCTCGAGCGCAATGACCTAAGGGACGAAGTCCTTGCCATCTTAAAGGCAGGGACCGGGCAGAATTTTGAATTTGCAGTCGAACAGGCCAGCGAAAAACAAATGGAAGCGGCAAGGAAGGCTGCGCCCCGCGCGGCCTTTAGCCCCCAACATAAGGCGGCGCCATCTGCGCCGCCCCAGGAAGCGCCCCTTTCCAAAGAAGATGACGAACTTCCTGAAACCGTCAAACGGGCCATGATGGTCTTTGGCGGAAACCTTGTAAAAGATGATTCAAATCAATAGGAGGAATGAACAATGTTTAAAGGCGGAATGGGAATGAACGGGATGCAGGGCATGCTGAAAAAAGTCCAGAAGATGCAAAGTGAGATGCTCAAACTCCAGGATGAACTCAAGGAACGTACCGTGGAAGCCACGGCAGGCGGTGAGGCAGTCAAGGTTGTTGTAAACGGCAGCAAGAATGTCGTAAGCCTTGCCATTTCACCTGAAGCTGTCGATCCAGATGATGTAGAAATGCTCCAGGATCTTATTGTGACAGCAGTCAACGAAGCGATGAAAAAGGTTGATGAAATGACGGAAAAGGAAATGGGCAAAGTAACGGGCGGCATGAAGCTGCCGGGGATGTATTGAGAACGCTATGCGCATGATCAAACCTTTGGCCCGGCTTCATGAGCAACTGCGCAAACTGCCGGGTATTGGCTCCAAATCAGCGCTGCGTCTTTCCTATCACGTCCTTGATATGAAGCGAAGCGATGTGGAAGCCCTGGCAGCGGCGCTGGTTGCTGTCAAGGATCAGGTCCATCTCTGTGCGTCCTGTTTCAATCTTTGTGAAGGAACGCGGTGTGAAATATGTGAGGATGAAAAGCGGGACCATGGGCTCATCTGTGTCGTTGAAGAACCGCAGGATGTAGCGGCCATGGAACGGACAAAGGGTTTTGAAGGTGTTTACCACGTCCTTCATGGCGTTCTGTCTCCCCTTGATGGTGTGGGCCCTGACCAGCTGAAGATCCGCGAACTCATGCGCCGTTTGCAGGACGGTTCAGTTCACGAAGTGATCCTTGCAACCAATTCTGATGTGGAGGGGGAGGCGACGGCAGCCTATCTGGCGAGCCTCATCCGTCCCTTAGGCATCAAGGTAAGCCGCATTGCCCACGGCCTTCCCATGGGTGGGGACCTTGAATATGCCGATGAATTGACGCTTTACAAGGCCCTGGAAAACCGTCGGGAACTTTGATTGCCCTTTAGGATGTGAAGAAAGGCGGTACGTAGTTATGGAAGTTTGGGTGTTTGGCCTTGCGGCCCTTGTTATCCTTCTGATCGTCGTCAATATCTTTTCCCTTTCTCTCAAGCTTTTGTGGAACGGGATTGTTGGCATGGTCCTTCTTTGGCTTTTCAATCTGGTAGGGGGAATTGCCGGCCTGCATCTTGAAATCGGTGCTGTTTCCGCTTTGGTGGCAGGATTCTTTGGAATTCCTGGCGTCATCCTCCTGCTGCTTTATCAGCTCATGGGGCACTAAGCGATGGCATTGCATAAATCAGAAAATGAAAGGGTACGAATCCTGTGCTATCTTGTGATTGGCGGGACGGCGGCCCTTTTTGAATGGGCTTTGGTGTATTTATTTGCCGTGCGCCTCGCTCTCAATTATCTTTTGTCAACAGGCCTTGCTTATCTTTGCTCCACGGTCTGCCACTATATTGCGACCAATTGCTTTGTTTTTGACAGTGGCGTCCGCTACAGCAGAAAGAAGGAGTTTTCCCTGGTCCTTGTTGTATCGACACTGGGACTTTTGCTGAACCTTTTATTGATGCGTCTTTTTGTCGGTGCCTTAGGCGGCAGTGTTATGCCGAGCAAGATCCTTGCATCGGCACTTGTGACCATTTGGAACTATCTATCCAGAAAAAAATGGATCTATTCATAAGACGGCGGCTCCCACGGCTTCCGTCTCACCAAAAAGGGTGGGTTCATGATGCTTCGAAAAAAAGTTGATATCAAGACATTCAAAAAAGTATATCTCGTTCATAACCACAATGCAGGCAAGCAGACTTTCTTTGCCGCCCTGCACCGCAGCGTGGAGCGCCTTGCCGACGAGTTTATCGCGATGTACGGACCGGCTGCTTTTTCCTATTACCGCATCAATACCTTCAACGATGCCCAAATCGTGGCACGCAAGGCCTGCGATGAACAAGTCGATTGGATCATCATTGCTGGCGGCGATGGTACGCTGCGCGCCATTTCAGAAGTGCTTGTTGAACGGGACTATATGCCGTATGTGAGTATTTACCCTGCTGGCACGGTGAACCTTGTTGCCAAGGAACTGGCCCAGAAAACCGATGCCACGAGCTGGCTCATGCGCGTTGAAAAGGGCCTAACGGCTCCAGTCTGGCTGGGAAAGGCCAATGACCGGATTTTTCTGACCGTGGCCGGCATTGGTGTGGATTCCCTCGTCGTCGATATGGTAACGCCCAAAGAAAAAAAGTTCCTTTCAACTCTTGCCTATGTGCGGCAGAGCGGCCTTGTGGCAGGAAATGAAATGCTGCTGCATCCTTGGAAGTATAAATTTGAGGTTATGATTGACGGGGATGGCGTATGGCGGGCGGCCAGTTCCGTTATCGTGACCAAGAGCCGTTACTATGCAGGACGGTTCTCCCTTGTCAACGGAGGCTCCTTATCCAATCCCGCGCTCTACGTCATCTTATTCAAAAAGGACCGTTGTGTCGACTTCCTGCGCTACACGGCGCTTATTGCGGCCGATATGCTCTCCTTGGATAAATCGGTTGAAATCTGCAAGGCCCAGGAGGTCCAGATCCGCTGCAATGTGAAGAACTTTGCTGCTGAACTGGATGGGGACAGTGTGGCAACGTCGCCCCTTTCCATTTCCCTCCTACCTACACCACTTAATTTCATTTCCTAGGGAGGCATTGTGAAAAAGAAGCTTGCGCTCATTCTTTCGGCTCTTCTTATCTTGGGCCTGGAGTACTTTTTATGCTGGAATGATCTGAAAGCCATTTCGCCTTTTCCTTTGGCTGAATGCTGGTACCGCACCTTGAATCACTTCCTGCGGGATCTGCTGCTTCTTGGGACGGGAGCGCTCCTTTATCTCAAGAAACACCGGATCAAGGACCGTGTCCGGCGCTATTTCCCCGTCGTGGTCATCGGCGTGCTGTATCTTTTGGACGCCTTCTTCATGGTGACCTATGTCGAGCTTGACTGGGGATTTATGACAGTTCTTTCAATCCTTGCCGGTCTTTTTAACAATATCGTTGTCCTTTTGGTAACGGCCATGATCTATCACCATTACCCCAATCGGGGAATGAAGGCGTTTTATTTCCTTATTTATTTTGTGACGGTCTTTATCATGTTGGGTGATGCCGTCTACTTCTGGAATACAAGCATGCATATAGAGAGTGTTCTTTTTGAGAACCTCAATTATTATGCGGCCATGGGCATCCTGTCAACCACGGCTCCTTGGAAGCTGGCCCTTGGCGCCTTGCTTCTTATCATGCTTGCTGCTCTTTTCCGAGTCGATCGCCAAAAGCGGCGCAAACCCAACCTGCCTTGGTCGCTCCTGTGTGTTGCTGTCTTTGCCTTGGGCCTTAACCTGACCTATCTTTTGTGCCGTGAAGGCGTCTATCATGGACTTGATCTTGTGCCGGGCCTTGACCTTGAAGTGGATTTGGAAAAGAACCGTAAAACGACACGGGATGCCGTGGCATACCCCGTGAACGTAAACTTTTTCCAAAAAGCCCTTTTTAAGACCGATAAAGTTGTTCATGACCCCGGTGAATATAAGAAACGGGAACTGACCGATAAGGACAAGGCCATCTTGAAACGGCTGGGCATCCTGCCCAAAAAGCCAGTCGTTGTTCGTGATAAACCTGCTTATGACCGAATCATCATGATCATCTTTGAGTCCGTCCATCGGGATTATCTCCATTACTATAATCCCTCGATTCCCAAGGAAACGACGCCTTACCTAGACTCGCTCGTCGAAACGTACCCGCATCTTGACCACTACTACTCATCGGCTGTTCCGACGACACAGGGCCTTAATGCGACCTTCCGCAGCCAGCTCATCTATGATGGTGACCTGCCGGGGACCCTTCAGCCGTCACTGTTCCGTTCCCTTGAAAAAGCAGGGATTCCGGGAACATTCTTCAGCGCGTCAAGCCGCTACTACAACAATGAGTACCGCGAGTATCCGGAACAGTTCGGCATGGCACACTATTTTGCCAAGGAAGACATTGCCAAAGAAGGCTACTCTGGGGCCAGTGGCTGGGGGTTCCATAACGATGTCATGTATGACAACCTGCTGCGCTTTTTAAAGAAAGGCCGCAGCCAGTCATTCCTTGTTGTCACAAAGACCCTTGATATGCACCAACCGTATCCGTATTACGGGATTACCTACGAAAACATGCCTGAGTCCGTGCGAACCCAGGGAACGGTAACTGTGTGCGGTATGTATTGGGTGGACCAGACAGTGAAGCATTTCTTTGAGGAAGCGGAAAAGGAAGGCCTCATGGATGATCGGACCCTCTTTGTGATTACAAGCGACCATAATCCCCATTCGGGTGGGGAATACAAAACCCTTGTCCAAAAGCCGCAGGATAAGGAGAGCGTGGCGCCGATTCCACTTATCTTTGTAAGTAAGAATCTGGAACCGTTGAAAAATCTTGAAAGTACGGATTATGGCAGCCAGGAAGACCTGGCTCCGACGCTCCTTGCGCTCATGGGCGTCCCCGTACCGGAAGAATTTATGGGGAGAAATCTCCTGCAGCCTACGGAACATCCCTATGCCTTGGGCTATTTTAGCGGCAAAGCCTATTACTATTCCGCCGACTTGTCCTTTGTTTCCACGTTGGACGAACCAACACCGGATCGGGAGGAAAAGGACGCCCTGGCAAATTACGTAATGTACAACTATGCGGAGCGGCATCTTAAGTATATGCCTTCCCTTTAAGGCCTTTTCTTCCGCAGTCTGTTATCAATTGGGAGGAGCCAAGTGGCGGGACCACCCGCCGCCGGTTCCTCCCTTGGCTTATTTGTAAGGAGTGTATGTTGATGCAAGAAAACGTGACCCCGTCCTTTGGAAGACGGATGAAAAAAATCCTGGAAGTGATGGTGCCAATTCTGATTACTCAGCTTGCCATCACGGGAATGAACCTCGCCGATACAATCATGAGCGGTCACGCGGGCACTGTTGAACTTGCCGGAGTTGCCATCGGAGCCAATATCTGGATGCCCATTTTCACAGGACTCAATGGCATCCTTCAGGCCTTGACCCCAATTGTCGCCAACTACCGCGGCGCAAAAGCCTACGAAAAGATTTCCGGTGCGGTCTTCAGCGGGCTGATGCTTGCCATGATCCTCAGCGTGAGCATCATCAGCGTGGGTATCCTGCAGCTTGACAAGGTCCTGTCCTTGATGGAACTTGAAAGCACGGTCGAGATTGTAAGCCATAACTACCTAAGCTACGTGGCTATGGGCATTGTTCCTTTATTTGGAGCCAGTATCCTGCGTTCTTTTGTTGATACCATGGGGTATACGCAGCTGACAATGCGGCTTTTTCTTCTCACCATGCCGGTCAATTGCTTTATGAACTATCTTTTTATCTTCGGAAAGCTGGGATTGCCCCGTATGGGCGGCGCTGGAGCAGGCGTGGGAACCGCTATTACCTGCTGGCTGCTCTTTCTGTCCTTTGCTTATTTGGTTACCCATTTGGGTGTCTTCCGTGACTTCCACGTCTTTGACCGCACGGGCTTTTCCTCCAGTCACCTGCGGGAGCACCTGCGTGTAGGGATTCCCATGGGTGTCGCAATCTTCCTTGAAACGAGCATCTTTGGCGTGGAATGTCTTTTCGTATCAAGATTTGGTACGGTGACCGTTGCGGCAAACCAAGCCGCCATGAGCTTTACAAACCTGCTCTACATGGTGCCCCTTAGTTTTTCCCTCTCTCTAACCATTATCATAGGAGCTTTTGTCGGAGCCAAGGATTATGCCGCGGCGCGGCTGTATGGCAGGACAGGACGTGTCGGCAATGTCATGGTCGGGCTTTCCTTTGCTGTTTTCCTGCTTGTCGGACGGACACTCATTGCTCGGCTCTATACCCAGGATCCGAGCCTTGTGGCGCCGATTGAGCATTTTCTTGGCTTTGCCATTGCTTTTCAGCTCTGTGACAGCACGGCGGCGCCTATCCAAGGCATTTTACGCGGTTATAAAGATGTCAAGGCAACCTTCTATTCGTCCCTTGCCGCTTACTGGGTCCTTGCTCTTCCCATTGGGCTTGTGATGGACTATGGCTTTCATAAAGAAGCTGATGGCTACTGGATGGGCTTGATTTCAGGAATCTTCTTTTCGGCCCTTTTTTTGACGCTCCGTCTGCGCTATATTGAAAGAAAGTATCATGCGTAAAGGGCGTCTGGAATCATGAACAAGGAGACTTGCAGCCTGCTTCGCTCGTTGGTGGATAAAAGGGCAGCAATAAAAAGCGGTGAGGCGTCTATGAGAAGTGGAAAAGCAGGAAAAGGGGCCGTGCCCTTTTCCTGCTTTTCCTGTCACTCTGGTTTTCCCCAATTACGCTCTTATCATCTTTGCTGGCAAGTAGCATTTAAGATGGCGATGTGCTACACTTGTGAAATATGAAAGGAGTTGATCCTATGGCCTCACTTTGGCAATTATTCAGCGTATTTGCCCGCATGGGTGCGGTAACTTTTGGCGGTGGCTACGCAATGCTGCCCATCCTGCAGGCAGAAGTTGTGAACAGATATCACTGGGCAACGGATGAAGAACTGGCCGACTATTATGCCGTTGGACAGTGCACGCCTGGTGTCATTGCTGTCAATACGGCAACCTTTATTGGCATGAAGCTGCGAGGCGTTGCCGGTGCACTGGCGGCCACGCTTGGTGTTATTTTCCCGTCCATGGTCATCATTACGACCATAGCGGCCTTTTTGTCAAATTTTGCACACATCCCTGCTGTGGCCGATGCCTTTGCGGGAATTCGCGTCGGCGTGTGTATCCTGATTTTTCAGGCCGTAAGGAAACTTTTTGCAAAGGCTGTCGTGGACAAACTGACTGCGGCCCTTTTTCTTCTCGTCCTTGTCATTAACGTGATCACGGATATTTCCCCCGCCTATCTTGTCGTGGCCGCCGGCCTTGTCGGAATTGCGGCAAAAAGAAAGGATGGCGACGCATGATGCTTCTCTTAGCCCTGTTCATAGAGTATTTCAAGATTGGTCTTTTCGCGATAGGCGGCGGTATGGCGACCATCCCTTTTCTGACGAAATTGGCTGATAAGACCCACTGGTTTACGCAGATGGATCTGCTCAACATGATAGCCGTTTCAGAATCGACGCCAGGACCCATTGGCGTCAATACAGCCACCTATGTGGGATTTCATATCGATGGGCTGACGGGAATGCTGGCTGCAACCATTGGACTTGTGACACCGTCTGTCATCGTTGTGATTGCGGTTTATAGCGTGCTCAAAAAATTTGGCCAGAACCATTATGTCAAGTCCGGTATGTACGGTCTCAGGGCTGCTTCCTGCGGCCTGATTGCGGCAGCAGGACTGCTTGTAGCAAAAGTAACCCTGATTGACGCCGCTGCCTGGAAAGAAACGGGAAACTTCTTTTCGTCTCTCATTGGGAACCGTCTCTTATTGGCAGCCATACTGCTCATCCTTACGACAAAGTTCAAGAAGGTTCATCCTGTAGCCTGGCTTGCTGCAGCCGCCGTGGTTGGCGTCGTATTTCATTTCGGAAGGTAGAAAGATAAAAAAGCTCTCCTGTTTCCACCGAAAGGTTAGGGCAGGGGAGCTGATTTTCTTTTGTGAAGCTGATGGGAAGACGGCGCCTGCGGTCTTCTCTTGCTTTTCAATGAGGGAAAAACCTGCTCCGTTTTGCTGTCACGCTGTGCCTTATGGAAAACGAGGATCACCTGATACAAAGATTACATCCCATCTTGTGATGGCGTTTCCAGGCTAAGGCCATCTTGCAGCCAAGATGGGATCATGGAAAGAAAAAGAGGGGAACCCCTGGTTCCAAGCCATCTTTTGGAACGCTGCCCTGTGCCTTCGGTCCGGACTGACTTGTTTCGTCCTTTTCCCAGCTGGTGCAGGCGTCCTGCTTTTGGTTTATCCATTCCATATTTCTTCTCCTACCAAAATGTGATACACTAGGGACACACTAGAGATTATCTATACCTAACTTTTTGTGAGAAGGTGGACCCATGAAATGTGAACTTCCATATTTTTCCATAGAAGGTGCTTTTGGAGGCAGCCAGGAATGGTTTACCCATGACTGGTGGATGAAAAAAGGCGGCTGTGCCGCCGTTACAGCCACGGACTGCAGTCTTTATTTTTCCCTTTATAAAGATCTTCCTGATGCAGCGCCCCAGGCCCAGAAAAAAATGAGCAAAGCGGCCTACCTGGAATTGGGCATGACCATGAAACCCTACCTAAAGCCCCGCATTACGGGCATCGATAAGCTTTCCATCTATACGGAGGGCTTTACGAACTACCTGCGTGACCGCGGCGTCAATGATCTTGTACTAACGGGGTGGTCAGGGAATCATTCCTATGAATCTGCGGCCGACCTTGTAAAACGCCAGATTGATGCCGGCTGGCCCCTGCCGTACCTTAACCTCAAGCATCGCGTACCCAGTTTTCGTGATCTTGTTTGGCACTGGTTCCTGCTTACGGGCTACGAGACTTTCCTAGATGAGGTCATGGTGAAAGTTACGACCTATGGCTCATGGCGCTGGCTCTCCCTTAAGGAACTGTGGGATACGGGCTATCAACAAAAAGGGGGACTTATCCTCTTTTCCCGTCCGGAAACAGAACAGAAAGGAAGGGGCAAATCGTTGGAAGGACTGTAAGAATCATTGTAGATTTTCTGGCGATGTACTATAATATACCTTGTATGTACCAACGGGAAGAAGTGATGCTTCCCATTTTTCAGCAATACATAGACTCAAAGGCGGAAGCTTCCGCAGAAGGGGATTTTTGTGAAACCATATCTTGTGGCGTTGGGCCTCTCTCTTGTTATCAGCTGGATTTTGACACCGGCTGTCAAAAAACTGGCATTTCATCTCGGTGCTGTGGATCGGCCGAATGCCAGAAAGGTTCATCACCGCATCATGCCGCGCATGGGCGGTCTTGCCATTTTTATTGGCTTTATGACGGCGGCCCTTACAACACTCGAACTGACAACGGATGTCATCGGGATCCTCTTGGGCGGTGCCACAATTGCAGCCGTGGGCATGGTCGACGATATGATCCAGCTGTCGGCCAAGGTCAAACTCATGGGACAGATTGCAGCGGCTTTGATTCCCGTCATTTTTGGCGTCCGCATCGAGTGGCTCAATAACCCTTGGGGCGGTTATTTTTATCTGGATTATCTTTCCGTTCCCTTTACGGTTTTTTGGATTGTCAGCTTGACCAATGTCGTGAATCTCATTGATGGCCTTGACGGCCTTGCAGCTGGTGTTTCGGCCATTGCCTCCGTGACGGTCATCATGGTTGCGCTCCAGCAGGGCATGTATCCTGTCGCCACCATGACGGCTTCCCTTGCTGGTGCCATTATTGGGTTCATCCGTTACAATTTCAATCCTGCTACCATATTCATGGGAGATACGGGTAGCTTGTTCTTGGGCTACATGTTGGCGGCCATCTCGATCTTTGGCGCTGTCAAGAGTGCAGCGACCATTGCTCTTTTGGTTCCCGCCATTGCCTTAGGGCTTCCCATTATGGATACGGCCTTTGCCATTTTGCGTCGCTATAAAAATGGCCGGCCGATTTTTCAGCCTGACAAGGGTCATATCCACCATCGGCTCCTTGCTATGGGCTTTAGTCAGCGTCAGGCTGTTATTTTCATGTATCTCATCAGTGCAGGGCTCTGCCTTGCCGCCGTACTGCTTACAGAAGTGGATGGGGTTTATGCCCTGGTCCTTCTGGGCGTACTCATTACGATCATCTTCATTGGTGCCAAGAAAATTGGCATCCTGAAGGATCGCTAGAATAGGGGCGTAACTATGGAAAAACTTAAAGTCATGACAATCTTTGGAACGAGGCCGGAGGCCATCAAGATGTGCCCGCTTATTCTCGAAATGAGGAAGCATCCGGACACCATCGAACCGATTGTCGCTGTGACGGCCCAGCACAGGGAAATGCTGGACCAGGTCATGACCCTTTTTGACATCAAGCCGGATTATGACCTTAACATCATGACAGCTGGACAGACCCTTTATGACGTCACGACCCGTGCCCTCATGGGCCTCAGGGATGTTCTTGAAAAGGCCCAGCCCGACCTTGTCCTTGTCCATGGCGATACGACGACCACTTTTGTGGGCGCTTTGGCTGCTTTTTATCGTCAGATCCGTGTTGGGCACGTGGAAGCCGGCCTTCGTACGGGAAACAAGTATTCTCCCTATCCGGAAGAAATGAACCGCAAGCTTACCGGTGCCCTTGCTGACTTTCATTTTGCACCGACGGGCAACGCCAAGCGGAACCTGCTGAAGGAAAATGTCGCCGAAGAGTCCATTTATGTAACGGGAAACACGGTCATTGATGCCCTTAAAAAAACCGTAAAGAATGCCTTTGATTTCCACAACCAGAAGCTGGAAGCGGCCATCCGGAGCAATCATAAACTGATTCTCATGACGACTCATCGCCGGGAAAACTTAGGAGCGCCGATGCGGCACGTCTATCAGGCCCTGAAGGAAGTCCTCCGTGACTATCCGGAAGCGGAAGCCATTTTCCCCATGCACAAGAACCCCAAGGTTCGGGAAGTGGCGGAACAGGTCCTTGGTAAGATGGACCGCGTCCACCTCATTGAACCCATGGATTATGAACCGTTTGCCAACCTCATGGCCCGCGTTGATATCGTTCTCACGGATTCGGGCGGAATCCAGGAAGAAGCTCCGGCTCTTGGCAAACCGGTCCTCGTCCTGCGCAATACGACGGAGCGTCCTGAAGCGGTTACGGCAGGGACGGTGAAACTCATCGGGACGGGTAAGGAAGATGTATACGCTGCGACCATGCGTCTTTTGAGCGATGAAGCCTATTATCGCAGTATGGCTGAAGCCGTCAATCCCTATGGGGATGGCAAAGCTTCGGAACGCATTGTAAGCTATCTCCTGGAAGCCTACGGTTATCAAACAGGGCGTATGAGCGAATTTGAAAGTGAAAAATAAGGAAAAAGACCATGCCACATCCCTTGCCGCCCTCACTTCGGCGTGATATTCTTCGCCTTGCTGCCCTTCAGGCCTTGGCGATTCCTTTGGTAGGCGGCCTTGCCTTCATGTTTTCACCCCAGCCTGGCGGCTGGCTTTTGGGATGCCTGGCTGGCTGGTGTGATTCGGCCTTGTTCCTTTATGGCCTTTACAGCGGCATGAAAAAAGCTCCCCAGCAGGCAGCGATTTCCATGCACCGTATGATGTTTGTGCGGCTTGGTGCTGTCCTGGTCTTTGTCCTGATTGGCCTCAAGCTGAATTGGGGCGGGCACAGGGTGCTTTTTTCCTATGTGCTTTTTTATGGACTTCTTCTCATCCAGATGGCCCGAAAGGGCATCGGGAAATCCCATACTGATTAAGGAAGTGATAACATGGGCGTAGCAGAAGCTGCGGGTACGGAAATCATCCATTACGGACCAACCGAAATCCTGCCCGGTGTTGTCATCAACATGCAGACCATGTACATGTCATGGCTCACCATGCTGATTGTGGCAGCGATTGTCTTTGCGGCTACCCGCCACGTGGAGCGGATTCCCCACGGAATCCAGAACCTCGTTGAAATGTTCATTGAGTGGCTCGATAAACTCATGGACGCTAACCTTGGCATTGAAGGACGCCGGATGGCGACTCCCTTTGTCATTACCCTGTTCCTGTTTATCTTTGTGGCTAACGAAATTGGACTGATGCCTTCCATAGCCTTCCATTTTTCGTCACCTACGAATGATATCAACGTAGCGCTGGGTCTATCCATCATGGTTGCTGTGGCAACCTATATCTTTGGCTGCATCAAGCAGGGACCGAAATACTTCAAGCACCTCATTTCTCCTTTTGCTCTTATGCTGCCGCTCAATCTGTTGGAAGAGCTCGCAAAGCCACTGACCATGGCCCTGCGTCTTTTTGGCAATATCCTTGCCGGTGAAATCTTGCTTGCCGTTTTGTATCAGCTGGTTCCGTTTATCATCCCGAATCTGTGGATCGGCTTCAGCTTGATCATCGGCTTCTTGCAGGCCTTCATCTTTACCATGCTGACCATCATTGCCTTGGCGCCTATTTTCAAACAGGCCCACGAGTAAATTTCTTCAAGAAACGAAAGGACGATTAAAATGCTTGATTCGAATACCATTATCATTGTCGCTTCCATTTTAGGGGCTGCCCTCATTGGTGTCGGTGCTTCCTTTGCCGCCACTCGCGGAGACTCCAGTGTCGCCACGAAGGCCCTCGAATGCATGGCCCGCCAGCCTGAACAGGCCGGCAGCTTCCAGACCAATATGCTGATTGGCATCGGTCTTGTCGAATCCATTCCTATCATTGCCTCCGTTATCGCCATTGTCCTCATCTTTGCCAATCCCTTTGTAACGAAATGAGGCCTCAGTTTCCGAGAAAGGATGTGCTTTGAATGGTCAGTGTGAACTACACGATAATTGCCCAGATCGTAAACTTCATCATCCTGCTCTGGATCTTGGCAAAATTCGCTTACAAGCCGCTGTTAAAGGCCATGGATGATCGCCGCAACCGCATTGTCAAGGACCTTGATTCGGCCGAACACGCCCGTAAGGAAGTGGAAGCCCTAAAGCTTGAGTATGCCAATCAGCTGAAGACGGCCCGCAAGGAAGCCAGCGATATCATCGCTAAGGCCAACGCCGATGCCCAGAAGCTTCATGACGAAGCCTTGGCCCAGGCACAAAAGGAACGGGATGCCCTGCTTGAAAGCGGCCGCGAACGGGTGGAAGCTGAAAAGAAAAAGGCCCTTCTTGATGTGCGTGAACAGGTTATTGCCCTCAGTACGGAAATTGCCAGCCGCGTCCTGCAGGCAAAACTTACCAGTGAGGAAGACCAGGCGCTTGTGGCCCGTAAGACGGATGAGGCTCTCCAAAGCCGCTGAAAAAAAGGAAGCTCCCCATTGTGGCGGGCTTCTTTTCGTCGTCATAATGGCCTTTTTTTGTGCCATTGGCCTCAGTGATGCATGTGAGATTCCACGGCTGCCGCAGTCAGCCGTTTTGGGAGGATAATAGAACGTATGGATAGTCAAAATAAGGAAAGCTTTTGGAAGCAGGTCTTCATGCGGCTCCATGTAACGGACGATGACAGGGCCCTTTTCCCTGCCGGCTCCGTTCTTCCCCTTGAAGTGACGACGGCAAAACCGCTCGTCGGGGACGAAGAAGCCCTTGTAACCAAGCTTTTAAGTGAAAAGTTCGGAAAAACTGTTGAAATCGCGTCCCGCACGGTGGATCCTTCTGTCGTAGGCGGCATTGCCGTTCGCTATGAAGACCATATCTTCGATGCTACGATTAAGCGCCAGCTCGAAAAGATGGATGAACTCATGAAGACCATCCACCTGAGGGGAGAGGGCCTTTCCGGTACGGACCATCTGACAGACGCGCTTAAAGCCGGCGTTGAACATTTTGATAATGAAGTTGGTCTTGAGGAAATCGGAATTGTCAAGACCGTCGGCGATGGAATCTGTACAGCGACGGGTCTTGGCGGTGCTATGAGCGGTGAGCTAGTTGCTCTCCATGACGGTATTTACGGCATGGTCCAGAACCTTTGGCCACAAGAGGTGGGCATTGTTCTTTTAGGCGGCGCCAGTCAGGTCAAGGAAGGGGACACGGTACGCCGCACAGGGAAAATCATGAGTATCCCCGTAAGCGAGGAAATGCTGGGCCGGATCATCAGCCCCCTGGGCCTGCCCCTGGACGGCCGGGGCAGCATCAAAGCCACTGCTTACCGTCCCATCGAGTCACCGGCTCCGGGCATTGCAGCCCGACAGCCCGTTGATGTGCCTCTGGAAACGGGCCTTAAGGCAGTGGATGCCCTTGTTCCGATTGGCCGCGGTCAGCGCGAACTCATTATCGGTGACCGCGGAACGGGAAAGACGGCCATTGCCATTGATACCATTCTCAATCAAAAGGGTAAGGATGTCATCTGCATTTATGTGGCCATTGGGCAGAAAGCTTCCAGTGTGGCCCGTTTGTCGGCGGCTTTTGAAAAATATGGGGCTTCCAGCTATACCCTCATTGTTGCCGCGACAGCTGCCGATACGGCCCCGCTGCAGTATCTGGCGCCTTATGCCGGAGCGGCTGTAGGGGAGTACTTCATGGATCAGGGCAAAGATGTCCTGATTGTTTATGATGACCTAAGCAAGCACGCGGTGGCTTACCGCGCCATGAGCTTGCTCCTGCGCCGTCCGCCTGGACGGGAAGCTTACCCGGGCGATGTGTTCTATCTCCATTCCAGACTGCTCGAACGTGCTTGCCGCCGCAACAAAGCCCATGGCGGTGGGAGCATGACGGCACTTCCTATCATCGAAACCCAAGCCGGTGATGTGAGCGGCTATATCCCGACGAACGTCATTTCCATTACAGACGGACAGATTTATTTGGAAACGGATCTGTTCAATTCCGGTGTGCGGCCGGCCATCAACGCGGGTCTTTCCGTTTCTCGTGTCGGTGGGGCGGCCCAGACAAAGGCCATGAAGTCCGTTGCGGGAACACTGCGGCTTACGCTGGCCCAGTACCGGGAACTAGCCGCTTTTGCCCAGTTTGGTTCCGATCTTGATAAAGCAACCAAGATGCAGCTTGAACGCGGGGCCCGCGTAACAGAAATGCTGAAGCAAGCCCAGTATCATCCTCTGACCATGGCAGAAGAAGTCGTTGGACTGTATGCCGTGACACAGGGTTATATGGACCATATCCCCGTGACCGATGTCATTCGTTATGAACATGAGATGCTGACCTACATCAAGGCCCATTACGAAGGCATCCTCGCACAGATCTCGAGTACAGGGAAACTGACGGATGAGGTCAAGGAAACCTTGAATGATGCGCTTACGGACCATAACAAGGTCTTTATCCCCACGCCGGAAGATGCCCCCATAGGGAGTGAATGATCATGGCCAATACCAGTGGAATCAGGGCCCACATGAAGAGCGTCAGCAGCATTGGGAAAATTACCGGTGCCATGCAGATGGTCGCGTCGGCCCGTATGCATCAGGCCCAGCAGCGGGCCACGGCGAGCCTGCCCTTTGCAAGGAAGCTCCAGCGCCTCCTTCAGGAAGCCATCAGTGACCCATCCGTTCTCGCCCATTTGGATCCCGTAAAGAACCCGCTCCTTGAACGGCGGCCCCTGTACCGGACGGCCTATATCGTGATCGGTTCCGACAAGGGGCTTGCTGGTTCCTATAACAGCAACATTGTCAAGCATACGGCCATTGAGCTTCGGGGAAAGGAAGAGTCCCCTCTCATTGCTGTGGGAAAGCAGGCCCGTCTGGGACTGCTGCACCACGGCTATAATGTTGTGCGGGAATGGGAAGGATTCAGCGAGAAGCCAACCTATGAAGCCGCCGAGGAGATTGCCGATTATGCGGCCAGCATGTTTACGCACCGCGAAGTGGACGAAGTGGACCTCATCTTTACCTACTTCAAGTCCCCTATGGTCCAGATTCCTCGCACTGACGCCATCCTGCCCCTGAAGACGAACTTTGAAGATGATGAGCAGTGGCAAGCCCAGGAAGTGTGGGAAAAAGATGACCCAACGGATTTTTCGACGCTTGTCTACGAACCGGAAGCAGGAGAAATGCTTCCCTATCTGGCATCTTATTATATTAAGAGCCAGATCTTTACGGCCCTCATCCAAAGTTCGGCCAGCGAGCTCGCCGCTCGTATGACAGCCATGACGACCGCCACGGACAATGCCAATACCCTTCTAGGAAAACTGCGCCTGCATTACCAGAAGGTCCGGCAGTCGTCCATTACGACGGAAATCAATGAAATTGTGGGCGGGGCGGAAGCCTTGAAATAAGAGGAGGTCCCATCTGTGTCAGATATCAAGTTAACAAATCGTGTTGACCAGGCCGTTGCCCGGCTAACTGCTAAAAAAGAAGGTCATGTCGGCAAGATTGTGCAGGTCATGGGACCTGTTGTCGACATTCAATTTCCCGAAGGATCCCTGCCAGCAATTTACAATGCCATTGAAATTGACGGGAATCCGACCAAGGATATCCATATCCATCTGACGACGGAAGTCGTGCAGCATATCGGCAGCGATACGGTGCGCAGCGTCGCCATGAGCTCTACCGACGGGCTTGTGCGGGGGATGGAAGCCTTCGATACGGGGCATCCCATCACCGTTCCTGTCGGCAAAGGATGCTTGGGCCGTGTCTTCAACGTCCTGGGAGAGGCCGTTGATGATGACCCGACTCCAGTGGACGCCAGTGAATATTGGCCTATCCATCGGCCCGCACCGGCCCTTAGTGAACAGTCGACGGAAACGAAGATCATGGAAACAGGCATCAAGGTTGTAGACCTTATTGCACCGTATGCTTTGGGCGGAAAGATTGGTCTTTTTGGCGGAGCTGGTGTCGGCAAGACCGTCCTAATCATGGAACTGATCCATAACGTGGCCACCAACCATGGCGGCTATTCCGTATTTTCCGGCGTTGGGGAGCGGACCCGCGAGGGCAATGACCTGTGGGGTGAAATGAAGGAATCCGGCGTCATCGACAAGACGGCCCTTGTCTACGGTCAGATGAATGAACCGCCAGGAGCCAGAATGCGCGTTGGCCTGACGGGACTGACCATGGCAGAATACTTCCGTGACGCCATGAGTCAGGACGTCCTGCTTTTCATTGATAATATCTTCCGTTTCATCCAGGCCGGTTCTGAAGTTTCCGCCCTTTTGGGGCGCATGCCAAGTGCTGTTGGTTATCAGCCGACCCTTGCCAATGAATTGGGGGCTCTGGAAGAGCGTATCACATCGACGAAAAATGGCTCCATCACCTCTGTTCAGGCTGTTTATGTCCCAGCCGATGACCTCACCGACCCGGCACCGGCAGCTACCTTCTCCCACCTTGACGCGACGACCGTCCTTTCGCGTGAGATCGTGGAACTGGGCATTTATCCTGCCGTAGACCCCTTGGCCTCGACAAGCCGGATCCTTGACCCGCTCATTATCGGCGAGGAGCACTATAAAGTGGCCCGCGGCGTCCAAGAAATCCTCCAGCGTTATAAGGAGCTCCAGGACATCATCGCCATTCTCGGCATGGAAGAACTGGGCGAAGCCGATAAGATCATCGTTTCCCGGGCCCGCAAGGTTCAGCGCTTCCTGAGCCAGCCTTTCCATGTCGCTGAACAGTTCACAGGCCAGCCGGGCTGTTATGTACCGCTTAAGGAAACCATCCGGGGCTTTAAGGAAATCCTTGAAGGCAAGCATGACGACTTGCCCGAATCGGCTTTCTATATGGTGGGAACCATTGATGAGGCAATGGAAAAGGGCCGGAAGATGAGAGGCGAGTGATATGGCAAGTTTAATGACCCTTGAGGTCCTAACGCCCGATCAGTATCTCATGAAGCGAAAGGATATTGCCTATGTGCTCCTTAACACGGTCACAGGCGGCATTGGGATTCTCGCAAACCATGGACCCCTCATTGCCGTTCTCGGTGAGGGAACCCTTAAGTTGCAGGATGGAAACAACCATGTTATTCTATTATATGTCGAAGGCGGGTTCGCCGAAGTCAAGGATAACAAGGTCATCATCCTCACGCCCAAGGCAGAACTTGCAGAACACATTGATGTGAAAAAATGGGAGGCTGTCCGTGATGAAGCCGCGGCGCGCCTATCCCGTCCCGGCGTCCTTACCGATATTGAACACACGGAAAAGACGCTGCGCCGAGCCGAGGCACGGCTCAAGACGGCAAACCTCATGGGGCATGTCGCACCCTATGAATGGGAAGCCTAATGAAAATCAACTGTCTGCAGCATGTTTTGCGAGAGGGGGACAGCCACGATGGATTTTATCAGCAAGATGGCTGCAAGCAAGATGGGTCAACTAAAGGCCGAGATTGCCGAGCTGAAGGAACGTCTTGAGGAGACCCATACAGATGAGCAGCGGGCGCGCCTTAAAAAGACCATCCGAGAAAAAGAAACGTACTATAATATTCTAGCCGATCGTATCCGTATGCATTCCATATTTTGATTCCAGCGGGAACTGGGGCCATGGTCCTGGTTCCCGTTTTATGTGCCAAGAGCCTTATTTCTTTGGGCCATACAGTAGGCAAGCGACGTATAGTATGGTATAATTTAAAATTAGTGAGAAAATCAATCGTCGCATGATGACGTAACAAGACCCATGGTCATTTGAGGGGGTGCCATTGGGCGTGAGACACATTCTGGGAGTCGTGTTCCTCATTGTTTCTGCTGCGTTTGTCCATTGGGATGCGAAAAGGACAAGAATGCACCATCCAAATTTCTGGATTGTTGCGGTGTCCCTTTTCCCACCCATACTTGTCCTGTATCTCATCCGCCGCTATCAGTACCTGTCACAGACCAAACTCTCCAAACGTCAGGTTCGGGAGCTCATCAAACGCCGCAAGAGCCGGGCGCGGATGAAAAAAGCCGATGCTGACCGCAAGGCGTGGTCAAAGGCCGAAAAAAGTTACAAGAAAAGGGATCCCGATGGATTCAAGGAAACCAAGGAACGCGTAGAAGAGGAGAAAGAAGCCCTGCGCGAGCAGTTTGAAGACGAGCTTGCCACGCAGGAAAAATTACGAAAGCACCGCATGGGCGTCCGCAATTAGGAGCCTGTGGTTTTTGATTGAAGTTTAGCCTTGTACTGGGTCAAGGCCCCAGTCAAAGAAGTGAGGGAATCAGAGTGGAAAAATTGGTAGTCAAAGGCGGACACCGCCTTTCGGGAACGGTTCACGTGAGCGGGGCCAAGAATGCGGTCCTGCCCATTATTGCCGCCTCTGTCTTGGGGACGGAAGGCAGCGTCATTTCAGAAGTGCCTGAACTGGAAGATGTATCGACCATCTGCAAGGTCCTGGAATGCCTGGGGCTTAAAGTCGATGCATCCAAACCGCATACACTGAAAATCGACAGCCGTGTCGTTACGGGGTATGAAGCTCCCTACGAGCTTGTGAGCACCATGCGGGCTTCGTTCCTTGTCATGGGATCACTGCTTGCCCGTGTAGGAAAAGCCAAGATTTCCCTGCCCGGAGGCTGCGCCATCGGGACGCGTCCCATTGATATCCATCTGAAGGGCTTTGAAGCGCTGGGAGCACGGATTGAGCAGGGGCATGGCAGTATTGAGGCTTCTGCCCCGAACGGGCTTGTGGGCACGACCATCTACCTTGATTTTCCCAGTGTTGGGGGAACGGAAAACCTCATGATGGCGGCTTCCATGGCCAAAGGCACGACAATCATTGAAAATGCGGCCCAGGAACCGGAAATCGTTGATCTTGCCAACTACATCAATGTGATGGGAGGAAAGGTCCGCGGCGCAGGCACGACGGCCATCCATATCGACGGCGTGGAAAGCATGAAGGGCGGCGAGCATATTGTCATCCCTGACCGCATCGAAGCTGGAACCTATATGGTGGCCAGTGCGATGACCCAAGGGGACATCAAAGTGGAAAATGTCCTGTGCGAACATATGAAACCGCTCATTGCTAAACTCCGTGAGGCAGGCTGTACCGTCGAAGAAGGCATCAATGACGTGCGCGTCGTGGGGCCGAGAAGACTCAAGCCGATTACGATCAAGACCTTGCCTTATCCAGGGTTCCCGACTGATATGCAGGCCCAGGTCATGGCCATGATGTGCATTGCCGATGGGCAGAGTTCGGTTCTTGAAACGGTCTTTGAAAACCGTTTCATGCATGTGGATGAGCTTCTGCGCATGGGGGCAAATATCAAGACGAGCGGCGGCAGAGCGGCTCTCATTGAAGGCGTGGATAAGCTGTATGGCTGTCAGGTCCGGGCGACGGACCTGCGGGCCGGGGCAGCCATGGTCCTTGCGGGACTTGTGGCCGATGGCACAACGGAAATCACCGATATCTACCATATTGACCGCGGCTACGAGAATCTGGTAACGAAGATGATGGCCCTTGGGGCCGACATCCAGCGCGTAGGCTGAGGCGCATATGAAGCGGCTGGAAGAAGGCTTCCTGTCAAGGCTCTTTACCAATGTCGACGTCGGCGTGGACCTGGGAACAAGCAACCTGCTTGTTTTTCTGCCAGGACGGGGCATTGTTTACCGTGAGCCATCCATGGTAGCTATCGATAAAACAAACGGAAAAGTCGTCGCTGTCGGTCGGCGGGCAAAGGAAATGATGGGGAAGACGCCTGACCGCATCGACGTGGTCCAACCTCTTGCGGGCGGTGTTGTCGCCGATTATGAAGCGACTGCCGGTATGCTTGGTACTGTCCTCGAACGAGTCGTGGGACGCAACATCTTTTTTAAGCCCCGTCTCATGGTCTGCATTCCAACGGGTGTGACAAGTGTTGAAAAGCGGGCTGTTATCGAGGCCTGTGCCCAGGCCGGCGCGGCAAGGACTTTTCTCATTGAGGAACCCTTGGCAGCAGCTATTGGGGCCGGTATCAACGTGCGGGAAGCCAAAGGACGCATGGTCGTTGATATTGGCGGCGGAACAACGGATGTGGCTGTCATCAGCCTTGGCGGTATTGTTGCCAGCAAGGCGCTGCGCATCGGCGGCAGCAAATTTGACGAGGCCATTGTACGCTACCTCAAAAAGGATCTGAATATCCAGGTCGCGGACAACGTGGCCGAAGAAATCAAGCTCCAGATTGGCAGTGTGAGCCGTCTGGGAATGCATGGTGATATGCTCGTCCGCGGCCGTGACCAGATTACGGGCCTGCCGACAGCACTGCGCATGACGAGCCGCGATACAATGCGGGCCATGGGAGAACCAGTATCCCAGATCCTGTCATGTATCCGGTCCGTTTTCGAAAAAACACCGCCGGAGCTTGCGGCGGATATTCTCAGTGAAGGCATTGTCCTGACTGGTGGAGGCGCTCTTTTGGAGGGACTGGCCGATGTTATCCAATCTGATACACACATTCGGACAAAGGTCGCCAAAGATCCTTTGGACTGTGTGGCCATTGGAGCCGGCAAGGCCTTTTCCCATCCGGTCATCATGGACGGACTGCTTCATCAGGAATAGCAACAACATCATAAACGGGGTGCTGCTGTGCGGCGCCCCGTTTTCATCTGTATGAGAGGAAATAAAAGAACCATGAACATGAAACAAATTGGGCGGACCCTGTCCATTGCGCTTCTGGCAAGTCTGATAGCAGGTTCGGCCGCGGCGGCAACCATCAGTGACCTTCGGGGCGGTGTCAAGGATACGCGGGCGCGGCTTGTCATGGATATTGATGAAACCATGCACTATGAGGAACGGGCCCAAGGCCGGACACTCACCCTGACCTTTGATGCCAAGACGGACCGGACGCGGTCCGTAAAGGTGCGGGACCGGCGCGTCAAAAATGCGGTCCTGTCGCCTTTGGGGAAAAAGAGCCGTCTTGTCGTTACCTTCCGGGAAAGTGTGCCAAACTATAAGGTCTTTTTCCTTAAGAAGCCAGGCCGGTTGGTCATTGATTTTCCGACAGAGAGCAAAAGCAGCAGTTCGGGATCCCGCAAAAAAACGGGAGAGCACCTCGGCAAAGGGGTGACCTACCGAAAAAGCCGTGTCGACATGGGAGCGGGCAATGTTGACACCTACGTTCTCACGATTGCGCCTGACAGTGCTTATGAACTCCAATTTGTGCCAGGGTATGGGCACACCATCCAAAAGGGAACCCTTTCCATGATTTCCCGCCGTTCTGGGGCCAAGGCCCTTGTCAATGCTTCCTATTTTGACTCCGATATCTGGGTTGTGGGAAACCTTAAGATCCGTGGCAAGTGGCTTGGCATGGAAGAAACGCCCCGCACAGGCCTCGTCCTTGAAGGAAAGGGTAAGGCGGCCATCCTGCCGCGGCTTTCCTTCACGGGCACCGTGACCCGACCCGACGGAACTGAAATGAAGATTACGGGCCTGAACCGCATGCGCCTTGAAAATGACCTGATTTTTTATAATAATGCCTATGATGATACAACAAATACGAACGCGGCAGGCGTGGAAGTAGCCGTCCGTAACGGCCGCGTCATAAAGACCGGCACAACAGGCAGCATGCCTATGAGCTGGAACATGACCGTTCTTTCCGGACACGGCACGGCGGCGGACTTCCTGCGGCCCCTTGCAGTTGGGGACAAGGTCAAGATCAAGACCAGCCTTGGCAGCCCCCTTGCCGATAAAGCGCCCAGTGTGGGTACGGCAGGGCCTCTTTTGGTTTATGACGGCCTTGTGAATGTGACGGCAGGTCTTGAAGAAATTCCATCTGATATCGCGGATGGACGGGCACCCCGAACAGCGGTTGGCATCAAGAAGGATGGGACCATCCTTGTTGTGGTGGCAGACGGACGGTCCAGCCGCAGTGCGGGGATGACCCTTTCTGAATTGGCGCGTTACCTGATCCAGCTTGGCGCGGACCGGGCCATGAACTTTGATGGCGGAGGATCCAGTGAAATGGTGGTGAATGGGGCCGTGAAGAACCGTCCCAGCGATGGCGCTGAACGGCCAGTCCGTGTGGCACTGGGCCTTTTCCCACGCTAAGGGGGGCTTGCATGAACAGATACTTTCGATATATAATGATAGATACAACGAAACCTAATTTGTCGTTGTCATAAAGAAGGTGGATATCATGATGAGAAAGTTACTCCATAAAAGAAATGTATGGGCTCTTGCCATCCTTCTGGTCATTGCCGCCCTTGGCATTGCCCAGGCAGCCACAACAAGACCGCAGACAGCCAGTCTTTCCGGGCAGGTAGTGACCGCTGTTTCCGTCGGTGCTTCTGTTCAGGAAGGCAGCGTCCTGGTAACGGTCAAGACCCTTGCTGGTTCGGCCCCGGCTGCAAGAGCCAACTGCAGCGGCAAGGTCGTTTCCGTATCGGCAAAACCGGGAAGTTCGGTTTCGGCTGGCCAAGTGGTTGCCCAGATTGAAGAGCCATAACAAGTCTTAAAGCTGCAGCGCATGAAGGGTTGCAGCTTCTTTTTCGTATCTAGAACAAAAGTAGGGAGGACCTATGCTACGCTTTTTGAAACGAATGGGGCTCATGGTGAGCCTTGTTTGGATGATGCTCATTTCGGTGGCATCTGCCAACGTACCCACCATTGCGGTAGAGGAGCTGCGCCCAGGTATGACGGGCTACGGCAAGACCGTTTTCCAAGGCACAAAGATCGAGACCTTTGATGTTGAGGTCCTTGGTGTAACCGGATCAGAAACGGGGGGCTACAGCATCCTTATCCGTGCTTCTGGAGATAACCTCAGGAAAAATGGTGGCATCTCCCAAGGTATGAGCGGCAGTCCGGTCTATATTGATGGACGCCTTGCCGGTGCCGTGGCGTATGGACAGGCCTTTTCAGATCCTAACTACTGCTTTTTGACCCCCATCAACCAGATGCTTGATATGCTCCAGGAACCTGATCCGCGTCCGTCCGTCTTTGAGGGTCTCACAGCAAAAAACACACCCCTTATGGTCAGTGGGTTTACGGAAGATGGGCTTTTGCACCTCAATGAGAATCTGAAACCCTTCGGCCTTACAAGTTATGCCGTACCGACAGGGGCTGATGCCCTTTCCGGTGTGGGACTCGAACCGGGCAGCTCCGTCGGCGTTTCCCTGGTCCGGGGCGACATGAATATCGGTGCCATTGGCACCGTCACTTGGGTAGGGGACGATGGTCATATCCTGGCCTTTGGACATCCCTTTATGCAGCACGGTAAGAGTGACTATTTCATGACCAATGCCTATATTTATGCAGCTGTCCCCAATATTCAGAGTGCCTTTAAAGTGGGCTCTCTCGGTGATACCTTGGGCCGCATTACAGAGGACCGTTTAAGCGGCGTTGCAGGAAAATTGGGGGAAAATGCCAAAATCATCCCCATGTACGTGTCCGTCACTGATATGGACCGCGGCCTTCACCAATCAACGAATGTGCAGCTTGTCACTGATGAGGACCTTGTGCCGACCCTCGTGGATGGTGTTGCCTATAACGCTGTAAGTCTTGCCAAGGACCGCAAAGGCGGCGGAACGAGCCGCATCCGTTTTACCGTAACTGCCCAGGGAGAGAAGGAAGGCCCCATCCGCCTGCGCCGGGAGAATATGTTCTACAGCAGCAAGGACATCGGCAAAGTTACGAATTCTGAGCTCAATATTGCGCTTGATATGCTTATGAACAATCGGTTTGACACGGTGAAAATCTTTGATGTCAATGTTGATGTGGAAACAAGTGCCCAGTGTGAAGTCGCGGAACTGGTCAGCGCCTCCTTCCCTAACCAGCCCGTGGTACAGGGCGGGAATCTGCCCATCCGGCTGACCTTTAAGCCGTATCGGGCCAAGGAATTTACGCGGACCATCCACTTCAAGGTCCCTGACAAGCAAAAACCGGGGCCGATGAATTTTATTGTACGCAGCGGCAATGCAACCCAGTGGCTGCAAAACGCTTTGAGCCGCCGCAATCAGCAAAATGCGGGGGATGAGCAGATGGCTGGCTCCATGGCCAACGCTCAGCGGGAATTCAAGGATTTCCTGAGCGATTTCAATAGTATGGATGCCAATAATGAAATTGTCGTGGACCTTGCCCAGAATCTTGATTCTGTGGAAGCTAAGGATGGAGATGCCCAAAGCTTTGCTTCCGGCGTTTCGACCCTCCTCAAAGGAAGCCCAAACAAGCAGAAATATACTATGGACTTCATCATCAGCGGGGAGACGGCCATTACGGTGCAAGTGAAAAAACGGTAACATGGTTCCCGCAATCATGGCAGAGCCTTGATCGCGATTATGAGCCCATTGCTTTAGGAAAGATGGTCCTGAAGCAATGGGCTCATGCTTGTATCAGGAAAAGTGACCGGATCATTTTGACTGCATATAAGCATTGATAGGGCTGTATCGCTTCATAAAGACCTATCTAAGCGTAAAATGTTTCTCGGTAGGGAAAAATAGTCCTTGTAAAATAAAGGGGAGACCCCTATTGTTAAGATAGTGTTGACGACACGAATATCAAA
>UPXT01000005.1 GCA_900538365.1 uncultured Acidaminococcus sp. | reverse complement strand
CCGCGAAGGCGGCCGTACCGTTGGCGCTGGTGTTGTTACCGAAATCGAAGAATAAGCGAGCCGCAGAGGCCTAGGATGTGGGACCGACACAGGACAGGTCGGCCCCACATTTTTGTGTTGACATCTGCATCCTTGTATGATAGTCTATATAGGCAACTTTGAGGGATTTTGAATGTAAGTGAGGTGTTAAAACATGGCTGCGAACAACAATCGTATTGGTATTACCCTGGCCTGCACCGAGTGCAAACAGCGCAACTACCAGACCACGAAGAATAAGAAGAACGATACGGACCGTATCGAAATCAAGAAGTACTGCAAATTCTGCAAAAAGCACACTTTGCATAAAGAAACGAAATAAGGTGGAGCAATTATGGCATCGACTCAACTCACTCCCGATGTAAAAAGCTCCGGCGGAGCTCTGGGGTTCTTCCGGGATGTGAAGAACGAAATGAAAAAGGTGGCTTGGCCCAATCGGCGGGAACTGGGTGGATATACGGCAACGGTGATTGTTGCTGCCATCACGTCGTCCCTCTTAATTTGGGCAATTGATGCTGTCTTCTCCGTACTGTTCCGTTTAGTGATGGGAGTGCAATAAGCATGGAAGGTCAAAGACACTGGTATGTCATTCATACCTATTCCGGGTATGAAAACAAAGTGAAACTGAATTTGGAAAGCAAGGTCCATTCCTTAGGGATGGAAGACATGATTTTCCAGGTTCTTGTCCCCATGCAGGACGAACTAGAAAGCAAAGACGACCAGCAGAAGGTTGTGAGCCGCAAGGTATTCCCCGGCTACGTCCTGATTGAAATGATTGTTGACGACCGCACGTGGTACGCTGTCCGCAATACACCGGGTGTGACCGGTTTTGTCGGCACGGGCACCAAACCCATTCCCTTATCCCCACGCGAAGTAGCGCGTATTCTCGGGAAACAGTCCACTGGGAAGAAGGAAGCTTCCGCGGAAGCACCGATTCGCATGAAATGCCCCGTTGAATTAGATCAGACCGTTCGCATTAAGGCCCCTGGTTTTAATGATATGGTAGGAACGGTGGCGGAGATCAGCGACGAACAGCAGAAGGTCAAAGTCATGATCGAAATGTTCGGCCGCGTCACTCCGGTTGAAGTCAACTTCTCTCAAGTAGAAGCAATAGAATAAGATAGGAGGTGGAATTGATATGCCAAAGAAAGTCATTAAGATGGTAAAATTGCAGGTTCCTGCTGGTAAGGCAACTCCGGCACCTCCTGTAGGCCCGGCACTTGGTCAGGCTGGTATCAACATCATGGCCTTCGTCAAGGACTTTAACGCCCGCACCGAAAAACAGGCTGGTCTCATCATCCCTGTTGAAATTACGGTATTCGAAGACCGTTCCTTTACCTTCATCACGAAGACTCCTCCCGCTGCTGTCCTTCTGAAAAAGGCCGCTGGTATCGATAAAGCTTCCGGCGAACCGAACAAGAACAAAGTAGCGACGATCAAACGTGACAAAGTCAAGGAAATCGCTGAAACCAAAATGAAGGACCTGAACGCCGCAGACGTTGAAGCTGCTATGCGCATGGTCGAAGGCACTGCCCGCAGCATGGGTATTGTCGTAGAAGACTGATAGTCAGTCTCAATCAGTGGGAGGCGAAAGCCGCTCGCACCACTAGGAGGAAAAAGTACAATGACTAAAGCAGGTAAGAAGTATACCGATGCCGCAAAGCTGATTGAAGCTGGCAAGGCATATACTCCGAAAGAAGCTGTTGAACTGGTTAAAAAGACTTCTGTCACCAAATTTGACAGCACTGTTGAATGCTCCGTTCGCCTCGGTGTCGATCCGAAGTATGCTGACCAACAGGTCCGCGGTGCTTTGGTTCTGCCCCATGGTACTGGTAAATCCAAGACTGTTCTTGTTTTTGCCCGCGGTGCAAAAGCTCAGGAAGCTCAGGATGCAGGTGCTGACTTTGTTGGCGCTGAAGAGCTCGCTGATAAGATCAAAGGCGGCTGGTTCGACTTTGACGTCTGCGTAGCAACGCCTGACATGATGGGTGTGGTTGGCCGCCTTGGTAAACTCCTCGGTCCTAAAGGCCTCATGCCGAACCCGAAAGTCGGAACGGTTACCATGGATGTAACCCGTGCCGTAAATGAAATCAAAGCTGGTAAGATTGAGTACCGTACCGACAAAGCCGGTAACGTACAGACCTCTATCGGCAAGGTTTCCTTTGATGCTGATAAACTGCTGGATAACTATATTACCCTGATCTCCACGCTGATCAAAGTAAAACCCTCCGGCGCAAAAGGCCAGTATATCAAGAGTGTTACCCTGTCCACCACCATGGGCCCTGGCGTACACATCGATGTGCTGAAAGCCGACAGCAACAAGTAATCAATTCGAAAATGACCATCGGACCGCAGACAGTAGGTGCGTAAGCCTAACGTTGCAAAACGCCTGCCTAGGTCGGAGTGTTTGGATAAATACGACCTCCGGCGGCCTGCCGAGAGGTCTTTTCATTGATTCATATATTTTAATGCAAGGAGGTGTTTCTTGATGCATAGCATTCGTCCTGAAAAGGCTGCAAAAGTAGCCGAACTCAAGGACCTGATGACTGGCTCCAAAGGTATTATCCTCGTTGACTACTGCGGCTTGACCGTAGCAGAAGACACAGATTTGAGAAGAAAGATGCGTGAAGCTGGTGTAACGTACATGGTTGCGAAAAACACCTTCGTCCGTATCGCTGCTAAAGAAGCAGGAATCGAAGGGCTTGACAGCTTCCTCGAACACAACACGGCACTGGCATTTTCTGCTGAAGATCCGGTTGCCCCTGCTAAGCTCCTTTCTGAATTCGCAAAGGACCACAAAGCCCTTGAAATCAAAGCCGGTATCCTTGATGGTGCCGTCATCGGTCTTGACGAAGTCAAAGCCCTGGCAGATCTGCCGAGCCGCGAAGTCCTGCTTGCCAAACTCGTTGGCAGCATGCAGGCCCCGATTTCTGGACTCGTCAACGTCCTTCACGGTACGCTGCGTAACTTTGTTTACGTTGTCGACGCCGTTCGTCAAAAGAAAGAACAGGAATCTGCCTAATGATTGGCTGGATTCTGTGACCTAAACAAATTCTATTTAAAATTTTGGAGGAATTTAAAATGACTAAAGAAGAAATCATGCAAGCCATTGAGAGCATGACTGTGCTCGAACTCGCTGACCTCGTTAAGGCTATGGAAGAAAAATTCGGCGTTAGCGCTGCTGCTCCTGTAGCTGTTGCTGCTGCTCCTGCTGCTGGCGGTGCTGCTGCTGCTGAAAAGAGCGAATTCGATGTTGTCCTGACTGACTGCGGTGCCAGCAAGATCAACGTGATCAAGGTTGTTCGTGAACTGACCGGCCTGGGCCTGAAAGAAGCCAAAGCTGCTGTTGATTCCGCTCCTAACACTCTGAAGGAAGGCGTTTCCAAGGCTGATGCTGAAGCTATGAAAGCTAAGCTGGAAGAAGCTGGCGCTAAGGTTGATCTGAAATAATCTTGGCTGATTGAAAAAGACTGCAGAGGGTTTTCCTCTGCAGTCTTTTTTTGTACTTTGTGAATTGAGAGGGAGGGGACCTTTTTCCTGATTCAGGAAGGCTCCATAAAGCTTGGGGGGCTTTCTTTATCCAGCCTCTTTGATCATGGTAACTAGACGCCTACAAGGCGCCTTTTTAAGCGAAGAGGAAATCATGCTTGCCTCAAGTGCTGTCCTTAACCTAAGCACTGGCAAAGGGCCTCTTTGTGGGGGCCTCTTTATGATAAGGCCGGACCGGTTTTAAGCTCCCATAGGCAGAACCCCCTTGGGAAGGACCGTTACCTGGTTCTTTCCAAGGGGGCTTTCTCATACACTGAAATCACGCAGGTCCTTATCGAGGGCATCGAAAAGGGCATCTGCATCGTGGTCCCGCAGGGCCTTCAAGATATCCTTGTGGTGTTTGCAGTCATCACTGACGTGGAGGACACCGGAATCCATTCCCCAGCGGAACTGGGCATAGGCGCGGCTCATGCGGCTCATGCAGGCAGACAGCTGTTCATCGGCATAGGCGTTGCGGCCCAGACGAAGCAGGGCCTTGTGGAAATCCATATTGCATTCCCAATGTTTGCGGGGCGGTAAATCGTCACGCAGGCACAGTTCATTGAGGGGTTCCAGTGCGGCGATTTGGGGTTCCGTGAGGCTTTTGATGACGCGGGATACGATCCCGTGTTCCAAGTAGAGACGAAATTCAAGCATTTCATTGATATCGTCCATCGTCAGGCGCGTGACTTCGTAGCCATAGCGAGGCATGTTGCGAAGGACGCGCTCGTTACATAGGGTCATCAGGGCTTCCCGGACGGGCGATTTGCTGCATTCGTATTTTTCGATGAGACTTTTTTCATTGAGGATGTCCCCTGGTTGGTATTCCCCTGAAAAAATTCCCTCTAAAATGGCATTTCTGACTTTTTCCTTAAGTGACGGTTCTTTCATGGCTGAACCTTCCTTCCCTGACATAATACCTATATCTTAATCTAATTTGGATAATTTGACAATGATTTATTTCATATTATAACACTATAAATTAAATCCTCCCGGAGTTTCGATCATGATTTTTCAAAAAAGACTTCCCAATTAATCATAACAGTGATAATATTAGTAATATAATAATTCGATTACTCTGATGATTCTTGGGAGGAAAATCAATCATGACATTGACACAGGAAGAAATGAACAATTATACGGCTATTCTGCACGAAGAATTGATCCCCGCTATGGGCTGCACGGAACCCATTGCAATTGCCTATGCCGCGGCTAAGGCAAAAAGCCTCTTTAACGGCGATTTGGAGCGTTTTACCGTGAACTGCTCAGGGAATATCATCAAGAATGTAAAAGGCGTCACTGTGCCCAATTCTGGAGGCCAGAAAGGGATTCCTGCCGCGGCGGCCCTTGGTATCGTGGGCGGCGACAGTGATAAGGCCCTTGAAGTCATCGCCGGTGTGACGGATGAGGACCGGGAAGCCTGCCGTAAGCTGGTCGAAAGGGAAATCTGCGAAGTGACGCTGGCTGAAGGTGTAGCCAATCTTTATATTGATGTGGCCTTGTATGGCAAGGATCATATGGCGGAAGTGATTATCGATGGAACCCACACGAACATCGTGAAGATGGTCCAGGACGGAACCGTCCTTTTGGACCGGACGGAAGGGGCCCAAAGCGCTGGAAGGAGGGGCAAAGGGGACCGGACCAAGATGACTTTCCAAGGGCTCATTGAGTATGCCCGAACCGTGGACCTTGATTCCGTGAAGGCGCTTCTTGAAATGCAGATGTCCTACAATACGGCAATCAGTGACGAAGGCCTGACAGGCGCTTGGGGCGCCGAGGTGGGACGGACCCTCCTTGAAACATATGGAAGCGACCTCAAGTTCCGCGCGGTTGCTCGGGCGGCTGCCGGCAGTGATGCCCGCATGAGCGGCTGTCCGAAACCTGTTGTGATCAATTCCGGTTCGGGGAACCAAGGCATTACGGTTTCCCTGCCCGTCATCACCTATGCCGAGGCCTGGAAGAAGAGTCATGACGAGACGCTCCGTGCCCTTATTGTCAGCAACCTGGTCTCTATTTATATCAAGCACTATATTGGGCCTCTTTCCGCCTTCTGCGGCGCGGTGAGTGCTTCTACCGGGGCCGGTGCGGCCATTACTTTTATGGCCACGGATGGAGACGCCCGGAAAATGGCCATGACTGTCACCAATACCCTGGCCAATGTGGGCGGTATCCTTTGCGACGGGGCCAAACCCAGCTGCGCTGCCAAGATTGCATCGTCCCTCCAGGCAGCGCTTATGGCTCATGCCATGAGCATGAAGGATCGGGTCTTTAAAGGCGGGGAAGGGATTGTGGAAAAGGATATCGAGGATACCATTCGCAATATTGGGTACATCGGCAAAGTTGGCATGAAGGGGACAGATACGGACATCCTTAATGTCATGATCGGTCAGATCGATCCCAAGGATTACGTTTGCTGACCTTGTTTATGGGGAAGGCTTCTTTAGGGAAGCCTTCTTCTTTTTTTTAAAACACCTTGCATTTTACTAGGAAATAGGCTATACCAAGGAGTAAGAGCGGGGCGATTTGTCCCCTAAAGGAGGGCTTTCTATGGAAATCAAGGAACGAGTAAGGGCCATGGAAGACGAGCTCGTGAAGCTGCGCCGCTATTTTCATGCCCACCCTGAACCGTCTTGGAAAGAATTTGATACGCAAAAAAAGATCATGGCTTATTTGAATGAATTGGGCATTGCCTATGTCCCATCGACCACGTCCGGGCTCATTGCTACCCTTAAAGGTCCTTATTCGTCAGACCATATCATTGGCATCCGCGCTGATATCGATGCCCTTCCCATCAAGGAAGAAACCGGGGCCCCTTATGCGTCGGAAAAGGACGGGACCATGCATGCCTGCGGCCATGATGCGCATATTGCAATCCTTTTGGGCACGGCTAAGGTCCTTGCCGCCATGAAGGACGAACTGACCGTGACGGTGCGTTTTTTGTTCCAGCCGGCGGAAGAAGACATTGCCAACAGCGGTGCTGCGTACATGAAGGATGAGCCTCTTGTAAAGGAATGTGAACGGCTCATTGCCCTCCACATTTGGAGCAAGATCCCTGTTGGTACGGCATCCCTGCGTTATGGACCGGTCATGAGCGCGGCGGATACCTTTGATGTGTATATCGATGGAAAGGGCGGTCACGGCGCCCTGCCGCATCAGACCATTGATCCCATTGTGGCTGGGTCTCAGTTTGTGAATGCACTTCAGACCGTAGTCAGCCGCGAAGTCAACCCTTTGGAACCGGCCGTCCTATCGGTGACCACTTTTCAGGCGGGGACGACGAGCAATGTCATTCCTGCATCGGCTCATCTGTCAGGGACAGCCCGTACCTTCAGCCCCACGCTGCGCGAGGCCTATCCCGGCATTCTTGAGCGGGTGGCTCGCGGCGTAGGGGAAACCTCACGGGCCAAGATCCGTACAGAATACCATTTTGGCCCGCCGCCTGCGATCAACGATGCAGCCTGCGTGGATACAGGACGCAGAGCCTGCGGGACAGTCTTTGGCAAGGATCATCTTGTTGACTGGGAGCTGCAGATGGGCGGCGAGGACTTTGCCAAATATAAAAATCCCAAAGCCCTGCTCCTTTTGGGCGGCGGTTTTGCTGACGCGTCACGGCGCTATCCGCAGCATAGTCCTCACTATGATATCGATGAAAAGGCCCTTTTATTGGGTGTCGAATATTTTGCCGAATATGTACGGGAATGGGAAAAGGAACTTTCAAAGTAACGTTACAAAAATTGCACAGCATAGGAGAAATGGGCAGGAATTGTTGCCTTTTTTCTCCTATGTTTTTTATTTCATCCTAAAAATAAAAACGTTGAAAGCATTTCATAGGGGATGAAAAAATGTTCATGGGAAAAGTCTTGTCCGAATCATGACCTTTTCAGTATAATATAAAAAGTTTTAGAGAAAATTTTACATCTTATTATTATTCTCAATCGAGGGGGTACATTATGGACTTCAACTTTGTCGCATTTTTCTTCAATCCCTTGGTCCTCTTATTTTTTACCATGACCTTGGGAAACCTTTTTGGCGAACTGAAGATTGGAAAATTCAAGTTCGGCATTACAGGCACCTTGTTTGTTGGACTTGTCATTGGTTATTTCCTGACCCAATATGCAGCGGGCATTCCTAAAGGAAGCCGCTATTTTGCCTCTGCCATGGCCGTCATGCAGGGAAAGGTCATTCCCGGTCCGCTTATGAATCTGGCACTTCTTGTCTTTATTGTGGGGACGGGACTTCTTGCCGCCAGTGATATGAAGTATGCCTTGACAAAATTTGGTAAGCAGTTTATTATCCTCGCCATCTTCATTCCTTTTGTCGGAGCCGTTGCTTCCTATGGGTCAAGTCAGCTCCTGCAGGATATGAGCCCTTTCCAGATGACGGGGACCTATACGGGCGCCCTCACAAGCTCCACTGGTCTTGCCGCGGCTACAGAATCGTCTGACAGCGAGGCCAGGCGGCTGGGCATGGAATTTAACAGCCAGCCGGAATCGGCCAGGAAAAAGATCATTGCCATCATCAACAGCGCCCGCGTCCGCGATGCCAAGCTTCGTCATGAATCAGCACCGGCTCCGCTGACGCTGGAAGGGACCCAGTCCCTTTCCCAAGAAGATATTGAAGTCTTTGTCACGGAGGCAAAGGCCGGCGTTGGTGTGGGACACTCCATCGGATATCCTTTTGGGGTCCTCTTCCTGATCCTTGCCATCAACCTGATTCCAAAGATCTTTGGTCTTGATGTCGAAGACGAAAAGAAACGGTACTTTGCCCAAAAGGCTCTTGATATCAAGAATGACGCGAGCCTTGTGACGGAAAAACATCAGGAAGTCGCCATGGACTTCATCGGCTTTTCCCTTGCCGCCTTCCTGGGGTATGTGGTCGGTTCCATCCGCATCTATATGGGACCTTTGGGCTGGTTCTCCCTCGGTGCAACTGGCGGAGCCATCCTTGTTGCCTTGGCCTTGGGCGCCCTGGGACAGCTTGGTCCCATCCATTTCCGTATGAACAGCACTGTCCTTGGTAAGATGCGGACGTATTTCCTGTCCGTCTTTCTTGCTGGAACGGGCCTCAACTATGGGTTCCGTGTTGTTGATGCCGTGACGGGTGATGGGTATATGGTGGCCATCATTTCAGCTCTGGTTGCCATCATCTCCATTCTTGCAGGCTTCCTGTTGGGCCATTATGTTTTCCATATCAACTGGACACTGCTTTCCGGTGCCATTACGGGCGGCATGACGAGTGCTCCGGGCCTCGGCGCTGCTGTCGATGCCCTGGAGTGTGATGAACCGGCTGTTTCCTACGGGGCCACACAGCCTCTTGCCACCTTCATCATGGTCATCTTCTCCATCATCATCCATAAGCTTCCGCTGTAAAAAAGCAAATGTAACGCCCTTCACCCAAAGCGCCATGCACCTTTGGTGAGGGGCGTTTTAGCTTTCCTGGGGGCAGCGCTTTGCGGTTTCTTACTCTGGAGATGACCTTATCTTATAAGATACGCGGCGCTGACCATATGGCTGATGCCAGATGCTGGTTGTTTTCCTATGGGTCTTTTGGTATCACAGCCGCCCATCAAAAAAGCCCCTGCTATTGCAGCAGGGGCTTTCTGACCATTCTTTATTCTTTTTTAAATGCTTCTTCGTCAAAGGTTCCCATGATCTTATCCACGACAATGGCGTTTGTCATGGAACCGGATACGTTCAGCATGGTGCGGCCCATATCGATGATCGGGTCAATGGCAAGGACGGGAGAGATGGCAGAGAAGTAGGCTCCAAGACCAGTCCCACTGAGGGAGACAGAAGCGGCCATGGTCGCAGTCCCGGGAACACCGGCAATGCCGATGGACCCCAAGGCAATAACCACTACGCTCATGACAAATAGGGTCAGGTCAAAAGGAATGCCTGATACATTGGCGATGTAGACCACCACGAGGCCGGGGAAGACACCGGCACAGCCCTGCATCCCTGCCGTTGTCCCAAAGCTTGCCACCGTGTTGGCCGTTGTTGTTGAAACGCCAAGGCGATTGGTGAGGGTTTCGACCGTAAGGGGCAGGACGCCCATGGAAGAACGGGAGGTAAAGGCAAGGACAAGGGGACTTTTGGATTTCCTGAAATAGGTGAGAGGATTTACGCCAAAAACGGTGAGCAGGAGCGCTTGTGCAGCAAACATAATGGCAAGGCCCACATACAGCAGGATAATGAAAAGGCCCATATCCATGACAGCCTTAAGGCCTCTTGTAGCAAGGGTATTTGCCAGCAGGGCAACTACGCCATAGGGCATGAGGCCGATGATAAAATCACAGGTCCATCCCATGATGAGGTGGAGCTCGTCAAAGAGCTTTGTAAAGGCGTCCAAGCTGTTGGTGCCTGTTTTCTTGATGAGCTGGGCAATGCCGCCGATGACAGCGCCAAAAATGACGACGGCAATGACATTCGTATCGGCCATAGCCTTGACCGGGTTCATCGGGATCAGGGCCCGGAACGTATCGACGACGGGTTTTACGTCACGCATTTTGCTGGCGCCTTCCACAGCGCTTGAGCCGGCACCGAGACCAAAGAGGCCGCCCAGGGATAGGCCAACGATGGCGGCCAGGGCGACCATACCGAGGTTTGTGGCAAGCATGGCGCCAACGAGTTTCTTGAGGTTTGTTCCTTCATTCATATGAAGGATGACGTGGATGATGGAAGTAAGGACCAAGGGGACAACAAGCATGCGGATGAGGTCGATGAACCCGCCGCCGACAAGGGAATACCATTTGGTGGCCTCCTTGATAAAGACCACTTTTGTCGGAGCGTCCGGAAATCCGGCGAGGACCTGGATAAAAATCCCTAGGAGGGCACCCGATACGGTACCGATGGTCACGAGTTTCCCAAAGGAGGTGCCTTTTTTCTCCAAATGATGGATCATGGCAAGAATCAAAAGAAAAAGGAGGAGAAGAAAAACGGTGGTGGGGTGACTGATCATGAGAAATTCCTTGAAAAAGTGAAGTTCCATAATGTACATCCTTTCTGCATAAAATATACTGCGTAAGTATGAATTAATTTGAGAGTATACCCACAGACAGTGAGTTTGTCAATAATAATTCGTTAAAAGGGATCCTTAGAAAGAGTGCAGAAGGAAAGGTGCGTAAAAATCAAGGAAGGAACGGGCTCTCTTGGAGAATTAAAAATTAAAAAAAGGGGGTTGCAAAGGAAGCAGACTCATGCTATACTATGCACAGTTAGTGAAGACTAACCAGCAGTTCAACACAGTTCTTTTGACCCTCTTTTCTTTCATGTGTAATGGTTAGTTTTAGCTAATTACAACTTATTTTTCGCTTTCTTCCCTCTTCGTTTTCACTCCCCTGGAACGAAGGGGGAAAGGGGCGGATTGGGAGGTACGTATGGAACGTCTTTTGGAGATGGAACTTGTTCGGCAGTGTGCGCCGACCTTGGCAGGACTCAAAGCGGCCAGTCTCTTCCGTTTTGTTTTCCCACCTTTGGTCAGCCCCTTTGCCTTGATCAGCCGGATTGCCATACGGCTGGCGAAAAGGAACCTTTTCCTCGAAATGCTGAGTTTTGACATGGTAAAGCGCAGCGGCCTTCTGTTCGTATATCGTCCCTGTCACCTTGACCGCATCATGAAGGAGGATGGGGTACCGGAATTTTTCAGCTCCCTGGGCTATACCGGTTCCCACTGGCAGGATCACCTAGCCGAGATTTCCTTACGACTCGCAAAGCGGGCTTCCTTCCCCCATGAAATTGGAGTTCTCCTTGATTATCCCCTTGATGATGTGAAGGCGTACATGGCTTCTCCCAAGGAAAAAGGCCTCTGCTCGGGCTGTTGGAAAGCTTACACCAACCCCGCCCGGGCACGGCACTTTTTTGAAAAATGCCAGAATTGTACCCGTGTTTATTGTGAATGTTTTGCTCAAGGCCGTTCGCTGGAACAGCTTCTTGTGGCATAAGTTTTCTGTGGGGCCATTTTTGAACCCTTATTTTAAATTTGCGAAAGGACGATTGACATGAAAAAAACAGCTGTAATCTATTGGAGCGGAACGGGCAATACGGAAGCGATGGCCAATGCCGTCGCTGAAGGACTGAAAGAAGCGGGTGCTGATGTTTCCGTCATGACTGCCGCAGAAGCTGCAAGCCTTGATCCCAGTGCCTATGATGGCCTTGCTTTTGGCTGTCCCGCCATGGGAAGCGAAGTTCTTGAAGAAAGTGAGTTCCAGCCGATGTGGGATGATGTCAAAGGAAAACTGTCCGGTAAATCCATCGTTCTTTTTGGCTCTTATGGGTGGGGCAGCGGTGAATGGATGGACTACTGGAAAGATGATGCTGTCGCAAGCGGAGCCACGCTTGCTGCCAATCCGTTGATCCTTAATGGCGCCCCCGATGATGATGGCCTGACGCAGTGTAAGGAGCTTGGGAAAGCCCTGGCATGAGCCTTTCCTTAAGCTTGTCATAGATAGATCTCCCCTGTACAGCCTTTTTAAGGCACCCTAAGATCTGGAACGTACCTCTCTTCGTTCCAGGTCTTTTTTTTGCTGCCAAAAACTTGTCATTCTTCTAATAGACTAAAAATCATATCAATAATAATATTACACAATATGACAAATATGTGATATAATCCATCTATTCTTGTATCAACGTATCGCTAAAAGTTTTTTCAAGAAAAGATTGCTGACCCGTTGACAAATACATAGCTTAATAGTATGATATGAACATATTGTGAAAGGCAAGGAACGGAACAAGTACCATAAGAAATGGCCGCTAGAGAGACCTGCACACCGGTGCAAGCAGGTTCGGATCCAGTTTTTGTGGGAATGCCTCCGCGAGCTGGATGGCTGAAATAAACAGTAAGCTGTCACGGGGTCCGCCCCGTTACCAAGGATGTGAGACTGGGACTTTTCCCAGTGAATGAGAGTGGAACCACGAACCGTCGTCTCTTAGGAGGCGGGGGTTTTCTTTTTTGGGGAAAAGAGGGAAGTTGCCGTGTTCATGCAAAAGAAAAAAGCGGCGGAACGCTGGGGCGGTTTTGTCTGTCCCCACACACTCATCATCATCAGGAAGGAGATAGGAACCCATGATTGAATTCAAGCATCTTAGCAAACGCTTTCCCTCAGCATCAGGCATGATTGATGCCCTTCAGGATGTGAACCTTTCCATTGCCGATGGAGATATCTTTGGTGTCATTGGCTTCAGCGGCGCCGGAAAATCGACGCTCCTGCGCATGGTGAACCGCTTAGAGGACCCTACAGAGGGAGAAGTCCTCATCAATGGCGTCAATATCTTGGCCCAAAGCCATGATGCACTGCGGCGCATGAGAAAGAAGATCGGCATGGTTTTCCAGCAGTTCAATTTGCTGGAGAGCCGAACCGTCTATGAAAATGTGGCTTTGCCCCTGATTCTCAACAAGACTGACGCGGTGCAGATGGAGCGGACCGTAACGACATTGCTCCAGTTTGTAGGTCTTTCTGATAAGAAGGATGCCTATCCCAGTCAGCTTTCAGGCGGGCAGAAGCAGCGTGTAGGGATTGCCCGCGCGTTATCGACCAACCCTTCCATCCTTTTGTGCGACGAAGCCACAAGTGCCTTGGATCCCGTGGCTACGGAGCAGATCCTGCAGCTGTTGAAGCGAATCAATAAGGAATTGGGCATTACGATCCTTATCGTCACCCACGAGATCGACGTCATCCAAAAGATCTGCAATCGGGTGGCTGTTATGGAATTGGGGCGCGTCGTGGAACAGGGATCTGTTCTGGATGTTTTCAGCGATCCCCAGAAAGAGATCACGAAACGCTTTGTAAAGACGGTCATCCCCAATGAAGTGCCGCGGTCCGTCCTTGAAAAACTAAAGGCTGAAACGAGGCCTTACCTTCTTCTCAGGGTCCGTTTCCTAGGGGACGAAGCTGCGGAAAATCTGTTTTATCATCTCAATCATGACCTAGGCGTTGAAACCAATATCCTTTTTGCCAATGTCTGTGAACTGCAGGGGGAGGCATTGGGACTGTTCATCCTTGAAATCATTGACGAACAGGATGGCGTTCAAAAAGCCAAGGCCTACTTTGATGAACATGGTCTTAGTTGGAAGGAGGTTGATGCGTAATGCCGGAACTTGGTGTTTCCCATGCGCAGCTGATCCTAGCGGCCAAACAGACTGCCTACATGGTCTTTGTGTCGCTTGCGGCCGGCACAGTCATTGCTATGATCATGGCTTTTGCCCTGGTGCTTACAAGAAGGGACAGCATCCTGCCGAACCGTTTCATCTATGGGCTCCTTAATACGATCATCAACACGGTCCGTTCCGTTCCGTTCATCATCCTCATGGTCTTTATCATGCCCCTGACCAAGATGGTTGTTGGAACGAGGATTGGGACAACCGCTGCTTTGGTGCCGCTTGTCATCTTCATTGCCCCTTATCTCACGCGTCTTTTTGAAAACTCCCTGCTTGATGTCGATCGAGGCATCATTGAAGCCGCTCAGGCGATGGGAGCCTCCTATTTTGAAATTATTTGGTATTTTCTCCTGCCGGAAGCGAAAGGGTCCCTCATCCTTTCCATTACGACGGGGACCATTGGCCTTTTAGGGGCCACGGCCATGGCCGGTGCCATTGGTGCCGGCGGCGTCGGGGATCTGGCCCTGACGTATGGCTATGAACGGATGAATACACCGCTCATGTTTCTAACGGTAGTCATCCTCATTATCTTTGTGCAGATCATCCAAACCGTGGGCAACCATTTTGCCTTTAAATCAAGAAATCATGAATAGGGAGGAATCATCATGAATCTTACGAAGTGGAAAAAAACGCTGGGCGCAGCCCTTGCCGTCCTTGTCTTTGCCGGTCTTGCCGCAGGCTGCGGCAGCGATAAGAAACAAGCCGCGGATAAGAAGGAACTGACCTTCAGTAAATCCCAGGGACCGTACAGCGACCTTTTTGAAAAAGGGGTCAAGCCCATCTTGGAGAAAAAGGGCTATAAGATTACGGGCAAGGATATGAGTGACCTGCTCCAGGCGGATATCGCCCTCAATGAAGGGGAAGTGGACTTTAATGTCGAGCAGCATACGGCTTATATGGAAAACTTCAATAAGAAGCAAGGCGGTCATCTTGTTGCCCTGACCCCGATCCCGACGGTGCCAGCTGGAATCTACGCAGGCAGTAAGACGAGTCTTGACCAGGTTGCAGATGGGGATACCATTGCGGTTCCTAATGACGCTTCCAATACGGCCCGGGCCTATGCCCTGCTCCAGAAGGCCGGCTGGATCAAATTGGATCCAAAAAAGGACCTTGCGACGGTCACCCAGCAGGATATTGTGGAAAATCCCCATCACCTGAAATTTACGGAAATGAAGTCCCTCAATATTCCGTCCGTCCGGACTGACTTTGCCTATATTGTCATTACCGGGTCCATCGTCTATAACGCCAAGATCGATCCCAGTACGGCCCTTTTGAAGGAGACCATCCTGCCGCACCTCCTGCTCCAGCTCGTTGTGAGCGATAAGAACAAGGACGCCCAGTGGGCCAAGGACGTTGCTGCCGCCTATAAGTCCCCGGAATTTGCTGAATATATGAAGAAGAACAATACGGGACTGTGGTTTGACCCGAACAATGAAAAGAAATAAGGAATCGATGAAGGAGGCTGTTGCGCAGGCAATGGCCTCTTTTTTAGGGAAAGGAGCCTTCCTATGAACAAAAACCTATGCCGCGCCCAACAGGCCTTTAAGGACCTTGTCACTCTGCGCCGTGACTTTCATGCCCATCCGGAGCTATCTTGGAAAGAAACGCGGACGCAGCAAAAAATCCTCGAATATCTGGATAAATGGGGGATTCCTGCCGTCGCTTCAACGGGGACCGGGGTGATTGCCACGCTGGAAGGCGCAAGGAACAAGGACGTCATCCTTGGCATCCGGGCTGATATAGATGCCCTGCCCTTGACGGAAGCTGCCCATCCGTCTTATGTGTCACAAAATCAAGGATGCATGCACGCCTGCGGTCATGATACGCATATTGCCATGCTCCTTGTGACGGCTCGTCTCCTTGCGGAAAAAAAAGATGACCTTCCGCTGACCGTGCGTTTCCTCTTTCAGCCAGCCGAGGAATTTATTGCCGATAGCGGCGCCCTCCACATGAAAGAGGACCCTCTTGTAAAAGTGATTACGCGCATGATTGCTGTCCACATCCAAGGCATGCTGCCCTATGGGATGGCCAATCTTCAGGAAGGCCCCATCATGGCAGCGTCCGATACCTTCGATATATTCATCAAGGGCAGGGGCGGTCATGGGGCCCATCCGGAAGAAGCCATCGATCCCATAGCGGCTGGCGTTGCCTACTATAATGCCGTCCAGACCTTGGTGAGCCGGGAAACCAAGGCCCTTGATGCTGCCGTCATTGGCATTACTTCCTTTCAGAGCGGCGAAACGAGCAATGTCATCCCCGAAACGGCCCATCTTATGGGAACCTGCCGTACTTTCAGTCCGATTCTGCGGGAACGTTTCCCTAAGCAGCTGGAACGGCTCGCCCGCGGTATCGGGGAGGCGACACGTACGACCATTGAAGCTTGTTATCATTATGGAACGCCGGTCATGGTGAATGATCCGTCTGTTACGCGGACAGGCCTTGCGGCAGCGGCCGCTATCTTTGGTCGGGACAAGGTCATTACGGAAGAGCCCCGGATGGGCGGTGAGGATTTTGCCAAATATGATGCGCCTAAGGCAATGCTTTGCCTAGGCGGTGGGTTTGAGGATGAAAAGAAGCGCAAAGCCCAGCACAATCCCCAGTTTGATATTGATGAACGGGCCCTGCCCCTAGGTGTGGCTTATTTTCTGGAGTATGTGGATGAATATGGCAGGGAGCTTGAGGGGGCTCTCATCTAGTAGGAGGCGGCCGCCTTTCGTGATATAATGAAAAAAAACCAGAGGTGGAACCATGGAAGACCTGAAACTGAAAAATAAGATCGATGCTTATATTGATGCCCATCAAGCGGATTATGTCAGTCTTCTTTTTGCGATTGCGTCCCTGCCATCTCCGACGGGGAACGAAGCGAAAAAAGCAGCCTTTATCCTCAAGACATTGCAGGACATGGGGGCTGAAGCTGCCCATCTCGATGCAGTGGGCAATGTAGTCTATCCCTATCAGCTGAACAAAGGCGAGGAAAAATCCATTCTCTACACAGCCCATATGGATACGGTTTTTGAAGGCGTGGATGAGATTGTGCCCGAAATCGACGGTCATATCATGAAGGCCCCTTCCATCGGCGATAATAGTTCCAATGTGGCAGCCCTTCTTTTTCTCATCAGGATGTTCCATGAGCTCAAGCTGCGCGTTCCGGCCATCTTTTGTTTCAATGTTGGGGAGGAAGGCCTGGGCAATCTTCGGGGTGCCCATCAGTTGATGGAAAATTGGCAGGAGAAAATCCGCGCGTTCATTGCTGTTGATGGAGACAGTGAACGCTTTGTGAATGAAGCCGTCGGCTCCCATCGCTATGCCGTCCATGTTGTGACGCCCGGCGGCCACAGCTTTGCCAATTTTGGTGAGAAGAATGCGATTGCGGCGGCAAGTGCCATCATTGAGGAGTTTTATGGTCTCAGCGTTCCCCACACACCGAAGACGACGTATAACGTGGGCACCATCCAAGGAGGGCGCACGGTCAATGCCATTGCAGCGGATGTGGAATTTACCGTCGATATGCGTTCCGTTTCCATGACGGAACTCCAAAAGCTGGACGCAGCCTTTATGGACATCCTGAAGCGTCATGAGGCAACCGACGTCACCCTTGAAACCTTGCTCCTGGGCAAGCGCCCCTGTGGTGACGGCCCCCTGCAGGATGAAATCTACGAACGGATCATGCGCATCCGCCGCCGGGAAGGAAAAATGACGAAATGGGCGGCAAGTTCGACCGATGCCAACATTGCCCTTTCCCGAGGACTGCCGGCTATGGCCTTTGGTGTGGGCCACGAAAAAGGCGTCCATACCTTGGATGAAGAACTGGATCTTACGAGCCTTGCACCGGGACTCAAACAGCTTGCAGCCTTCATTCTTAATATCTAATTTGTAACGAATGATACATGGAGTAACAGGATGTGCATCGATTTCCCTTCTTTTCAAATTTTTTGTTGACAAGAAGGGAAACAGGTCGTATGATTGCACCATCAATTGAATAACCCTATCAGAAACCAGTGATGTGGAGATAACGTCAGAAGATGTGCGCAAAGAGAGTCCGGGACGGTGGAATCCGGATCGTGGCAGTCTGGCAAATGGACCACTGAGGGTGCGTAGAAATCTTCGGAGAGTATGGCGCAACGTGCCAGCCGCGTTAAGGCTGAGGAATGTGTTGGCATTCTGCAATGAGGTGCGCGGCTTTTGCTGTGCAGCAAGGTGGTACCGCAGGTCTTTCGCCTGTCCTTGTAAGAGGACAGGTGTTTTTATTTTATCAGGACCTTTTGGGCGGGTATCTGGCGTTTGTCAACCAGATACCCGCTGTTTTTTATGTGAAGGAGGAAATGATCGTGAAAGAGACAAGTTTGACTGAGGCAAGATGCCTTGCTAAAAGTGGGGGCGCCGTCCCCATCGTCCGGCAGCTTTTGGCGGACATGGTGACGCCCCTGGGGCTCATGAGTCTTATCCGGAAGGACCATGACCGCTATTTTCTCCTTGAAAGCCTGGAGGGCATCGATGCTCGGGGCCGCTACTCCTTTATCGGCTATGACCCGCTTCTGCGCCTGTCGGCCAAGGATTTTGCCGTTACTGTGGAAACCCGTAAGGACACTCAAAAAAGCGGCAAGGCGCCCCTTGATCTCATCCGGAACTATCTGAAGGAATATCAAAATCCGAAGGTCCCTGGCCTGCCGCCTTTTACCGGAGGCTTTGTGGGGTACTTTTCCTACGATTTCATTCAGTACTGTGAACCGAGCCTGCGCTTTGACCCGAAAAAGGCCACGGATTTTCCCGATTTTGACCTCATGTTCTTTGATAAGGTCATCGTCTTTGATGCCTTTAAACAGACACTCTTTCTCATTGCAAACGCCAAGGCTGACGCAATCGACGAGACGTACAGGAAGGCCATAAGGGACCTTGATGCTATGGAAACCCTCGTGAAGACCCCTGTCCAAGCGCCTCAGGAAGAACCGGCCCACTTGGGACCCATTACTTCCAACCAGACGCGGGAAACGTACAATGAAAACATCGCCCGCATCAAGCATTTCATCCGTGAAGGCGATATTTTTCAAGCCGTTTATTCCCAGTGCTTTTCTGCTTCCTATGATAAGGACCTCTTTTCCTTTCACCGCGTCCTCAGACGAACCAATCCCTCCCAGTACATGATGCTCATGAAACTGGGGGATACGGAAATTGCCGGCTCTTCACCGGAAACGCTCATCCGTCTTGAAGGACGCACCATTACGAGCATGCCCATTGCAGGGACGCGGCGCCGGGGAAGGACGGAGGAAGAGGATAAAAGGTTGGAAGAGGACCTGACACAAGATACCAAGGAACTGGCCGAACATAATATGCTTGTTGATCTTGCCCGCAATGATGTAGGGAAAGTGAGTGAGTTTGGCAGCGTCAAGGTTCATGACCTGCACCATGTTAAACGCTTCTCCCATGTCATGCATCTGACAAGCCGCGTGACAGGGCAGCTCAAAAAAGGCCTTGACGCCATTGACACGCTCTGTGCGGCCCTTCCGGCAGGGACCTTATCCGGGGCCCCGAAAATCCGGGCCTGTGAGATCTTGGACGGCCTTGAACCGCAGCGCCGCGGTCCTTATGGAGGCGGTATCGGCTACCTTGATTTATCGGGGAATATGGATATCTGCATCACCATCCGGACAGCCGTCAAACGGGGAGATACTGTTTATTTCCAATCGGGCGGCGGTATCGTGGCAGATTCCGTAACGGAAAATGAATTCCAGGAAACCCTCAACAAATCAGGCGCCGTAAAAGACGCACTTATGAAAACAGCGGAGGCAGAGTGATGATTCTCATTATAGATAACTACGATAGTTTCACGTACAACCTCTACCAAGCAGTAGGAACCCTGACCCCTTCCGTTCAGGTTGTACGGAATGATTCCCTGACCGTTTCCGAGGCAGCTGCCCTTCACCCCCAGGCCATCATCCTTTCCCCTGGACCGGGCAAACCGAAAGATGCTGGCATAACGGAAGCCGTCCTGCGGGAACTGAAGGGACAGGTCCCTATCCTAGGGGTCTGCCTGGGTCATCAGGCCATGGGAGAAGTCTTTGGCGGGACCGTAACCCTGGCTCCGCATCTTGTCCACGGAAAGGCGGACGACATCAGCCTTGACCGCTCCTGTCCGCTGTTTAAGAATCTTCCGCCCGTCATCAAGGGGGCCCGTTATCATTCCCTAATTGTGGAAAAGGAGAGTCTTCCACCGGAACTCCTAGTCACGGCGGAGACTCACGCTGGAGAAATCATGGGGCTGCGTCATAGGGACTATGAAATCTACGGGCTTCAGTTTCATCCCGAATCCATCATGACGCCCTTGGGCGCCGTAATCATCGAAAATTTTCTGCGCCATGTCGGTGCACTTTCCTAAGGAGGTCAGATCATGATTAAAGAAGCCATCATCAAATTAGTGGGAAAAGGGGACTTAACTTACAAAGAGGCTCATACTGTCATGCTGGAAATCATGGGCGGAAAGACGACGCCTACACAGAACGCTGCGTTTTTGGCAGCCCTTTCTACAAAGAGTACGAAAGCAGAGACCATTGATGAAATTTCCGGCTGTGCTGAAGCCATGAGAAGCCTGGCAACGCCGGTCCCCCATCCGGGAATGGAAGTCCTCGAGATTGTTGGAACCGGTGGGGACGGGGCCCATTCTTTCAACATTTCAACGACGTCAGCCATGGTTCTTGCCGCAGGTGGCGTGAAGGTGGCAAAACACGGCAATCGGGCCGCTTCTTCGCTGTGCGGCACAGCCGACTGCCTTGAGGCCTTGGGTGTCAAGATTGACATGACGCCGGAAAAGGCTCTTTCCATGCTGCAAAAGACGAACTTCTGCTTCCTCTTTGCCCAAAAATATCATAGTGCCATGAAATATGTAGGCCCCATCCGTAAGGAACTGGGTTTCCGCACGGTCTTCAATATCCTGGGTCCCCTTACGAACCCGGCAAAGCCGGAAATGTTCCTTCTTGGTGTTTATGATGAATACCTTGTCGAACCGATTGCCAAGGTCCTTGCAAATCTTGGCGTAAGACGGGGCATCATCGCTTATGGTAGGGAAAAGCTGGATGAAATATCCCCAAATGGCCCGACCGTCATCTGTGAAATCAGGGATGGCTATTATCGCTCCTCCCTCATTCGCCCCGAGGATTTTGGCCTTATGCCTGGCACGAAGGAAGACCTCCTTGGCGGGACACCAGAAGAAAATGCCCGGATTACGCGCGATATCCTTAGCGGCAGGATCGGGGGCACGAAACGTAGTGCCGTACTCCTCAATGCCGGCGCAGCCTTCTTTGTGGCCCAAAAAGCGGAATCCATCAAGGAAGGAACTACCCTTGCAGCCTCTCTGATCGATAGCGGAAAGGCCCTTGCGGCCCTTGAAAACATCATCAAGGAAAGTCAGCAGTAAAGGAGGTCGCCATGATTCTTGATACCCTTGCTGACGCTGCCCGGGAGCGGACGAGGGCGCGTCAAAAGGAAATCAGCTTTGCCAAGATGCGCCATTTGGCAGAATCCCTTCCTCAAAACCGGGCGGGATGCTTTCAAAAGGTATTGCAGGAACCGGGTCTTCACATCATCGCGGAAGTAAAAAAAGCATCACCGTCAAAAGGGCTGATTGCACCTTTGTTTCCCTATGAAACAATTGCCGAGACCTATGAAAAAAGCGGTGCGTCCGCCATCTCTGTCCTGACGGAACCGACGCGGTTCTTGGGAAAGGATGCTTATCTTGAAGCCATCCGGCGCCGCGTCAAGGTACCTGTTTTGCGCAAGGATTTTACCATCGATCCCTACATGGTGTATGAGGCGCGCTGCCTTGGCGCAGATGCCGTCCTTCTGATTGCGGCCCTTTTATCGGATGCGGAGCTGTCCGAGTACCGTCAGATGGCGGAGAGCCTCGGTATGGATGCCCTTGTCGAAGCTCATGACGAAAGGGAAGTGGAGCGGGCCCTTAAGAGCGGAGCTGCCATTCTGGGCGTCAATAACCGGAATCTCAAGGATTTTACTGTCGATATAGGAAACAGTCTCCGCCTGCGGCCCCTTGTCCCGCCGGGAATCCCTTTCATTGCGGAAAGCGGGATCCATGATGGAGCGGCTGTCAAACGCCTTGCAGAGCATGGTGTCAGCGGTGTCCTCATTGGGGAACTCCTCATGAGGAGTCCTTCCATTGAGGCCAAGATGAAGGAACTTATGGAGGCGGCAATATGACCGTCATCAAGATTTGCGGTCTGCGCCGCCTTGAAGATGCCGCCATCTTGAACCGGGAAAACGCCGACGCGGCTGGATTTGTCTTTTATCCCCCAAGCCGCCGCTTTGTAAGGCCGGAGCTTGCTGGGAAAATCAAAAAGGCCCTGCGTCCATCGATAAGGACTGTCGGCGTCTTTGTCAAGGAAAAGCCTGAAAGGATAGCCGCTCTTCATGAAGCAGGCATCATCGATATGGCCCAGCTTCACGGGGATGAATCCCCTGATGATCTTGCCATGGTCCGCAGTTTGACCGATATGCCCCTTATCAAGGCCATCCGTGTGAGAAGCCGGGAGAGCCTCCAAAACCTTGACCAATATGATTGTGACTATTTTCTCCTTGATGCCTTTACAAATGACTACGGGGGAAAAGGCAAACGTTTTGATCTATCTCTCCTTGCAGGGATAAAAATTCCCAAACCTTTTTTTCTTGCCGGCGGCCTTACGGCAGCAAACGTGGCTATCCTCATGACAAGTGTCCACCCTTACGGAGTGGATGTCAGCAGTGCAGTAGAAACGGATGGCATCAAGGATGCCCAAAAAATCCATGCTTTTATTAAAGCAGTCAGAAGAAAGGATGAAGAAGATGAGTAATGGAAGATATGGAGCCCACGGCGGGCAGTATGTACCGGAAACCCTGATGAATGCGGTCCTGGAACTCCAGAAAGCGTACGAAACCTATAAGAAAGATCCCCAGTTTATCAAGGAGCTGCAGCAGCTCTATCATGACTACGCCAATCGGCCGAGTCTCCTTTACTATGCGGAACGGATGACCCAGGACCTTGGCGGTGCCAAGATCTATCTCAAACGGGAAGACCTGAACCATACAGGGGCCCACAAGATCAATAATGCCTTGGGCCAGTGCCTCCTTGCAAAGAAAATGGGCAAAAAGCGCATCATTGCAGAAACGGGTGCCGGTCAGCACGGCGTGGCAACCGCTACGGTAGCTGCTTTATTGGGCCTTGAATGTGTGGTCTACATGGGAAAGCTGGATACGGAGCGTCAGGCCCTCAACGTGTATCGCATGAAACTGCTTGGTGCCGATGTCGTTCCCGTTGAAACAGGGACAAAGAGCCTCAAGGACGCCGTCAACGAAGCCCTGCGTGAGTGGAGTGCTCGCTGCGAAGACACAGCTTACTGCATTGGCTCTGTTATGGGGCCCCATCCCTATCCCATGATGGTCCGCGATTTCCAAAAAGTCATTGGTGAGGAAGTGCGCCAGCAGATGCTGGAAAAAGAGGGGCGCCTGCCCGACGTGGCCATGGCCTGCGTAGGCGGCGGCAGCAATGCCATGGGGCTTTTCTATGACTTCATCCCCGATCCGTCGGTCCAGCTCATCGGGGTGGAGGCGGCTGGACGCGGCATCGATACGGCTGAAACGGCAGCGACCATTTCCTGCGGCCGTCCAGGTATCTTCCATGGCATGGAATCCTATTTCCTGCAGGATGATGACGGCCAGATTGCACCGGTTTATTCCATTTCCGCTGGTCTTGATTATCCGGGCATTGGACCGGAACACGCCCATCTTTACGATACAGGGCGCGCCCAGTATGTTGCTATTACAGACGATGAAGCGGTTGCTGCCTTTGAATACCTGTCCCGCACGGAGGGCGTTATCCCAGCTATTGAAAGTGCCCATGCCGTGGCCTACGCCATGAAATTGGCGCCGACCCTTCCTAAGGACAAAATCATCGTCATTTGCTTATCGGGCCGCGGAGATAAGGACGTTGCGGCCATTGCCAGATATAAGGGGGTCGATCTTCATGACTAGATTAACCGATGCATTCAAGAATAAAAAAGCCTTCATTCCTTTTGTGACCGCCGGTGATCCGGACCTATCCACGACGGAAGCCCTCATTTATGCCATGGAAGAAGCAGGGGCCAGTGTCATTGAACTGGGAATCCCTTTCAGTGATCCCGTTGCGGAAGGGCCTGTGATCCAAGAAGCGGATAACCGTGCTCTTGCCGCGGGCTTCCGCATTGATGCCCTTTTCGACCTGCTTGAAAAGGTGCGGGAAAAAACCGAGATTCCCCTGGTATTTTTGACCTATGCCAATCCGATCTTTACCTACGGACGGGAGGCTTTCTTTACGCGCTGTGCCAAGTCAGGCATTGACGGCGTCATTGTACCGGACGTCCCCTTTGAGGAAAGGCAGACCCTGCTGCCCTTTGCCCAGGAAAAAGGAATTGCGCTCATTTCCCTGATTGCGCCAAGTTCCCATGAGCGAGTCCAGATGCTTGCCCGTGAAGCAGAAGGCTATATCTATCTTGTTTCCAGTATGGGCGTGACAGGCGTCCGGGAGAAGATTACGACGGACCTAAAGGAAATTGTCGAAAAGATCCGGGAAGTATCCAATCAGCCTGTTGCCGTTGGCTTTGGGATTGCCCGTCCCGAACAGGCGGCGCAAATGGCGGCCATCAGTGATGGGGCCATCGTGGGAAGTGCCATCGTAAAACTTGCAGCAAAGTATGGTAAAAAGTCTGTAGGACCTATCCGCGATTATGTCCGTTCCATGGTGGAAGCGGTCAAGGCGTGAGCCGCTAGGAAGGAGGGATGCGCCTTCCTTCTTTTTGGATTCTAGATAAAATAAGAAAATAGAAAAAAATCTGAAAATAGTATTGCACATTGTATACAAAGATGCTATAATGCACTCGTAAGTTAAATTTACCCCTCATTTGGCCCTTGTTTTTCAAGGGCTATTTTTTTGCGCTCTTGAGGGAAATCAAGGAAAAATGGCTGGTCATCCTTCCGGCAAAGAAGCGACGTGGGTGAAGAAAAAGGCTTTTCTTTGAATTGAATATATTGTGAAAAAATATTGACCTAAAAATAATGAAAAAGTATAATAGCGGTACAATGTAATTTATCTTGTCTGTAAAAAGCAGACAAATGTACTTTATGGAGAGAAATTCCACGTGGCCTTGTGCCTGGAATGGCTGCCCCTTCCCAGACCCTTTCCCGCGTTTTTTATAATCATGGCTGTTTTTTTGTCATCATGTTTGCTGTTTGGAAAGGAGAAGGACCCCTTATGGAAGATCAATCATTCCATCCTTACATACCCGCTGACCGCGTTGCTCCGGAAATGACGGCCGTTTCCGTCTTATTGGGAGCTGTGCTTGCCATTGTCTTTGGCGCCGCCAATGCTTATTTGGGACTCCGTGTAGGCATGACCATCTCAGCTTCGATCCCGGCTGCTGTGCTCAGTATGGGCCTCACTCGGTTCATCCTGAAACGGGATTCCATTTTGGAAAACAATATGGTTCAAACCATTGGCTCAGCTGGTGAATCGGTTGCAGCCGGTGCCATTTTTACTTTGCCTGCTCTTTTCATGTGGGCGCAGGAAGGCCTCGTTGACGCGCCTTCCATGCTTGAAATCGGCCTGATTGCTTTATTTGGCGGTGTCCTTGGAATCTTGTTCATGATTCCCTTGCGCCGCGCCCTGATTGTCAAGGAACATGGCGTCCTTGCCTATCCGGAAGGTCAGGCCTGTGCAGAAGTCCTCATTGCTGGGGAAGAAGGCGGCGCCAAGGCATCCACCGTTTTTGCCGGTCTTGGGATTGCAGCCCTCTATAAGTTCCTTGCCGATGGTCTCAAGTGGTTTCCCAGCGAGGTCCATACGGAAGTCCCCGGATATAAGGGGGCTGGGTTTGGTCTTGATATCCTGCCGGCCTTAGCTGGTGTGGGGTATATTTGCGGCTTCAAGGTTTCCTCCTATATGTTTGCTGGCGGCGTGCTGGCCTGGTTTGTCATTATGCCGATGATCGCCGTATTTGGCGGCAGCGCTGTGCTTTTTCCTGCCAAGGTGACAGTGACGGAACTATTTACCAAGGGCGGTTCCTTTGCCCTGTGGAGCACCTATATCCGTTATATTGGGGCCGGCGCGGTCTTAACGGGCGGCCTCATTGGACTTTTGGAATCGCTGCCCCTCATTATCCGGACCTTCCACGATGCATTAGGTGACTTTGGACAGAACGGGGTATCGAGCAAAGATGCTTGGGATTGATACAATATTGGGAACGGTGTGCATAGTGGAAAAGTCCATATATAGCGGGGGCTTGGCAAACGTCGGCAGAAGGCCGGCATTTTTTATGCTCTGAAATGCAGGTAGAATCAGAAGGTATCGTATAAGTTCTTAGCAACACTGTGGATATGCCATTAACGATAGCAATGGCATCGTTAATGGTATAGAAAGATAATTTGTCGTGCCATCTGATTTGTTTTCTATTGTTTGGTAGTATTGCTATGGATAAGATAAAAAATGTAGTACAATATTATTATCAATGAAAAGTGTGTTATCGTCTGGATGAGGTGATAATTCATGCGGGTTTACAATTATGCATCTTTTGCTAAGGTGTTTTCGAAGGGCATCATCAAGCCTAATATGACTAAAATTGCTAAGATTTTATTTGAGCCAGTCATTAGTCTTGGAGACTGTGTCAATAGACATGGGGAACCATATACTATCGATAATAAGTCGGCAAGCCTTTGGTATAAACAAGAAGCAGACATTCCAGGCAATTTGAAAAAAGCAGCGAATGATGGCCGTGTATATAAGGGAATAGGGAAATATTTTACTGATGAAGTTTTGGACAAAGTCCTTAGTGGGGTTAAGGCCGATGATATGGTGGCTGAGTTGCTAAATCTCATCAAGGAATCAGATTTGTCTGAAATGGAAAAAGGTGATTTAAATAAACTGTATGAGGATGGTGATTTGGGAGGATTTTTAGGTAGAGCGTTCTTGTATGCCATATTGCCAAACAATATGAAAAAGGATGCATCTTATGAGGACTATTCGAAAACAGCCCAGGCAACAGCCGCAGATATTAACCATGAAATAGAAGCTTTCAGGCAGTTTGTTGGGCAATTCAAAAAGCCTGCTCCGCTGTCTCCACCTTTGACTATTGCAACAGAAGAAATGAAATATGTAACAGAGCTATTCCGCGTTTATCAGGAAAAAACAGGAGTGGAATGTAATTGTGTAAAGGATCTCGATTCATGCCCTAATATGAAAAAGAATTTTAACAGACAAAGAAAAGATTACTATTTAGCAGAAACTATTAGGAGGGGACTTCGAGATACCGTAGCACCACAGGAGGAGGAAAACTTTGAGGCAGTAAAAGAAGAAATGTATGAAGGTGTCGTAACGACGGAAGAAAAAGATTATGCTTGTGGCTATGACAGAATGAACGCTGTAATGGAGCATGCGACATTGGTTGAGCTTTCTTCTAATTTACAAACAGTGACTCTGAATTGGATCGGACCAGGGGAAAAGAAAGGAATTTGTCATATGTTGGTCAATGATGAGAAACTCAGTTGGATAGAGGGTGATTAAGCTGCAAAAGGATATTTTCAATACATTCAGTATCTGTAACCAGGGTGAAACAGCAAGAAAAAATAAAGAAGTATTCAATACGGTTTTCGAAATGGAATTAAGAATAATGCTACTGATGAGTTCCGTACCAGAACTGTTTTTTTCGAGTACTCGTATATTGGCATTTGACTTCATCAATTGTTATGCAAAGGTTTTTGGTATAGCTCTTGAGAATCTGCATGGCAATAATGATTTTATGTATGCTGAAATGGCAGGAAGACGTTCGTTGATTACAGAAGCAATCAAGAAGTTAGTACGGCATGGAATATTGAAAGTCAAAAATAATCAGGGATATCAGTATAAAATCACAGACTATGGATTGGAGATATCAAACGGCTTTCATAGTACATATGCAGAGGAATACCGCAGGGTATCAAGGCTTTCCGCGAAAAAATATAGTTGCAAAAATGATGAGGAACTGCTTCAAGAAATTCAGTATCGTCCTATTGCAAACTAAAGGGGTAAATGTTTATGTTTTACATAAAGTGGATTAAGATTACTGCAAATCAAAAAGAATCAAGAATAGACTTTGCTCCGGGTCTGAATATAATTTATGGTCCATCCAATACCGGGAAAAGTATGGTGTTGGATTGTATAGATTATATGATGGGAGCCGGTACTCATCGATTCGATGTCAATTTAAAAGTGGAGAAGATTCAAATAGGAATAGATGTTAATGGGGAAGGCATTTCTATCAGCCGGGATGTTAACACTCAATCTTTCGAAGTAATTAGTCATGTAGACGGTATAGAAACATCTACTTACAAACTAAAGGGCGGGAAAAAGAATCCACCTATTAATGATGTCTGGATGAAGCTTTTTGACATTCCTCTTGATACTAAGATTCTTAAAACGCAGGAAGGAAAACCGCAGGCTTTGACGGTTAGAACGTTTTATCATACTTTCATCATAGATGAGGACCGAATTCATGATAAAGCCAGTGTTCTTAAAGGAAAGCACGGATTAGGAGGAAAGGTAGGAACCCCGACTTTAACAGCATTATTGTACCTAGGAACAGGTAATAACTATCTTCCCAATTTGGCTTTTATTGATCCCAAAATAAAGAATGCAAAAGATGAAGGGGTGCTGAAAATTGTCAATAGAGGTATGGGCTTTTTAGAAAGGCAAAAGTCATCTTTTGATGATGCATTACCTTTACTTCAACCCGTTGAATTGCAGAACAAAATCAATCAAACGATCGATGAAATCGGAGCTGCTAAAGGCATCCTTAAAGAAGCCCTGAACTTATGCCGTGAAATTGGAGAGGAAATCAATAAAGTAATGCGGCAGATTTCGGAAGATGAGGTTTTGATGAATCGGAATCAACTCCTTTTATCACAATATAAGGCGGATATTAAGCGCCTGACCTTTATTGCGGAAGGGAATATGGTTTCGCAAAAAATCAAAACAATAGAAAGGTGCCCTTTCTGCAATGGAGAACTTCCTCATGAACATGAAGATGATTGTATAGGTTCTGCGATAGCAGAAGAGCAAAAAATTGAAATGCAGGTCAGGGATTTGCAATCAGTCCAGGAATCTATACAGGAAGAATATGCTGCTTTGTCAAAGAAAAGAGATATGCTTATTAATCAGAGAAATGAGCAGGAAGAAAAAATACGAGGAGAACTTGAACCTAAAATCCAGCAGTTGAAAAAACAACTTGATGATTTTAAAATTTCATTGAGATTTGCTGAAATGAATACCATGATTGACCAATTTTCAACATTTCTTAAGCAAGAACGTGATGCTATTGAGAATGAAGAAACTGCTGAAATTCATTTGAATGTAAAAGAGAAATTCAAGGAGGTCTTTAAAGAACTCCTTGATACGGAAGTAGACGAACTTTTAAAATACTGTAATTATCAGAACTATTTGGATTCGTATTTTGATATCGATAGCTATGATATTGTCGTTAATGGTCATGAAAAAAAGAGCCAAGGAAAGGGATTCCGAGCTTTTTTGAACACGATACTAGCTGTTGCAATGGAAAATTGTCTGGAAAAGATGGGGCATTATCATCCTACGCTTTTCGTTATAGATTCCCCGATTCTTTCATTAAAAGAAAAAGATTCAAAGAGAGATTCGTATGTTACGGAGCCCATGAAAGAGCATTTATTTAGATATTTTTTGACAAGGGCGGATTCTCCACAAACGATTGTTATTGAAAATGAAATTCCATCTATCGATTATGAAGGTGCAAACCTTATTCACTTTACAAAAAACAAGGGGATAGGGAGATATGGCTTGATTGACGGATATCAAGAATAAACTATTTGTAATAGGCTTCTCACTAAGGTGAGAAGCCTATTTTTTTTTGCCTTTTTTCAGCAAACCATTTTATTCCATTTTATGCCACTTCATGTCAATTACACGATTTTGATTTTGGCATAGACTATAGGCAGGCAAGGGAGAGAGCCCCTGGCCACAAATAAATCGTAGTCCGAATAGCGCTATAAGGGCGGCGGTTGCATAAAGCAGAAAGTACAGCCGATGATTGTACTTTGCTGATCATGCATCCACCGTGTTTTTCTATGCCTATTTGGGCTGTCAGAAAACTGGCGCTGATGCTGTATCAGTGCCAGCTTTTTGTCTCCGCCGTTCTTCTCGGACGGAATGGAGACAAAAATGTACAAAAAACAGACAAGCAATGAGAAACGTTTTTACATTCCTCTGGAACTCACGCCAGAAACCGTCATCACCGAGGCGTACAAGGACTGTGAAGTCCGCTGGTCAAAAATCGGCTGCCGTAAGGTACGTACTGTCCTGATTCCGGCAACTGAAGAACAGTATCGTGAATACATGCGTCCGCTCTGGCGGGAAGATAAGCGCCAGCAGCGGCATGGTGCCGATGAAGTATCGGCGGACAAAGTGCGGGATGACTACGAGGTGGAGGTGCCTGATGACTTCAACCTAGAGGAAGAAGTCGTGAAGGAAGAGTTGCTGGCAGCACTGCGCCATGAACTGGCAGCTCTGCAGGATATCGACCGGACCATCCTGCTGATGATTGCCGATGGTTCTAGCGAAGCGGCGACCGGGAAGGCCGTCGGCTTGAGCCAGAAAGCGGTGAACAAGCGCAAACACAAGCTGTATGCACTCCTGAAGGAACATCTCAAAGACTTCCGTTAAGAAGAAAAAAGACCCGGTCACAAAAAATGTGGCCGGATTTTTTCGGAATCGGTACTTAACGATAACGCGGTTGTCCTATTACTGGTGAAGGGCGAACGAAGAAGCTCTTCAGGAAGGAGGCAGACAGATGATTCACACACAGACACCTGAAAAACTGGCACAGCGGCAAAAGCTGGACCGGGAACTGGCGGCGGTGCTGATGGCCATCAGCGTCACGACCCGCAGTATTGCCAGGAACATCCATCTCTTATCAATGCAAAGACATGTGAAAGGAGTCAATCCGTATGACAAACGATGAACTGCAGAAACTGGCAGCGGCCCTGACCGATTGCGGCAAGGCGCTGCTGAAGATTTCCGAGGCCATGGCGGTGAAAGAAGATAATCCGCCAGATTCAGAAGCAAAATCAAAAAAAGCGGAAAAGCCGCTGGCACTGGAAGATGTCCGCAAAGTCGCTGCCGACAAGGCCCGCAAGGGATTCACGGAAGAAGTCCGCAGCCTTATTCAGAAGTACGGGGCGGACAAGCTCTCCGGCATTGATGCGGCGCAGTACGAAGCCTTCCTGAAGGAACTGGAGGTGATTGGACATGCCGGATAAACACGCGGTGCTGTCCGCATCTTCCTGCTACCGCTGGCTGGCCTGCCCACCATCTGCAAAGGAATGTGCCAAGCTGCCGGATACCTCCAGTGAATTCGCCCGGCAGGGGACGGATGCCCATACGCTCTGTGAATTCAAGGTGAAGACGGCCTTGGGCCAGAAACTGGAAGACCCGACGAAGGGACTCACGTTCTTTGATGAGGAGATGGCGGAATGCACTGATGAATACGCGCAGTTTGTCATGGAATGCCTGGCCACAGCCAAAGCATCCTGCAAGGACCCGCTGATCATGATCGAACAGCGGCTGGACTTTTCCCAGTGGGTGCCAGGCGGGTTTGGAACAGGCGACTGCCTCATCGTAGCCGACGATACCCTGACAGTTATCGATTACAAGCATGGCTTGGGAGTCCTGGTGGATTCCGAGAAGAATCCGCAGATGATGTGCTATGCCCTCGGTGCGCTGAACCTGTTTGATGGCATCTATGATATCCGCCAGGTGTCCATGACGATCTTCCAGCCCCGCCGGGACAACGTCAGCACCTGCACCATGAGCAAGGAAGAACTGCTCCAGTGGGCCGAAACGGTGCTGAAGCCTGCGGCAGAACTGGCGGCGAAAGGTGAGGGCGAATATAAAGCCGGTGACCACTGCCGCTTTTGCAAGATCAAGGCAACCTGCCGCAAGCGGGCCGAGTACAATCTGGAACTGGCCCGGTATGATTTTGCCGTCCCGTCCACGCTGCAGGATGAAGAAATCGAAGCCGTCCTGGAGAGGGCCGATGAACTGGTGAACTGGGCCGGGGATGTCAAGGAATACGCATTGCAGCAAGCCCTTTCCGGCAAGCAGTGGGACGGATGGAAACTGGTCGAAGGCCGGTCGAACCGCCGCTACGTAAGTGAAGAAGCAGTCGCCGCCAAAGTGGAAGAAGCGGGCTTCGACCCATATGAAAAGAAGCTGCTCGGCATCACGGCAATGACAAAACAGCTCGGCAAGAAGCGGTTCGAAGAACTGCTGTCAAATTTAGTCGAAAAGCCGCAGGGAAAACCGGTCCTGGTACCGGAATCGGACAAGCGTCCGGCGATGCATACGGCGGCTGATGATTTTTACGCTGCAAATTAAGGAGGAAACTACTATGTCTAACAACTACGTCAATCCGTGCAAGGTAATCACCGGAGTCAATACGCGCTGGTCTTACGCCAACGTCTGGGAACCGAAGTCCATCAACGGCGGTACGCCGAAATACAGCGTCAGCCTGATCATCCCTAAGTCGGATACAAAGACCGTAGAAAAAATCCGCGCTGCCATCAAGGCTGCTTACGAAGAAGGCGAAAGCAAGCTCAAGGGCAATGGCCGCACTGTACCGGCTCTCGAAGCCATCAAAACGCCGCTCCGTGACGGCGACCTGGAACGCCCGGGCGATGATGCCTATAAAGACAGCTTCTTCGTCAATGCCAACTCGGCGACCAAGCCGGGCATCGTTGATGCTGACTGCCAGCATATCCTGGAACGCTCTGAAGTCTACTCCGGCGTCTATGGCCGTGCGTCCATCAACTTCTATGCCTTCAACAGCAATGGCAACAAGGGCATCGCCTGCGGCCTGAACAACCTGCAGAAAATCCGTGATGGTGAACCCCTTGGCGGCAAGCCGCGTGCAGAAGATGACTTCGCTACGGCTGACGATGATGATTTCCTGGCATAAGGAGGCGTGATTATGGAAACTATGATGAGACTGATTCTGGATGGCCTGTACTGCCTGGTTGCACTGTGCGCCGGAGGATTCTTCGTGGCTATGATCTATACGGATATCAAAAAAGACCAGCGGGATGAAGAAATGGCTCGGCACCGGGATGAACGGGAAGAAGAGTACCACCGCAAGCAGATGGAATCCTTCCGGAAATAAGTAGTAGTGAATAGCGGCGGGGCCTTGTGCCTCGCCGTTTTTTCGAGGTGAAGCGTATGAAAACCATCAGTATCGATATTGAAACATTCAGCGATATCAATCTGGCAAAATGCGGCGTGTACAAATATGCCGAATCGCCAGCCTTTGAAATCCTTCTTTTTGGATATTCGGTGGACGGCGGCAAAGTGCAGGTCGTTGACCTGGCGCAGGGAGAGCGTATCCCTAACGCTATCCTGGATGCCCTGACCGATGAATCCGTTACCAAGTGGGCGTTCAATGCCAGCTTTGAACGGGTCTGCCTGTCGCGCTACCTGTGTGACCTGGGGATGAGCCTGACCCCGTTCCGTGACCATCATCCGCTTTCCCAGGACTGTGCCAGGTTCCTCAATCCGGCAGGATGGAAATGCTCCATGATCTGGTCGGCCTATATGGGCCTGCCCCTTTCCCTGGAAGGCGCAGGAGCCGTGCTGAAGCTGGACAGCCAGAAGATGAAGGAAGGCAAAGACCTGATCCGCTATTTCTGCGTTCCCTGCAAGGAAACCAAATCGAATGGCGGCAGGACAAGAAACCTTCCTCAGCATGCGCTGGACAAATGGACACTGTTCAAGTCCTACAACAAACGGGATGTGGAAGTGGAAATGGCCATCCAGGAGCGGCTGAAGAAGTATCCCGTCCCGGAACCGATATGGGATGAATATCATCTCGACCAGGAAATCAATGACCGGGGCATCGCCATCGACCGGACGCTGGCTGAAAATGCCATCGTCATCGATGCCCGCAGCCGGGACAGCCTGATGGCTATGCTGAAGGAAAAGACGGGCCTGGAGAACCCGAACTCCGTCATCCAGATGATCGGCTGGCTGGAACAGCATGGGATGAAGACGGATTCCTTGGGCAAGAAGCAGGTACAGAAACTGCTGAAGACGGCAGAAGAACCGCTTCGCAGTGTGCTGCTGCTCCGGCAGAAGCTGGCCAAATCATCGGTCCGAAAATACCAGGCCATGGGGATGACGGCTTGTGAGGATGGCCGGGCCAAAGGGATGTTTCAGTTCTATGGGGCCAACCGGACCGGGCGGTTTGCCGGCCGGCACATCCAGCTGCAGAATCTGCCCCAGAATCATCTGCCGGACCTCTCGGAAGCCAGGGAACTGGTACGCCAGGGAAATTATGAAGCCCTGGAACTCCTGTATGATTCCATCCCCGATGTCCTTTCCCAGCTCATTCGCACCGCCTTTGTACCACGGCAGGGGCTGAAGTTTGTGGTATCTGACTTTTCGGCCATTGAAGCCAGGGTGCTTTCGTGGCTGGCAGGAGAAACATGGCGTTCGGATGTCTTTGCCAGGAATGGTGACATTTACTGCGCCTCGGCCAGCTCCATGTTCGGCGTTCCCGTAGAAAAGCATGGCGTCAACGGGCATCTCCGGCAGAAAGGGAAAATCGCAGAACTGGCCCTTGGCTATGGCGGCTCCGTAGGAGCGCTGAAGGCCATGGGCGCCCTGGACATGGGACTTACGGAAAATGAGCTGTATCCTCTGGTGCAGTCCTGGCGGTCGGCCAATCCGCACATCGTCGATTTCTGGTGGCAGGTGGACGCCGCCGTGAAGACAGCCATCAAGGAACGTATCCCCATGCGGACTGGCTGCATCCGCTTTCTGTATCAGAGCGGCATGCTGTTCATACAGCTCCCCAGCGGACGGCGGCTTTCCTACGTAAAGCCCCGGATAGGCGAGAACCGCTTCGGTGGGGAATCCGTCACCTATGAAGGCATCGGCGCAACGAAGAAGTGGAAACGGCTCGAAAGCTATGGCCCGAAGTTCGTGGAGAACATCGTCCAGGGCATCAGCCGTGACATCCTCTGCTACGCTATGCAGACGCTGCGCTGCTGTGCCATTGTGGGCCATGTCCACGATGAACTGATCATCGAGTGCCCAAAAGACACCAGTGTAGCAGCTATCTGTGAGCAGATGGGGCGGACACCTCCCTGGGCAGAGGAGCTTTTGTTACGGGCTGATGGCTACGAATGTGATTTTTATAAAAAAGATTGATTTCCCGGTACTTAACATAGTGATTTCTGTCCTTTCACTATCAGAGGGAATTTCCTCGGATATTTATTTTAAGAAAGGCGGGATTCGCTATGAAGTTTTTGATTCCAGAAGATGAATTTGGCGTGTTTGCTGATCAGAGAGGTGTACCAAGGGTCGACAGCCTGTTTGTTGCAGCGACTTTTGAAAAACAGCATTATAACGTTCTGCGTGATATCGGACGAATCACTGCATCCAATTCTGGATTAAGCCCGGAATTCATTGCACTCAATTTTGAGGGCAATACATATCGTGATGCCAGGGGAAGAAAACTGCCACGTTACCTGCTGACCCGCGATGGGTTCACGATGCTGGTCATGGGCTACACAGGCTCGAAGGCGATGCACTTCAAGGAACTCTATATCCAGCGTTTCAACGAGATGGAGCAGTGCATCCGGTCGCTCCTGTCTGCCCGGCAGGAATTCCCGATGCTGACGGACATGATCTGCCGCCTGCATGAAAGTCCGAAGCCGTACCACTTCAGCAATGAATGTGACATGTTGAACCGCATCGTGCTGGGGATGTCTGCCAAGCAGTTCCGGCTGGCCAACGGCATCGAAAAAGGGCAGAGCATCCGGCCTTATCTGACTGCACAGCAGATTCATGCTCTGGATCGGCTGCAGCACCTGGATTACGGTCTGCTGTATTCCTGCCCGGATTTCCAGCAGCGCAAGCAGATGCTCATGACCTATTACAAAACGGAACTGGAGGGATGAATCATGTTTTACGTAAAAGAACCACTTAAAGATGGTGTCGATGTGACGGTCGAAATCAATGACGAAAACGTTTTCTGCCGCTGCCCGGTCTGTGGCAGGGAAGTACCTGTCAATCTGAAGGATGTCCTGTCAGACAGTGACGCTGACCTGGTGGGAACGGCAGTATTGTGCGATGAATGTGCGGAGGGGTGGATGGAACTGCATGGAAAACAATCCGAAACGTAATGCAGAGTATTATCCGGACCCGACAGCGTATCAGGCAATCAGGAACGTGGAACCCCAAAGGTTACCGTTCATGCCTGTTGTGTACGTGTGTTCGCCCTATGCCGGGGATGTAGAAGAAAATATCCGGAAAGCCTGTGCCTACTGCCGCTATACGGTAGACCAGGGATGTATCCCTCTGGCACCGCATCTGTATCTACCGCAGTTCCTCGATGAAGAATCGGAACGGGAACTGGCACTCTTTATGGATATCGCACTATTGTCCCGCTGCGTCGAACTCTGGGTCTTTGGCGATGTGATTTCGGCGGGAATGGAAAAAGAAATCCAGTACGCCCAAAGAAAAGGAAAAACAATTCGGTATATTAACGAGGTGAAATAAGATGGATTTTACACTTTATAGGTCAGACTTTGCTGGCGTGGAAGCGAATTGCCGCTATCCCAGGCAGCAGAAAATCAGCTGTGCCGAGGACCTGAAGGCGGCAGCCGCCTTCGATCATGTCTGCGTAGCCTTCAAAGATTGTTATCGGAAGCGGGAGAATTTTCTCTCCGCCGACGTCCTGGTCATGGATTGTGACAACACTCACTCGGAGAATCCTGCTGATTGGATTATCATGGAAAAGCTCCTGGCCATGCTGCCAAAAGTCTCGGTGGCCATCGTGCCGTCAAGGAATCACATGAAACCCAAGGACGGCAAGTGTGCCAGACCACGCTTCCATGCCTATTTCGGGATTCCGGATATCATGGATGAACAGCACTATGCAGAACTGAAACGGGCAATCCACCGTGCCTATCCCTTCTTTGATGAAGCGGCTCTCGATGCGGCCCGGTTCATCTATGGCTGCCCTGTCGAGAAAGTATTGTGGCAGGACGGGGAAACGACAATCGACCAGGTACTCAAAGTGGGAGATACCGAGTCACGCAGTATCCCGGCCGGACGCCGGAACAGCACCATGAGCCGTTTTGCCGGCCGCGTCATCAAACGTTACGGGGCGACGGAAAAGGCGTACCAGATTTTCCTCGACGAAGCGGAAAAGTGCGACCCGCCGCTTCCCGACACCGAGCTGAACACTATCTGGGGCAGTGCCGTACGGTTCGGCAAGCGCATCGCAAAGCAGGAAGGTTACGTCAGCCCGGATGAATACAACAACGATTTCGGCACCCGGGACTCCTTGCGGCCGGAGGATTATTCGGATATCGGCCAGGCCAAGGTCATCGCCAGAGAATACGGCGACGAGCTGCGCTACACCGACAGCACGGATTTCATCCGCTACGATGGCATCTGCTGGGAAGAATCGCGGCAGGCAGCGGTCGGTGCAGCGGAAGAATTCCTGGATTTGCAACTGGCTGATGCTAATGAACAGTCCGAGCAGGCACTCAAGGAATTAGCAGGGACAGGGATTTCGGAAGATATCATCCGTAAGGGCGGACGGAACCTGGAGAAGATGATCGAGGAAAAGCAAACCAAAGCCTACGCCGCCTACCTTGCCGCAGAAGCGTACCGGAAGTTTGTCCTGAAACGCCGCGATATGCGCTATATCCTGTCGGCCTTGCAGGCATTGAAACCCATGGTCCAGATGCCTATCCAGGCACTGGATGCAGATGAATTCCTGCTGAACACCCCGTCTTATACATATGATTTGCGGAAAGGGATGCGGGGACGGCAGGAACACCGAGCGACGGACTTCATCACGAAATGTACCTCTGTAGACCCGGGCATCGAAGGGAAAGCTATTTGGGAACAGGCCGTCCGGCAGTTCTTTACCGGCGATACGGCGCTCATCGACTACGCCCAGGAAATCAGCGGTCTCATGGCTATCGGCAAAGTCTATGTAGAAGCCCTGGTCATCGCGTACGGCGACGGCCGCAACGGCAAGTCGACCTACTGGAATTCCCTGGCCCGCGTCCTTGGCAGCTACTGCGGCGGCATCTCTGCCGATGCCCTGACGGCAGGCTGCAAGCGGAACGTCCGTCCGGAAATGGCGGAGCTGAAGGGGAAGCGCATGATCATTGCCGCCGAAATGGAAGAAGGCGTCCGGCTTTCTACGTCCATCCTGAAACAGCTCTGCTCAACGGATGAAGTGAGCGGCGAAAAGAAGTATAAGGATCCTTTTAAGTTCGTACCGACACACACGCTGGTTCTCTACACGAACCACCTGCCCAGGGTGGGTGCCAATGACGAAGGGACATGGCGGCGTCTTATCGTCATGCCCTTCAAGGCCCAGTTCGAAGGGAAGAGCGACATCAAGAACTACGCAGACTACCTGGTGGAGAAAGCCGGTCCTGCCATCCTGCAGTGGATTATCGAAGGGGCGGAGAGGGTCATTGCCAAGAACTATCACCTGGATACGCCTGATTGCGTCGCATCTGCCATCAATGAATACCGCGGGCAGAATGACTGGCTTCGGCATTTCCTGGATGACTGCTGTGAAGAAGATGTCTCTTTCAGCGAGAAGTCCGGGGAACTTTATACGGCCTATCGGCTGTACTGCCAGCAGATGAACGAGTATACCCGCAGTACGACGGATTTTTACGGAGCATTAGAGAAAACTGGGTTTGACAGGCGTAAGCGGAAAGCTGGGTATTTCATTTATGGGCTGAAGCTGAAAGTCACAGATTTCCTGTAAGAAAAAGGGAAGGGTGCAGGTCGGTGCAGGTCAATATATAAACCCCCTTTAGGGCTGAAAAATAGAAAAAATGTCTTTAAGGGAAGTTTATGAAACGACCTTCACCGACCTGCACCCCTATAAAAAAGAGGTGAGTAATATGCGAGAAAAAGTAATCGAACACCACCTGGTGATGGAAACGGAGAAGGCTGGCGGTAAGGCAGTGAAGCTTGTTTCGCCATCATTTGCAGGTATGCCGGACCGCTTGATTCTATTGGCTGATGGGAAGATGGGCTTTGTGGAAGTAAAGGCGCCGGGGCAGAAGCCAAGGCCGCTGCAGCTGAAGCGCCATGCCATGTTGCGACGGCTGGGCTACCAGGTATTCGTCCTGGATGCCATGGAGGATATTCCCGCAGTCCTGAAGGCTATCGCCCACATGCCTGATGGGAAAGGGGGCGGAGGTGCATGAAGTTCATGCCGCATGATTATCAGAAATACGCCATCGAATACATCAAGTCCCATCCCATTACAGCCCTGTTCCTAGACATGGGCCTTGGCAAGACGGTGACAACGCTGACGGCCATCCGTGACCTCATGTATGATGCCTTTGAAGTTAAGCGGGTGCTGGTGATAGCTCCGCTGCGGGTGGCGAGAGACACCTGGCCGGATGAACTCAGGAAGTGGGATCACCTGAAAGAGCTGACCTGCAGTGTGGTCGTGGGAACCGTGGCAGAACGGCGGCGGGCTTTGCAGCAGGATGCGGATATCTATATCGTGAACCGCGAGAACCTGGCCTGGCTCTATGAGAACAGCCGCCTGGATTTCGATATGGTCGTCCTGGACGAGCTGTCGAGTTTCAAGAACCACCAGTCGAAGCGGTTCCGTGCCATGAAGGCCATGCGGCCGAAGGTGAAACGCATCGTAGGGCTGACGGGGACACCAACCGGGAACGGCTTGATGGATCTCTGGGCCGAGTTCCGTATCCTGGATATGGGGGAGCGGCTGGGAAGATATATCAGCCAGTACCGTAACTTATACTTCAAGCCGGATAAGCGCAACGGCATGGTGGTGTATTCCTACAAGCCCCTGCCGGGAGCGGAAGAAGCCATCTATCACCAGATTTCCGACATCACCGTGTCCATGAAGGCAACAGATTATCTGGAGATGCCGGAACTGGTGAGCGTAGCGAAAGAGGTCTGCTTGAGTGAAACGGAAAAGAAACGGTACGATGAGCTGAAGAAGTCCCTGGTACTGGAGCTTCCAGGCGGCGAGGTCACCTCTGCTAATGCCGCATCGCTTACCCTGAAGCTTTCGCAGATGGCGAATGGCGCGATTTATACCGATGGTAAGGATGTGGCGGCCATCCATGACCAGAAGCTGGATGCCCTGGACGACCTGGTGGAAAGTGCCAACGGCAAGCCAGTCCTGGTGGCGTACTGGTTCAAGCACGATAAGGACCGCATCCGAGAGCGGATGGAAGCCAGGGAACTGAGAGGGCCGCAGGATTTCGCCGACTGGAACGCGGGAAAGATACCTGTGGCCCTCATCCATCCAGCTTCTGCCGGACACGGCCTGAACCTGCAGCAGGGCGGTTCCATCCTGATCTGGTTTGGCCTGACCTGGAGCCTGGAGCTGTACCAGCAGACCAACGCCCGGCTCTGGCGGCAGGGGCAGGCGGATAAGACTGTCATCATACAGCACATCGTAGCCAAGGACACGATTGATGAACGCATCCTGAACGTCTTGAAACACAAAGACGGAACCCAGGCCGCACTGATTGAAGCCGTAAAGGCTGACCTGGGCATGACGGAAACAGAAAATGGGGGTATACTATGAAACAGGAAACAGAAGGAGAAGAAAAGCGTATGGAAGCCAAGGCGTACCTGGAACAGGCACGGAACATCAACATACAGATAGACAGCAAGCTGGAGCAGGTATCGTCTTTGCGGCAGCTGGCTATCAAGGCGTCATCGACACTCAGCCCGGTGCCGCCAAGCGGGACACCCAATCCGCACCGTCTGGAAGAAACCATCGCCCGTATGATGGATATGGAACAGGAAGTGGATGAAGCTATCGACGTCCTGGTCGAACTCAAGGCAGACATCATGAAGGCTGTCAGCCGAGTGCCAGATGCCCGGGAACGGGTCGTCTTGGAACTCCGCTACTTGGCCTTTAAAGACTGGGCATCCATTGCCGATACTCTCGGACTTCATATCCGCCAGGTGTACCGGCTGCATGACGAAGCCCTGAAACACATCGAGATTTATGGCGAATGTCACTGAATGTCACTAAAGCAGCACTTGATGTCACAGGCTTCTGTAAGATATACTATAATCAGCAAGAAAAGAATGAAGGATCGAGGTTTGAATGCCATCGGTCCTTTTTTGATGCCGGAGATGATGTAAATGCCCAGAAGACCGAATACGCCTTGCAAATATCCGGGCTGCCCCAGGCTGGTGCCGTATGGAAGAAAATATTGTGAGGAACATGAACGGCAGTGCCAGGGCGACCGGGCCAGTGCAGAGACACGTGGTTACGGATGGGAGTGGCAGAAGGCTAGGAAGTTTTTCCTGAAACGTCATCCCTGGTGCATCCGCTGCAAAGCAAAAGGCCGTCTCGTCCCGGCAACGGTCGTTGACCATATCAAACCGCATCGCGGTGATGAGAAACTGTTCTGGGACGAAACGAACTGGCAGCCCCTTTGCAAGAGCTGTCATGACCATAAGACGATGACCGAAGACCGGAACATCGAGTACAAGTACTGAATCCGTCCGTAGGGCGGGGGGATGCAAATCTCTGTGACCCTTCCGTCCATGACCGCCGCCCCCTCAAACGTGAAAAAACGCGAAATTCGTAAGGGGGGATACCCGGCATCTAAAATCGAATCATCTGCTCCAGGCTATTTGGCCCGGGGCTTTTTTGTTGTGTGAAAGGAGCCTGTCATGAACGACTGCCAGCGCCGGCAGATAGAAGACATGCGGAAGCAGGGGATGGGCTACAAGGCCATCGCCAGAAAGACCAAGCTGTCACGGGACAGCGTACGGAATTATTGCAGGTGGCACCACCTTGCCGGTTACGGCAGAGCAGTAGCGGCCACCTTCAGAGAGGAGCGAGCGTGTGAAGACATCGGATATGGAATGGAAGATGCTGCCCATCGGCCAGCTGAAGCCTGCGGCATATAACCCCAGGAAGCAGTTGAAGCCTGGCGACAAGGAATACGAGAAAATCAAGAAGTCCATTCAGGAGTTTGGCTATGTGGAACCCATCATCGTCAATTACGACATGACGGTCATCGGCGGGCATCAGCGTCTGACCGTACTGAAGAATCTGGGCTACGAAGAAGTCCAGTGTGTCGTTGTCCATATCGAGGATGAGCATAAGGTCAAGGCGCTCAACATCGCCCTCAACAAGATCACAGGTGCCTGGAACGAACAGCTCCTGGCCGACCTCATCGTCGATTTGCAGAGCGTCGACTTCAACGTCGACCTGACGGGCTTTGAAGCACCGGAAGTCGAGCAGCTCTTCTCGAAAGTGTACAACAAGAAAATCAAGGAAGATGACTTTGATGTCGACGGTGAACTGGCAAAGCCGACCGTCGCCCGGGCGGGAGATATCTGGTTCCTGGGTGACCACCGCGTCATCTGTGGCGATGCGACGCTGCCGGAAACCTATGAACGGCTGATGGCGGGGAAGAAGGCCAACATGGTGCTGACGGATCCGCCGTATAACGTCGATGTGGAAGAAACAGCCGGCAAGATCAAGAACGATAACATGCCGGATGATAAGTTCTACCAGTTCCTTTTCGCGGCCTTCGTCAATATGGAACAGAACATGGAGCAGGATGCTTCCATCTATGTGTTCCACGCAGATACTCAGGGGCTGAACTTCCGCAAGGCATTCAAGGACGCGGGCTTCTACCTGTCTGGCTGCTGCATCTGGAAGAAGAACGCCCTGGTACTGGGCCGAAGCCCGTACCAATGGCAGCATGAACCGTGTCTTTTTGGCTGGAAGCTGAATGGCAGGCATCAATGGTATTCTGATCGCAAGCAGACGACCATCTGGGAATACGACCGGCCGAAAGCCAGCAAGGAACATCCGACTATGAAGCCTGTAGCTCTCATGGCCTATCCTATACAGAATTCCTCTATGAGCCACTGCATCATCCTGGACCCGTTCCTCGGTTCCGGTTCTACGCTCATGGCCTGCCAGCAGACGGGCCGCATCTGTTACGGCATCGAGTTGGACGAGAAGTTCGTCGACGTCATCGTCAGGCGCTACATCAGTGAATATGGGGACGCGGGTGTGTTTATCCTGCGCGGGGATGAGAAAATCCCGTATGCGGAGGTGGCAGATGATGGAACAGATTAAGCTGGGCAGCCTGTTCTCCGGGAGCGGTGGCTTTGAACTGGGCGCCATCCTGGCGGGCATCCGTCCTGTATGGAACTCGGAAATCGAGCCGTTCCCCATCCGCGTGACGACGAGACGGCTGCCATCTGTGAAGCATTACGGTGATGTGAGTGCTGTAAACGGCGCACAAATCGAGCCGGTAGACATCATTACCTTCGGCAGTCCCTGCCAGGATATGTCGATTGCCGGAAAAAGGGACGGCCTTGGCGGTTCGCAGTCCTCGCTGTTCTATCAGGCAGTGCGCATCGTGAAGGAAATGAGGGAAGCAACGAATGGACAATATCCAAGATATATCGTATGGGAGAATGTCCCTGGGGCTTTCTCCAGTAACAAGGGAGAGGACTTCCGGACGGTCCTTGAAGGAATCTGCCGCATCAAAGACTCTGCGGTTTCAGTGGCTGGCTGTGCCAGATGGCAGCCTGCGGGATGCATCCTGGGAAACGGGTACTCTGTGGCCTGGCGCGTCCTCGATGCCCAATACTGGGGCGTCCCCCAGCGAAGAAAGCGCATCTACCTTGTCGCAGATTTTGATGGACAAAGTGCCGGAAAGGTTCTATTTGAGTCCGAGGGCCTGTCAGGGTATTCTGCGCAAGGCTTCCGAGCATGGCAGGGTGCTGCCGGACGTCTTGCGCCTGGCCCTGGAACGGCAGGCACAATCTGCCTGAATGACCAGGGCGGCATCCGAATGGATGTGACGGAAGAGCGGACGAACACCTTGCGGGCAGAAGCCCATCATCCTCCGGTCATCGTCAATCTGCCGGGTCCGGTGTTTGAGAACCATGGAGCCGATGCCCGGTACAAGGGGCCGCTCTCTGTGAACCCATCACTCACGGCGCGGTACGGGACGGGCGGCAACAACCAGCCGCTGGTCCTGCAGGGCGGGGGCAACAGGGAAAAGAAAACCTATGATGTACGGCAGACCTCGGACGGCACCCGCAATATGCGGAACCATATCTATGAGAGCGATACCTGCCGGACCGTCGACCGTTCGGGAAATGTACCGGGGAGCAACCAGGGCGGCATCGCTGTGGTGGAGCTGACCTATAGTGCCAGCAAGAATTCCCACTTCACACGGGCGGCGAAGGAAATGGCCAGTTCCCTGGTAGCTACGGATTATAAAGATCCGCCGCTCATCAACAGCCATGCTCGTGTCCGCCGCCTGATGCCGGCAGAATGTGCAAGGCTCCAGGGATTCCCGGACTGGTGGTGCAGCCATCTGGAAACAGGGAACCCGTCTGAAGAAGACATCCGCTTCTGGAGCGATGTCTTTGAGACCCATCGGAAAGCCCTGGGGAAAAAGACAAAGCCCAAGACCCGGAACCAGATTATCAAATGGCTGAAGGAACCGTACCGGGATTCTGCGGAATACAAGATGTGGGGCAACGGTGTCGCCCTTCCCTGCGTGTATTTCGTCTTGGCCGGCATTGCCTGCTTCTTTGAGAAAAAGATGCAAAAATGATTTGCTATTATCGGCGTTCAGAGTGATATATGTACTAGCAAAACAAGGAGGTACATAGACCATGACAATCCAGACGAACCTGAACGACCGAAAGGAACTGGCCAGACAGCTGATCCCCTTCAACCATAACGAAAAGCTCCGCTATACGGGGACGCCGGCCTTTGCCTACGAAGGGCGGGGGTTCCGCATCCTTCGCAGCGGCGATATCGAATGCGATGATGAAAAGACAGAAGCCGCCATCACGGCTTTCCTGCAGGAAGCAGGCATCCTTCCGCAGCCGGAACCGGCAGAAGGAACGGAACCCGAAATGCCGCAAGAGCCGCTGGAGCAGGATGAAACGCCAGGATCGGACGCACTGCCGCATCCGGACAGGATGGAAATCAAGGTTCCCATTGATGGCATGGACGGTGCGCAGCTCCGCAACCTGGTCTTCATGCTCCACGCCCAGCAGTATCTGCTGAACCGGGCGGCAGGACATGAAAACATCCATGTGCCGGACAGGTTGGTGGAAGACTTGAAAGAAGAACCTGGTACCGACCAGACTTCCTTCTTTGCCATCTATCAGAACTATCGCAAGGAAGGGCGGGGCTTCTGGATTGCGGCAGATACGGTGACATTCTGCATTGCCGTAACCGGCAATGCCGTGAAGAACCGCGCCCTGATTGAACTGGCGGCCTTCATGGTCAGCGCAGCGAAAAAAGCGAAACGGGTTCAGGCTGACACACGGAAGCCTGAAAACGAGAAATACTACCTGCGGATGTGGCTCCTGCGCATCGGCATGGGGACCAAGGCCAGCCACGAATCGCGCATGGCCCTGCTGAAAGGCCTGAAGGGATGGAGTGCCTTCCGCACGGAAGAAGAAGCCAAGGCTCATGCCAGAAAGCAGAAAGAACGCCGGCATCAGAACCCATAAATTCTCAATTTAATTCATAATTATTCTCAAAATGACTTGCTATTGTGTGCCTTTAGAGTGATATATAGTGTACCAAAAGAACACACGCACACATAGAAAGGACAGAGAGAATTATGAAAACACTGCACTTTGGCATCGAAATGGAAATGACAGGGATTACGAGAAGCCGGGCCGCCAGCCTCATGGCCCGCTTCTTCGGGGCGGAAAGTCGGCACGAAGGCGGAGCCTACGATACCTACACCGCAAGGGATGAACAGGGACGGAAATGGAAAGCCATGAACGACTCCAGCCTGGTTCCACAGAAGAAGGTGAACGGAAACATTACAGATGCTTCCAGCTTCTACCGCACGGAAGTGGTCAGTCCCATTCTTTCCTACGAAGACATCCCGAAGCTGCAGGAACTGGTGCGGATGCTACGCAAGGCCGGGGCCTTTGCCAATAAGTCCTGCGGCATCCACATCCATGTCGGGGCCGAACGCTTCACGGCAAAGACCCTACGGAACCTGGTGAACATTATGGCGAGCAAGGAAGACATGATTTACCGCGCCCTCCAGATCAACCCCTCGCGGGAAAGCCGATACTGCCGGAAAACGAACACCACCTTCCTGAAGAACCTCAACCGGAAAAAGCCGGACACGATGGACGGCATCGCCGACCTCTGGTATCAGGAAGCCCCTTACGGACGGAACCATCATTACAACAGCACCCGCTACCACGGGCTGAACCTGCATGCCACCTTCACCAAAGGGACCGTCGAGTTCCGGCTTTTCAACGGGACACTCCACGCTGGGGAAATCAAGGCATACATTCAGTTCTGCCTGGCCGTCGCTCATCAGGCCCTGGCCCAGAAGAAAGCCTCGGCCCGGAAGACCGAAACGGACAATGAGAAATACGCTTTCCGGTGCTGGATGCTCCGGCTCGGACTCATCGGTGACGAGTTCAAGACCTGCCGGCTCCACTTCCTGAAACACCTCACGGGCAATTCCGCATGGCGCAATGCCGCCGCTTGAAGGGGATAGCCTTACGGGCAGCTTCGGCTGCCCTTGGGGTGGTAGAAGGGCAATCCCTTCAGAAAGGATGAGAGCGATGAAACAAAGAATCTACATTGCCTACGGCAGCAACATGAGTGAAGTACAGATGGCAAGACGGTGTCCTGACGCCGTTCTTTCAGGGACGGGCCGAATCCGGGGCTATGAACTCCTCTTCAAAGGTTCTCTGACAGGATGTTACGCCACCATCGAGAAGAAGGCGGATGCTTTCGTGCCGGTTGTTTTCTGGCGCATTTCTCCGGCGGATGAACGGCGGCTCGATGCCTATGAAGGCTTCCCGCGGTTCTATTATAAAAAAGAAGTGGATGTGGAAACAGATGATGGCATCATCAGCGGTCTTGTGTACATCATGCACGAAGACCGGCGGTTCGGTATTCCGGAGAACTGGTATTATCAGAACATGGAGCGGGATTACCGCAGGTTCGGTTTCGACCTGTCTATCCTGCGGGCCGGCCTGCGGCACAGCCGGGAACGGATGGAAGGAACGCGGCTCCGGCTTATCGCCATGGATGACAGGCAGGCTCCGCCCAAGGGAACTGAAGGCACCGTCCAGTTCGTCGATGATGCCGGGACCATCCATGTACAGTGGGATACGGGCAGCAGTCTCGGGCTGATACCCGGAGCTGATGAATGGGAAGTCATCGAATAAGATGCATAAATATCGGATAGGCAGTCAGCGTCGAACTGTTCGAAGACAATGGCCACGCCATCGAATGGGTCATGAAGAATTAAAAAAGAGAACCCGAGGGGACCGCAGATGCGGCCCTCTCTGGCGTACAGCCCGCAAGGGCTTTTTTTATTGGGAGGTGAGCGCCATTGGCTGTACGAGGAAGAAAACCGAAGCCGACGGCGCTCAAGGTGCTGGAAGGCAATCCCGGCCATCGTCCCCTCAACAAGAAAGAACCCCTGCCCAAAGGCAGGCTGCCGCGCTGTCCGGAATGGTTGGAGGATGATGCCAAGAAAGAATGGAAGCGTCTGGGGAAAGTCCTTGCTGAGATGGGGATGCTGACCAACATGGACATGATGGCGTTTGCTGGCTACTGCCAGGCCTACGCCCGGTGGAAAGGGGCCGAGGAGTTCATCACCCAGCATGGGGATATGGTACGGACGCCGAACGGCTACCTACAGCAGGTGCCGCAGGTGTCCATCGCGCAGACGAATCTCAAGATTATGCTGAAATTCTGCGAGCAGTTCGGCCTGACGCCGTCCGCCCGGAGCCGCATGGTCGGAGAGGAAAATGGGGCGGAAAAAGAAACGGATGAAATGGAATTGCTGTTAAGAGGGTGACAAATTTGGCATTTGTATATAAGCCGTCAGCGTTCATGCTGCCGACATCCCATTACGACAAGGACAAGGCCGACCGGGCAGTCGCCTTCATCGAGAATCTCTGTCATACCAAAGGAAAATGGGCCGGGAAACCATTCCTGCTCCTTCCCTGGCAGGAACAGATAGTCCGTGACCTGTTCGGCATCGTAAAGGAAGATGGGAACAGACAGTTTCTGACGGCCTATATCGAGATAGGCAAGAAAAATGGAAAACAAATTGCTATAAATACGCCTATCCCTACGCCGGACGGGTGGAAGACCATGGGCAGTCTTTCCGTTGGTGACTTCGTTTTCGATGAACAGGGTAAGCCATGCCATGTGGTGGCGAAAAGCCTGGTGGATGATACGGAACAGGCCTACGAGCTGATTTTCCGGGATGGCGGCCGGATTGTGGCGGGCGAACGGCATCTGTGGGATGTGGACTACATCTACGGCAAACCGAAACCGAGACTCTGGACAACAGGCGAGATTTACCGCCGCACACAAAGTTATCGAGAAAAATTTGATGATAACAGTTCCATCATACGGATTCCCGTGAATGCTGCTTTGGAACTTCCCAAGGTAGACCTTCCAGTGGATCCGTATTTATATGGCTACTGGCTGGGGAATGGCAACGCCACGAAGCCGGAAATTACTGTGCGTGACTGCGATGTGGATGACCTCATTTCCTTTATCCCGTATCACTTGCACAACCGATATCCGCAGACCTGCGGCGGGAGCGAGATTCTCGTCTATAAGGAACTGAAGAAAATTCTGGTCAAAAGTTTCAGGGATAAGGTCATCCGTCATGATTACCTGCGGGCATCGGAAAAGCAGCGGTGGGAACTGTTGCAGGGGTTGATGGATTCGGACGGATGCATAGGGACACGAAAAGCGCAGAGCGTGTACGTCAGTACCATAAAGCAGCTGGCTGAATCCGTCCGGGAATTGCTCTGGTCGCTGGGTATTAAGAACGCTATGACAACCTGTCCGTCCACCCGTTACGGAAAACCGACAGGGGAAACCTTGTACACCATACGGTTCACCACTTTCGATGACCAGCCGACATCAAAACTGCACAGGAAAATTTCACGGAGCCGGGAACGCGTCAAACAGACACGTTCCTGTTTTCATTATCTGGAAGAAATCCGGCCGCTTGACTACAAAGTCCCCATGCAGTGTATCCAGGTGGACAGCCCGTCCCATTGCTACCTTGCCGGACGGAATATGGTGAAGACGCACAACAGTGAACTGGCGGCAGCCGTAGCGCTTTATTTGCTTTATGCCGATAACGAACCGAGCGCGGAAGTCTATGGCGCGGCCTGTGACCGCAATCAGGCGTCCATCGTGTTCGATGTGGCAAAGCAGATGGTGGAGATGAGTCCGGCTCTTCTGCGCCGTTCCAAGATACGGTCGGCAGGCAAGCGGATCATTAACTACCGCAATGCTGGGTTCTATCAGGTGCTTTCAGCGGAGACTGGCACGAAACACGGATTGAATGTATCCGGCCTGATTTTTGATGAAATCCACGCCCAGCCGAACCGGAAACTCTACGATGTCCTGACCAAAGGCTCTGGTGACGCCCGTGAACAGCCGCTCTTTTTCATCATCACCACGGCCGGCAACGACAAAAACAGTATCTGCTATGAACTGCATACCAAGGCTCTCGACCTTATGCACGGCAGGAAGAAGGACTATACCTTTTATCCTGTTGTGTATGGCCTGGAAGAGGGTGAAGACTGGACGGACGAAGCTAACTGGTACAAGGCGAACCCGTCCCTTGGTTACACCATCAACATCGAGCGTGTCCGGGAAGCATATCGGAACGCCATCGAGAACCCGGCCGAGGAGAATGTGTTCAAGCAGCTGCGCCTGAATATCTGGACTTCGGCCAGTATCCGCTGGATTCCTGAGCAGGTCTACGACAAAGGTAATCTTCCCATTAACTTGGATTCCCTCAAAGGCCGGATGTGCTATGGCGGATTGGATTTGTCCAGTACCTCGGATATTACGGCCCTGGTTCTGGCTTTCCCGCCACGGACGGAAGATGAGAAATATATACTTCTGCCGTTCTTCTGGCTGCCGGAAGACACACTAGAACTACGTTGCCGGCGCGACCATGTGCTTTACGATATCTGGCAGAAACAGGGATTCATCCAGACAACGGAAGGAAACGTCATCCATTACGGCTTTATCGAGAAGTTCATCGAACGCCTGGGGGAAACGTACCACATCCGGGAAATCGCCTATGACCGCTGGAACGCCACCCAGATGGTGCAGAACCTGGAAGATATGGGCTTCACCATGGTGCCGTTCGGCCAGGGGTTCAAGGATATGTCGCCGCCGTCGAAGGAGCTGTTCAAGCTCCTGATGGAAGGGAACATCATCCATGGCGGCAATCCCGTCCTCAGATGGATGGCCGGCAACGTGGTCATGCGGCAGGACCCGGCGGGGAACATCAAGCCGGACAAAGAAAAATCCGTCGAAAAGATCGACGGAATCGTGGCGTCCATCATGGCACTGGACCGCTGCATCCGCAACGGGACTGGCAGCGGCAGCGTCTATGATGAACGGGGCGTTATTGCATTTTGATTAACGTAAATAATCTATGCAGATTTTAAGGATATAGGCTCCCCAGCTATTAGGATATACACGATTGGTATGACCGGATGAATTGGGCTTTTGCATTGTAGAGGTTTGATATCGCCATTCATCAGATAGCCTGTCAAAAGTCCAGAACACTACTTTTTGGACAGAACCATCTTTTACTTGTTTTACAGCACAAGTTATTTTTGAATAGTCGTTGTTCCATTGAATTGATTCACTGACAACATAGGCTTGGTAGTTACCATCCTGAGGAGCGGCAGTATATGCCCAGATGTCAGTGGCTTCGGCAGATTGTGGGAAAAGCCAAAGTGAAAAGCAAAAGATAAAAAATACGGCAAGATGAGATAGATATTTTTTCATTGGGCATCATTCCTTTCGTAATTTGAAAATATCATAAATTTGTCGATAGAGCAATAGGAGGTTTCCATGCACATCCCTTTTTTATCCAGCCTGTTCCGTACCCGGGACAAGCCTCAGAACTATTATATCGGCACGGATTTCCGTTATCTGTTCGGCCCCTCTGCCAGTGGCAAGACGGTGAACGAGTTCACGGCTATGCAGACGACGGCAGTGTATGCCTGCGTCCGCATCCTGGCGGAAACTCTGGCTGCCTTGCCGCTCCAGCTGTACCGTTACACGCCCGGCGGCAAGGAACGGGTCTATGACCATCCGCTGTACCATCTGCTCCATGATGAACCGAACCCGGAGATGACTTCGTTCATCTTCCGGGAAACGCTCATGAGCCACCTGCTCATCTGGGGCAATGCTTACGCCCAGATCATCCGCGACCGATTAGGGCGGGTACAGGGACTATACCCGCTCAGGCCGGACAAGATGACCGTCTGCCGGGATGACCGGGGAAAGATTTTTTATCTGTATACCAAGACGGGAGATGAGAATCCGAACATCAAGCCGTATGGTCAGGTGGCCCTGCAGAAGGAAGAAGTGCTGCATATCCCCGGCCTTGGGTTTGACGGCCTGGTCGGTTATTCGCCGATTGCCATGGCCCGCAATGCCGTGGGCATGACCATGGCCTGCGAGGAATACGGTGCCTCTTTCTTTGCGAACGGGGCCAGCCCCAGCGGGGTGCTGGAACATCCAGGCGTTCTGAAGGATCCGGCCAAAGTCCGGGATTCGTGGAATGCCGTCTACCGGGGGACGGGCAATGCCCACAAGGTGGCTGTGCTGGAAGAAGGCATGAAGTACCAGCAGATCGGCATCCCGCCGGAAGAAGCACAGTTCCTGGAAACACGGAAGTTCCAGCTCGATGAGATTGCCCGGCTCTACCGCATCCCGCCACACATGATTGGCGACCTGGAGAAAAGTTCCTTCAATAACATCGAGCAGCAGTCCATGGAATTCGTGAAATACACGTTAGACCCATGGGTCATCCGCTGGGAGCAGGCCATGCAGAAAGCCCTGTTCCTGCCGGAAGAGAAGAAGCAGTATTTCCTGAAGTTCAACGTGAACGGCCTCATGCGCGGCGACTACGAGAGCCGCATGACCGGGTACAGCATCGGCCGGCAGAACGGCTGGCTGTCCGCCAACGATATCCGGGAGATGGAAGACATGAATCCCGTCCCCGATGAGGAAGGCGGTAATCTGTACCTGGTGAACGGCAGCATGACCAAGCTCAAAGATGCCGGGGCCTTTGCCCGGAAGGGAGAAACGAATGAAACATAAATTTTGGAAGTGGGTGACCAATGCGGCCCCCGATGCCTTCGGCAGTGAACGGACGCTGTACCTGGACGGCCAGATCTCGGACGAGACCTGGTGGGGCGATGAGGTAACGCCGAAGGCGTTCAAGGAAGAACTGAATGCGGGCAGCGGCGATATCACCCTCTGGATCAACAGTCCGGGCGGTGACTGCTTTGCCGCTGCCCAGATTTATAACATGCTCATGGAATATCCGGGGAACGTCACCGTTAAGATTGACGGACTGGCTGCTTCGGCGGCCTCTGTCATCGCCATGGCCGGGACCAAGGTCTGCATGTCGCCAGTGGCCATGCTGATGATCCATAATCCGGCGACCCTGGCCTATGGTGACCAGTCAGAGATGGAAAAGACCATCGGCATGCTGAGCGAAGTCAAGGAAAGCATCATCAACGCCTACGAAATCAAGAGCGGCCTGGCCCGCACGAAGATTTCTCACATGATGGATGACGAAACCTGGCTCAATGCAAAGAAGGCGGTAGAACTTGGCTTTGCCGATGAAATCCTGTTCGACCAGAAGAAGGACAATGGAGAGCAGCCGGAAGCCATGATTTATACGCCAGTAACTGTTACCAATTCGTTGGTACAAAAACTGAAGCCCCATGAACCGATTCATAAAGTGCCAGCCGCATCCTTAGAAAAACGGCTGGCATTGCTCATTCATTAAGGAGGACAACAATGGATACGATTTTAGCACTGCGTGAGAAACGCAAGAACCTCTGGGATGCCGCCAAGAATTTTCTGGATACCGTCCGTGATGAAAATGGCATGGTCTCTGCAGAAGATGCGGCTCGCTACGACAAGATGGAAGCGGATGTAGTAAATCTCGGCAAAGAAATCGACCGCCTGGAACGCCAGCAGCAGCTCGACGCCCAGCTTGCCCAGCCCACTACTACACCGATTACTGAACTCCCTGGCGCAGGCCAGAATGGAGCAGAAAAGAAAGGCCGTGCGTCTGATGCCTATCGTAAGGCTTTCTGGGACAGCATCCGCCATAAGAACTTCATTGATGTACAGAACGCCCTGAGTGCAGGCACCGATGCTGATGGCGGCTATCTGGTACCGGACGAATTCGAACACCAGCTCATCGACAAGCTCCAGGAAGAGAATTTCTTCCGCAGCCTGGCTACGGTCATCCACACCAGCGGCGACCGCAAGATTCCCATCGTGACGGGTCATGGCGAAGCGTCCTGGATGGAAGAGAACGGTCTCTACCCGGACAGCCAGGATACCTTCGGCCAGCAGTCCATCGGGGCGTACAAGCTGGGGACGGCTATCCGTGTGTCGGAAGAACTGCTGAACGACAGCGCTTTTGACCTAGAAAGCTATATCGCCGGTGAATTTGCCCGCCGTATCGGTACGAAGGAAGAAGAAGCCTTCCTGGTAGGCGACGGAAAGAACAAGCCGACCGGCGTTTTCCCGTCTGCCGAAGTGGGGGTGACGGTCACGACGGCTTCTATTACCTTCGATGATGTCATCGACCTATATCATTCCCTGCGCATCCCGTACCGCCGCAAGGCTGTCTGGCTCCTGAATGATGCAACCATCAAGGCCCTGCGCAAGGTGAAGGACAACAACGGCAACTACATCTGGCAGCCGTCTGTCACGGCAGGCACACCGGATACCATCCTGAACCGTCCCTGCTACTGCACTTCCTTTGCACCGGAACTGGCCGCGGGCAACCGTCCCATGCTCTTCGGGGACTTCAGCTACTACTGGATTGCCGACCGGGAATACCGCTCCTTCAAGCGGCTCAACGAACTGTATGCCGCCAACGGCCAGATCGGCTTCCTTGCCAGCCAGCGCGTCGATGGCATGCTGATGCTCAAGGAAGCGGTCAAGGCCCTGGAGATGAAAGCGAAGGGATAAGCCATGATCGTGACGCTGGAAGAAGCCAGGGAATACCTGCGGATTGATGAAGATGACACGAGTAATGATGACGTCATCCAGTCTTCCCTGGAAACAGCCCAGGCCCTCTGCCTGGATATATCCCGCTGTGAGGAAGCCGATGCCGAAGAGAATCCCGTCGTGTTCCATGAAGCCATCCTCTATGCTGCGGCTTTTTTGTATGAACACCGTGAGGAAGCGGACTACGCAGGCCTTTTGAAACGTCTGCGCTGGCTGCTGTTCGGGGTCCGGCGGAGCTGTTTTTGAAAAAGGGGGGGATGCCCATGAAGACGGGGCTTTTGAACAAACGGATTGAGATTCTGGGAAAGCAGGCCGTGACGGATGAATATGGTTTCGATACCCAGGCCGACGTCGTAGTATATCGCTGTTGGGCATCCATTGAGCCTGCCCGGGGCAAAGTGTTCTATGAGATGGAACGCAAAGCGGACACGGAGTACAGCAAGATCACTATCCGCTGGCGTCCCCATATCACCCATGATATGAAGGTGAAGTATCAGGACCACTTCTACGACATCGACACCATCGTCGACCCGTACATGCGCCATGAAGCACTGGAACTGTACTGCACTGAAGAAGTGAGGGGGACGGGCAATGAGCGGAAGTGACTTTGAGGTCAAAGGATTGGATGACCTTTCAGAAAAACTGCTTTCTGCTATTGAAGAGTTTCCCGGTACTGCCGAGAAAGGCCTGATCACTATCGGCAACAAGCTCAAAAAGGAGTGCGTAAAAAACACGCCGGAAGGCAGCACGGGCAAGCTGAAGAAAGGCTGGAAGCATAAGGTGGAAGGGTGTAACGGCTCGGAGCTGACCTATGAACTGGTCAACAGGCATCCGGTCCATCACCTCTTGAATAACGGCCATGTCAAGAAAACGCCGGGCGGCAGGACCGTTGGCTATTATGAAGGCCAGCACTATACGGAGAAATCCGTCAAGCAGTTCGAAGCCAGCGACTTGCAGTCGGGGCTGGAGAGACTCACGAAGAAGCTCCTCAAGAAAGCAGGCGGCACATGATCCATGACCTCGATATCCTGCAGGCGGTGCAGCAGAAACTCAAAGAGCGGTTCCCGTATCCCGTCTACCTGCAGGAAGTCAAGGAAGGCTTTGCGCCGCCGGCCTTCTTCCTGAAGACGATGACGGTAGCGACGCCGCAGAAAGAAAATGAGGTCTACCGGGATACGGACCTCTACATTACGTATCTGCCGAAGAAGCAGGAAAAAAGCACGGCTATCTACGCCGTGCTTTTTGCTGCGGAAAATTTATTCCGGGACGGACTGAAAGTCGGCAACCGTTATCTCCCTGTCGTGTCTATGAGTGAGGAGCTGATGGGGACGGACAATGACGGCGGGCGTCTGACGCTGACCTTCCAGTACTATGACGCCCGGGAAAAAGAAGAAACGGCAGAAATCATGAAGGTACTGCATCAGCGGTATCAGGGAAAGGAGACGTAACCCATGAAAATGCCATCCATTAATATCGCGTTCAAAGAAAAAGGCATCAGTGCCGTCGAACGCAGCGAACGCGGTATTGTCCTTCTGATTCTGAAAGAAGAGACACTGCCGTCCCAGACGGAAGTGAACCTGTATACGGCAGATGACATCCCCAAAGAACTCTCGGACAGCAACCGTGAGCAGCTGGAACTGACCCTTCGCGGCTACGTGAACAGCCCGAAGAAAGTCATCGCCGAAATCATCAGCAAGGATGCAGAAGATTATACCGATGTCCTCAAGGCCATCGAGAACAAGCGCTTCGATTACCTGGTCATCCCGGATATCGAAGAAAACCACATCGACACCATCGCGACCTGGATCAAGGGGATGCGGACGAATAAGAACAAACGCATCAAGGCCGTCCTGCCGGACTGCACGGCGGATACGGAAGGAGTCATCAACTTCGTCAATCAAGTCATCCGTACGAAAACGAAGACCTACACGACGGCCCAGTACTGCGGGCGCATCGCGGGCATCATCGCAGGAACGCCGATGACCATTGCCTGTACGTATGCGCCGCTGCCGGAAGTCATCGGCTGTGACGTCTGGACGAAGGAAGAAATGGATACCATGACGGATGCCGGCAAGCTGTTCTTTTTCTTTGACGGGGAAAAGGTCAAGCTGGGCCGCGGAATCAACTCCCTGGTTACGACAGTCCAGGGCAAAGGGGTATCGTTCCAGAAAATCAAGCTCGTCGATTTGATGGACATGATGTATGACGATATCCGCACCACCGCCCAGGACCATTACCTTGGCAAGTACGCGAACAGCTATGCCAACCGATGCCTCCTGGTGACGGCTATCCAGGGCTATCTGGACCAGCTGGCCCAGGAGGGCCTGCTGGAACAGGGGCAGAACACGGCTTATATCGATGTGGAATCCACCAAGATCTGGCTGGCATCCAATGGCAAATATACGAAAGAGGAACTGGCAGACATGTCAGAAATGGACATCAAGCTGGCCAACATCGGCAGCAATGTCTTCATCGCCGTAGATGCTTCGCTCCTGGATGCCATGGAAGATGTCACGATTGCCGTCAATATCTGAGGAGGTGAGGTACAGTGAACAGCATGGAAGCCAAACGGGTGATGAACGGCAAGTATGCCGACCTCTATATCGACGGCGACCTCATGGCCGAAGCCACGGCTTTCAAGGCCGAGGTCACGCTGACCAAGGAAGAAGTGAAGATGCTCCGTCATGTCGGCAAGGGCTACAAGGTCACAGGCTATGACTGCAAAGGGCAGCTGAAGCTCCATAAAGTCTCGAGCTACATGATTAAGAAGATGAACGACAACATTAAGGCGGGCAAGCAGACCGTCGTGACCATCGTCTCCGTCCTTGACGATAAGGACGCCATCGGCAGCGAACGTATCGTCATCAAGGATGCGACCTTTGACAGCCTGATCCTGGCGGATTGGGAAGTGGACAAGATGGGCGAAGAAAGCTACAGCTTCACCTTCTCGGATTGGGACCTCTTGGATTTAGCATAAGGAGAACAAGCACATGAATATGGTAGACCGACTGCTGAAAGCAGATGGAGTGAACAAGCTGGCCGAACGGCCTGAAAAGAAAGTGAAGATGGAACGGCTCTCGAAGCTGTTCGGATTCGATTTTATCATCACGCTCCGGGCTATCGACCCGGAACGCTACGCCGATATCCAGAAGATGGCCGTGGACTTCACCAACGGCAGCGCCGATAACATCGACATTTATCAGATGCAGACCCAGACGCTCCTGGCGGGGATTGCCGACCCGGACCTCAAGAACAAGGATCTGCTGGAAAAATTCGGGGCCGTACTTCCTGGTGACATCATCCGCAAGCTCTTCCTGGCAGGTGAGATTGCTGATCTCACAGCGCAGATCACAGAACTTAACGGCTATACGACCCAGGAAAAGGCGGATAAAGCCGTAAAAAACTGATCCGGACCGATGGCGAAGTGCAGGCGATGTATCTCCTGTTCCGGGAGCATCACCTGCTGCCGTCAGCGGTCATGAAGCTGGGATACGGCGAACGGCAGGTGCTGTATGCTTTCATCCGCTATGAGATGGAAGAACGCGATAAAAAAGTATCTTCAGCATTATCGGATTAACTGCTGAAAATACGGCTATCTGCCATAAAGTCATAAGGCAGGCTCAAGCCACTTAGATATTTCATAGACGAAGTCGCTTTTTTTCTTGCATTGTGGGTGGCCGACACGTAGTACATGAAAGGTTTGATTGCCCAGAGTGGAAATGGCTTCCTGCCAGGACATTTTTCTTTTCCCAATGTCTTTAGAACCGTTGTAATGAATATTATAACGGTCAAAAACGTTAGGGATGTAATCGTCATAATACCAAGATGTATAAAAAATGATATGAGTAGGATGTATTACCTTTAATTCCTGCTGAAGGACTTTTAGGTTTAGGATACAGTTGGATTTTACAAAATCTGAGGTAGTATCCTTTCCTCCGGAATTGTTGCATTTGACAATATTGGTAAATGCGATGTGTTCTATAGAATCGTCACCGAATATTCTCTGAGTGATAGCACGAGTATAGCTCCAATATGGCCAGCTTTTGTTCCACAGAGATTCACGGGTATATTGAAAGGGATTGCGAAAGCCGTCTTCAATCGTGCCGGGATTGTTTCTGGCATTTTTACCGACAAATAGAATTCTCTTGGAAGTTTTATTAAAATCGGAACCTACGCACCAGCAGCCAATCGGTAAGGATAAATGTTCTTTCTTGTGACATTCTTCACAGATTTTGCAAGTACCAAGCTCCATATGGTGATATCGTTCAGCTAATCTTTTTTCTGTTTCATTGAAATAGCGTATTGGAATTCCTCCGTAACGATAGACTTCTTTTATCTTACTATATTTTTAATATCTGTAACAACATTGAGAGGTGAAACAGCATGGCCAATAATGTCATCGATGCCGCCATCCGGCTGCGGGATTTGTTCACGCCGACCGTGCGTAGCGTCAATGCCAGCCTGGGGACCATGAAGACCCAGATGGCGGCGGCGAAACAATCGGTCAGCGGACTGTCGGACAAGCTGACGGAGCATGAGCGCATCCAGAAACGGACGGCGAAGAGCATCGAGCAGACGGGAAGCAAGATTTCCGGCTTATCAGACAAGATGGCCCTGCTGTCAGCCCCCATCCTGGCAGCCGCAACGGCAGGCTTCAAGCTGCACAGCGACTTTGCCAACGGTATCGCCAAGATTTCGACTTTGGTCGACACGACGGTCGTTTCCATGCAGAAGGTCAGTGATGAGATTCGTGCTGTCAGCGATGAAACGGGCGCAGGTGTCGCTGATCTTTCGGAATCGGTCTACCAGGCCATTTCCGCTGGTGTCGATGCGGCCCATGCCGTGGGCTTTGTCAAAGACATGACAATTGCTGCGAAAGCCGGCTTCACCGACACGACGACTGCCGTTAACGGTGTGACCACGGTCCTCAATGCCTATGGAAAATCGGCAGAAGAAGCCACGGCGGTGACGGACCAGATGCTCCTGGCACAGAACTTCGGCAAGACATCCTTTGGCGAGATGGCCCAGTCCATGGGCAATGTCATCCCCATTGCGGCACAGCTCAATGTCAGTACCCAGGAACTGTTCGGTTCCATCGCCGTCCTGACCAAGAACGGTATCCGGACCAGCGAGGCCATTACGGGACTCAAGGCGGCTTACAGCAACATCCTGAAGCCGTCTGCCGAAGCGGCGAAACTGGCTCAGTCCCTTGGCCTTGAGTTCAATGCGGCTCATCTGCAGAGCGTGGGCTGGGTGAAGTTCCTGGACGAAGTGAAGCGGTCGACAGGCGGCGATGCCGAACAGATGGCCCAGCTCTTTGGCTCTGTCGAGGGCCTGAACAGCATCCTGGTCCTGACGGGCAAGGGAGCCGGGGACTTCGATAAGGTCATGGACCAGATGGCCCAGTCTGCCGGTATGACCCGGGAAGCTTATGAGAAGATGCTGACCCCGTCGGAGCAGATGCAGATTGCCATGAACCAGCTGAAGAATGCCGGCATGGATTTAGCAGTGTCGTTTACGCCGTACTTCAAGGCCATGTCGATGCGCGTCAAGGAACTGGCTGCCTGGTTTCGTGCGCTTACACCGGAACAGAAAACGCTGATCGGCCAGGTGGCTTTTGGCATCGTGACCTTCCAGCTCTTCGGTTCCACCCTGGGGCGGGTGCTGACGATAGGCGGACAGGCCTTCGGGACGTTCAGCTCCATCGCCGCGGGCATCAGCAAGGCCGGGAGTGTATCGAAGTATCTGGCTGCCCAGTTCAAGGGCCTTATCACGGTGGCAAGGGGTATCGCCATCGTTGCCAAAGGCATGGGCAGTACCTTCCTGACCGTGGGCAGGATGATGATTACGGTCATCCGGGCAGTCGGTGCAGCAGCGATGGCCAATCCTATCCTTCTTGTCATCGCTGCCGTCATTGCAGGGCTGTATCTCCTCTGGAGAAACTGGGATACGGTTTCACAGTATATCGAACAGGCCATCCAGGCGGTGTCGGATGCCGTAGATGCCGGAATGCAATGGATTGCTTCGGCCTGGGATGGGGCTATGAACGGCATCAACGAGACAGCTTCCAGCATCTGGGAGAGCATCAAGGATACCTTCCGGAGCGGCGTGAACTGGGTCATCGACCAGGTGAACGGACTCATTGCCAGCGTCAACGGCCTGTCCATCGACATCCCGTCTCTGACAGGCGGGGCGCCGACTCATGTGGGATTCAATATTGAACCCATCAGCCATTTTGCCGGAGGCGTCGAGAACTTTGGCGGCGGCTTTGCGGTCATCAACGAGGACCGCCGGGGCGAGCTGGTCCACCTGCCAAACGGCAGTACGGTGGTCCCGCATGACGAAAGCATCCGGCAGGCCATGAACGCAGGCAGCCACTCCATCACCATCCGCATCGATACGATGAACGTCCGCAGCGAGCAGGACATCGATGCCATAGCCGACAAGCTGGTGGAAAAGATCCGGCTGTACGGCATGAACCGCATGAAAGGAGCGACCATCTGATGAGTTCTTTCTTAGCATCCCTGTTGAACGCCATCGGCCAGGCTGCATCTTCCCTCACGATTTCTCTCTCTTCTGAATCGGCAGCGGTGGTCTTTCCCGTCCTGCCTTCGGAGCTGATGGTATCCGTCAATACGAATCATGGTACGGTGAACATCAATAACTTCGGCGACTACCTTATGATGGGAAAGACGGGACTCAAGACACTGACCCTTTCCGGCTTTTTTCCGGCCCAGGATTATCCCTTTGCCATGATGGGCCTTGCGCCTTATACATACATCGCCCAACTGGAAACGATGCGTACCGGTGACAGCGTCTGTCAACTGACGGTGTCGGATACGCTGCTTTCCATGCCCTGCCTGATTTCGTCCTTCAAGTTTGGTGAAAAGGACGGCAGCGGCGATGTCTATTACGAGCTGGGCTTGACAGAGTACCGCTACGTCACAGCACCGGAGACGGGAAAGACCGATGCTGCGACAGGGCTGAAGAAGCGGCCGGAGTCGTTCTGGTCGAAGATGAAGAAGAACATCACCTATTATCCCGGTGACAGTATCGGGAACGTCATCGGCCGGGCCGTGGGGAAATCGGTGACGCTCAACAATGAGCAGTTCTCGAAGTTCCAGATCTATCGCAGCATCGTCCGTAACGGCGGTCTTTTGCCCGGGGATATCATCCGCCTGACGACGATGAACCTCAAAAGGAATGATGAAAATGTTTCAGTTGCAAAGAATCAATAAGAAAACCAATACCGAGGATGCTCAGACGGAAGGCCAGAAAAAGCCCGAGAACGCAGACCTTACGGGCTGGCTGATTTGTGCAACTTGGTCCGGGGACGTCGAGCAGGCCGGACGCAGGCTGGAATTCGACCTGGCCTATACGACGCGGGATAAATCTTGGCAGAATCCGGAACTGGAACTGGGGGACGAGGTGCTGTTTATCCACATTGACGATAAGACGCAGCAGACTGTCCACCTGTTCCAGGGACGTATTTTTGGCCGCAGCCGGGAGAGCGGCTCTTCCGTGATGCATTTTACAGCCTTTGACAATATCGTCTATCTGGCCAAGTCCCGCATAACCAAGAAGTACACGAACGTCACAGTGGCCGACGCCATCCGCCAGACCATCAATGACTTTTCTATTCCGGCCGGGACTATTCCTGACCTGTCCGTCACCTGCAATTTCATTGCCGATGATATCTCGGCTACGGAGGCTATCAAGCAGGCATTATCCTATCAATCCGCACAAGATGGCAAGGGATACCATATCTACATGACCGAAGGGAAGCTCAACGTGGTCTGCATGAACGACCAGGTGGTGGAAGATTTCCTGATCAGCGATGTGACAAACCTGACCGGCGCTTCCGTGTCGGAGTCGGTCGAAGACATGGTTTCTAAGGTCATCGTCGTCGACAGTGCCGGGCAGACGAAAGGCGAACTGCCCAATCAGACGGATATCGACCGATTCGGTCTCATCCAGGCCATTTGCAAGGCCGACCCCAAGCAGGACGATGCCTCGCAGGCAAGGGCCATGCTGAAGACCGTCGCCCATGACATGTCCATTCGGGCCATCGGTCATATCCAGTGTATCGCCGGGTTTTCTGTCTCAGTCCAGGAAGAACAGCTCAAGGGCCAGTTCTTCATCAAGTCAGACAGCCATAAAATCGAAGGCAACAAGCACCTGATGGAGCTGCATCTGGTATTCAACAAACTGCTGGATGAGCAGAAACAGGAACTGGACAGTACATCGTACAATGCCAACCCGGATTATGTGCCGCCAGCGGAAACGGAATCGACATCTTCTGTTTCTACAGGTGGCGCTGTGGCTGGCAGCAGTGTGGTCGATGCGTGCATGGCCAATTTCGAGGGTACCGTTTCTCCCTATGGCTCAGAAGGCTGTGTCGACCGGGCGACCATCGCCGCGGCGGGCTATTCCCCTTTTGCAGCGCAGGAATATAACAATGGCGTGAAAGGCTGCGACCAGCTCCGGGCCGATGCCGAAGCGCAGGGTCTGGCTATCCCTTATGACCCGTCGCAGCTCGAAAAGGGCGACATCATCATGTACAACCGCTACAGCAAGCCGGATCCGAACTGGCATGTCGTCGTCTATGACGGGAGCGGCGGCTGCTGGGGCAACAGCTCCAATGTCTATGGCTGTTTTCATCACTACGAAGGCAGCATCGATATGGGAAGCGACTATTATCCGGCAACGATTATCAAGACCTCAAGGGGGTGAACGTGTGCAGAAAAATCCGTATATCAGCCTGCTGAATCTGATGGAGCAGGTCAGCCGCAGCAGCAACAGCCCGGACATTCAAATCGGGCAGATCCTGGCTTCGCCGCCAGATATCAAGGTCCGCTACAATGGCATCATTTTGACCAAAGAGGAGCTGTGGATTTCCCATTATCTCCTGGCAGGTTATGGCCGCACAGCTAAAGGGCATCTGGTATCGGCGACACAGAATCGTGCCGGCGGCAGCGGTGATGCGGCTTACCAGTCCCATAATCATGATATCGATAATGACTACACCGATTCCGTCATCTATACGGATACACTAAAGCCCGGTATGTACGTGGCCATCATGCCCATGCTCATCAACGACCGGATTCAGCAGTACATTATTTTGGATGAGATTGTGAGGATTGATGGCCATGGCTGATCCTTTTGTAGCAATGAACAGCATCCAGGCAGCGAACCGGAATGAGTCGCTGCCTCTTTTCGTAGAATACGGCTATGACTTTGATAAGCAGTGCTTCCGCTACGATGAAAAAGGCCAGAACCTGATGGTGACAGAAAATGAAGCCCTCAAGGTCTGGATTTATAAGGCAATCCTCACCGAGCGGTATCGCTACTTGGCCTATGATGACAGCTATGGCATTACCATCGAGCCGTATCAGGGGAGAGCGCCAAACAGCCAGTATACGGCAGACAGGATTTGCCAGAATATCCGTGAGGGATTGATGGTGAATCCGTACATTGCTCGCATTAACCATATCGAGGTGAAGAAGCGGGAACGGGATGATTTGGCCATTACGGTTGACGTCACTTCCATTTACAGTGACGAATCATTGACCGTGACGGCAGGAAGGAGCGAGGCATGAGCAATTTATTTGATGCACAGACCAAAGATGAGATTGAGAGCCGCATGGCCCAGACCCTGCACACCATTACGGAAAAAGAGCAAAGTACCATGGAAGGCACCTTTGCCCGCGACCTGATCGACGCCAATGCTGTGGAATTTGAGAGCAGCTATGCCGAGATGGCCATGTTGCGCGACGCGGCCTTTGCCGAAACGTCCTGGGGCGACTACCTGACGCTGCGGGCAGCGGAATTTGGCGTCGATCGCAAGAAAGCCGTCAAGGCCAAAGGAGAAGTTACGGTGACGGGGATGGCAGGAGCCTACATCATTCGCAGCAGTCTCTTCCAGACAAAAGACGGCCAGCGATTTTATACCCTGGAGTCGGCCACCATTCCTGCCGATGCCGCTGAGGTTACGATTCCCGTGGAAGCTGCCGATGCCGGGGCGAGTGGCAATGTGGCCGAAGGAACGATTACAGAAATCCCCTATTCCATCCCGAATATCTCGGCAGTCGTTAACCATAAGAAATGCACCGATGGGGCGGATGAAGAAACGGATGACGCACTCCTTGCCCGGCTCCTGTTCCGGGTGCGCCAGCCTATCACCTCGGGCAATGCCAATCATTATCGTGACTGGGCCATGTCTGTCGATGGCGTCGGGAACTGCAAAGTCATCCCGCTCTGGCAGGGCAATGGCACGGTGAAGGTCATCATCGTCACGGCAGAGAACGAATCAGCATCGGCGGAACTTATACAGGAAGTCTACGACTACATCGAAAGCCAGCGGCCTATTGGAGCGACTGTGACCGTCGTTTCACCGGCACCTTTAACCATTGATTTAACGGCAGATGTCTATGGCACAGCCAGCCCCGATGCCGTAAAGGCAGCCATGACAGCCTATCTCAAGCAGACGGGCTTCACGCTTTCTTATGTCAGCCTGGCCCAGATGGGGAAACTCCTCCTTTCCATCAGCGGCATTACGGATTATAAGGATTTGAAGCTTAATGGAAAAGCGGCCAACGTGGAACTGACGAACGAGCAGATCCCCGTGGCAGGGAAGGTGGTGCTGAACCTTGTCAGCCAATGACTGGATGCGGCAGAGCCGGATGGATATCCTGAAGTATTTGCCGCATTTCTTATCCAAAGACCCGATGTTCCACTGCGCGGCAGAAACCTGCAATGAGGAGCATGACCGTCTGCGCCTGGCTCTGCAGAACCTGGCGGACAACTTCTTCGTGAACACCGCCACCTGGGCGCTGCCGCTTTATGAATCGTTCCTGGGCATCAAGCCCGGTGATGGAGATAGTGACGAGTTCCGCAGGCAGCGGATCCTCTTCAAGCTGCAGCACGTGGATGTATCCACGAAGGATTTCATGAACTCTATCATCAATCTCTACAGTGCCGGCCATATCGAGGAAGTCAATGAGGAGTATTACTTCAAGGTGTACTGCATCATGAACGACAAAGATACCACGACCTTGCAGAAGCTCATCACGCAGCTCAACATCTACAAGCCGGCCCATCTGGGATACGCCATCTATCTGGGTTATTCCTGGAATGGCAGGATTCACTGGAACGGGGAAGCTACCTTCTCGACGGCGACCATCGTATCCAAGAAAGGAGTGATGACAAATGGATGATTACAGCAAAGAGAAATGGTCGGCTGATTTTCCGGACCGTGCAGGGCAGGAAGTCCGGCCCACAGAAGCTGTGGAGAATACGCTGGATTATGATGTGCTTTTCCCACAGTATCTTTCGGAAGACCCGGTCGTCTTCAATCAGCAGAACAAGACCGTGTCCCAGCTGGTCAGCAATGATGCCCGGCTCTATGAGCGGATTTCCGCTACGGCAGCTGACATCAATGCCCATCTGACCGATGCCAATGCCCACGCAACTGGCATCAGCGGCAATGCGGCCAGTGCGTCGAAGCTGCAGACAGGACGCAAGATTCACCGAACCCTCTTTGACGGCACGAAGGATATCACACTGCCAGATTTCAGCGGCTGTGGCGAAAAGACAGCAGGCCAGAGCGGCATGGTCCCGTCACCTTCAGCAGGGAAACTGAATACCGTCCTGCACAGCAACGGCAGCTGGGGCAAGGTCACCTATGCCGATATGGACGAGGAAGCCGTGGCCAAAATCCAGGCATGCCCGTTTCCCGTCAATGCCATCTATATTTCCGCAGATGGGAAGAATCCCGCCACGTACTGGCCGGGTACGACCTGGGTGGCTTTCGCCATGGGGCGGTGCCTGATTGGGGCCGGGGCAGCAGACAGCGGCACCATGTATAAGGCCGGGGACAAGCTGGGCGAGGAGAAGCACACCAATACCCTGGCGGAAATCCCTATTCATGGCCATACGGGGAAAACCGGCGATGCCGGGAACCATAACCATGACCGGGGCAGTATGAATATCACCGGCGCTTTCTGGGGCCGTGATGTGCAGAGCGGATACAACGGCAATGGGGCGTTCTTCATCAGCGGCCGCGGGAACTGGAATGATGAAGGCGGCAGCTATCATGACAACTACCCGTCTGTCATGTCCTTTGAAGCGGCCAGGTCCTGGTCTGGCAGGACTTCTACGAACGGCAGTCATGCCCATGGTTTTACGACGGAGAATGCTGGTGGTGGCCAGCCGCACAACAACATGCAGCCATCTATCGTCGTGTACATGTTCCAGCGGACAGGCTAGGAGGTGAGGAATATGGCTGAATGGTTACAGATGGCCGCGTCCCTGGTATCGATCCTGATGCTCTGCGGCGTCATCTTCAATTTCAGCGTCATCAAGCCGCTCAATGAATCGGTACGGGGTCTTCGGGACTGCATCGTTGAACTGCGCCGGCAGCTGACGGATACGGAAGCGAAGCGGCAGAAGATGGCCGAACGGCTGTCCCGGGTCGAAGAATCGGCAGAGCATGCCCATCACCGCCTGGATGTGATGGAGCAGCGCCAACATGAACAGGGGTGAGGGCGATGAGCTTTTTTGTACTAAAGAACCGGATTCATTTAACAAGAGGTGATTCGGCAGAAATCGACCTGACCATCCGGGACCGGGTGACGGGCAGTGTCTTTATCTTAGGTGACGGTGACCGCCTGATCTTTACGCTGAAACGCTTCATCACGGATAAAGAACCTGTCCTCACGAAATCCCTGGGACAGGGCATCCGGCAGGAACAGGAACGATATGTACTCCATTTCCGGCCGGAGGATACACAGTCGCTGGCCTGCGGCCGTTACGTTTATGAGATGAAGCTCATGCGGAAGAACGGTTATACCGATACCTTCATCCCGGCCAGAGACTTTTTCCTGGAAAGGAGCGTGATGGGGCATGGCACATGAACGGAATACCCTGGTCGGCATCCTTTCCATGCCGCAGGCACCCTCTGCTGCCTTTCAGGAAAAATGTATCATTCCAGAAGCTCAGGAACAGGTCATCATGGCAGACGGCGGGTATACCGCCCTTTCCAAAGTGACGGTGGCTGCCATTCCGTCGAATTATGGCAGAATCAGTTTCAACGGCTATGAGTTAAAAGTCGAGTAAAGGAGCAATCAACATGGCGAAGAACGTAAAAATCAATTCCGTTATCTATGCAGAAGTGCCGCAGGTTTCGATTCCTCTGGCAGAAGGGGAAGGTACCGCTGTCTTTTATGATACGTCTGGTGCTACTGCCTCTTCCGGCGATATTCTGAACGGCAAGTCGGCCTTCCTTGGAAATGGGGTTGTTACCGGGACAATGAGCAATAACGGTGCTGTCAGCGGCAGCATTGCAAAAGCCGATGGTGCGTACACCATTCCGGACGGCTTCCATAATGGCAGCGGCTCCGTGCGTATCAGCAAGGAGGAACAGGCCAAACTCGTCAGCGGCAACATCAAGTCCGGGGTGACTGTCCTTGGCATTAGCGGCAAGTCCAGTGTTGTCGATACCAGTGATGCCACTGCTGCTGCGGGGACGATTGTCAGCGGTAAGACGGCCTACGTCAACGGCACCAAGGTGACGGGCAGCCTGACGACCGTTTCCGTTTCCCAGGACAGCCTGACGAAAGTCCTGACGGTCGTGTAGGGAGGAGAAAATATGAAAGTAGATGTGAAGATTGCCGGTGCCAGTTACAGTGAAGTGCCGGCAGTCCTGATTCCTTTAAAAAGTGGCGGTAAGGCACGTTTCTGCGAAGTATCTGATACGACAGCAAAAGCGGCTGATGTAGCCAAAGGCAAGACTTTCTATGACGCAGATGGCAATTATACAGCAGGGACGAATACGGGAAGCGGCGGCACCAGCACTGTTACTGCCACACCCTATAAGGTGACCATCCAGCAAGTACCGCATCAGACCATCTCTGCTTCTTTTACACCGAAAGTAGCGGAAACGATAAATACCCTGGCAAGGTCTGGAAATGAAACACTGAATCTGGAATCTGAAGCTACGCTTAGCATTTCGTATGCTTTCAAGACGAAGATAACTCCCGACGCGGGGTGGGTTGGCGGCAAGGCGATTGTGTCAGGAAAGATGGAAGATGGCCTTATTTGCGGCGACGTTACCATTACGGCTTCTGAGGCAGTTCAAATCCCGACCGATGTCACGGTTCCGGAAGGGTATACCACCGTTTACTTAGGGCAAAACAAGCTCTATCAGGATCCGGGCCTGACGGTAGAGCTGGCTTCAAAAAGCCAGATCGAAGCCAACAGCAAAATTTACGTCATGGATGTTACCCGCAATTCGTATACACTTCTTAACCTGTTCTGCCCATCAAAAGGTAATAATGTAGGGACAGGTTTTGATGAAAAATATGTCGATTTGAGTGGTATCTCTAAAAGCCTCATCACAAGCCTGGGTTCGCTGTTCCTGGGCAACAGCAATCTGGAATCAGCGGATATGAGCGGTTTTGGGGACATTGATGCCATCTACAGTCTGTTTGCATACTGCACGAATCTCAAATGCGTCTACTTCGATACGTTAAGAAATGTCGGCAGTACGACCATCAATACGTACCATACCTTTTCTACTTGTACCGCATTGGAATATCTCATCCTGGATAATGAGAACGTTGATTTTGTTGTCGAGAGTGGAACAAATTATGAGCGTGGTATTCCGTCGCAGACGAAAGTCTTGGTTCCCAGGGTTGCACTGGAAGCCTATAAGGCAGACAGTCACTGGAGCTCTGTGGCCGACCGCATCCTGGCAATGGAAGACTTCGACATCGTCCGTAATGACGGCACTGTAAGTGTTACCCCGAAGGGAGCGTGAGCGTTTGTCCATCGATAAAATCAATATCCCCGATTGCTTGGTCATCATCGGGCTGGTCACAGCCCTGATCATGGCCATTTTTTATAACCTCAATGAGCTGGCCATGTCCATCGCATCCGGCTTGCTCGGCTATATCGGCGGTACGGTCAAGTCCGCTGTCCATCAGAAAGGAGAAGAAAAATAATGAAAGTATTCCTGAATCCCGGCCATGCGCCGAACGGAAATCCTGACCCCGGGGCCGTAAATGAAGAAACGGGGCTGCGTGAGTGTGATGTCGCCCTGGCGGTCGCTAAGTCCGCCGAAAGCTACCTGAACGCCGCGGGTGTCGCAACAGAGCTGCTCCAGTCCGACAGCCTGTACGATATTTGCGAAGCGGTGAATAACAGTGATGCCAACATCTTCGTTTCCATCCACTGTAACGCCGCAGAAGCGGAAGCGGCAAATGGCACTGAGACTTGGGCCTGCGCTGGCAGTTATCGCGGCAGCATGCTGGCCAACTGCATTCAGAGTCAGCTCGTTAATGCCCTGGACACGACGGACCGTGGTGTGAAGATTGCTACTCCTGGCGTCAACGGACTCTATGTCCTGACCAATACAGCGATGCCAGCTGTCCTCGTCGAACTGGCTTTTATCACCAATCCTGGTGATGAAGAAATCTTGGCAAACGCCCAGGACGCCATGGCCAGAGCCGTAGCTCGTGGCATTACTGATTATGAACAAACCCTTGAAGGAGGCAATTAATATGAACCGTGATGAAATCGAGAAAGCCGTAGCTGAAACCGTTGTATCCTTTGCCAGGGAAGAAGCGGAAGCCGCCATCAAAGCCATCGACCTTGATGACCTGCAACAGCTCGTCGAAGCGCAGATGAAGAACCTCACCGACCCATTGGAAACCGAAATCCAGACCACCACCAGCTGGTGGATAAAAATTCGCAACCGTCTCTACATCGTTTTGCTGCAACAGGCTGTCAAGGCTATTGTAGCAGATATCAAACAGAAGATTGCATGAGAAAAGCCGGTATAGAACAATGAATATATGTTCTATACCGGCTTTTTTAGTTTGCTATTATAAAAGAAATATGGTACAATTTAGATGTTTTTACCATGATTAAAACCATATGGAAAGTGTGGGGTAAATGGAAAAAAAGAATGTTGGAGGACGTCCTCGAGGAAGAAAGAAAATTTCTAAAATAGAAGTAGTCATTGAACCTGAAGTAAAAGCAACGTTCATGTCCATTCTAAACCGAGAAGGGAAAAAAGCTTCAATCGAAATTGGAAACTGGATTAGAAAATACATAGATGAACATAGCAAAACGAAATAGTTAGTTAACCTATTGGATTCGTTAATTTGTCAAGAAAGGGACTGTAAGATAAAAATGAAAAATTCTTTACCGAAAGTAAAGGCTTTAAGCTTATTTGCCGGCATTGGCGGTTTTGAAGTTGGAATGGCCTCTTGTGGGTTTGACTTTTTAAAAACATTGGAATGGGACGCTAAATGCTGTCAAACTTTACAGGCGAATAAAGCTATTCTTGGAATAGAAGAAGATGAAGTTTTGCCGATTGATATAACAAAGATGGACCCACAAGATTTTTATCAAGGAGATGTTGATTATATTGTCGGAGGACCACCTTGTCAAAGCTTTTCAGCAGCTGGCCGTAGAGCAGGAGGCGTTAAAGGGACAAAAGATGCACGAGGTGAGCTGTTCAATTATTATTGCAAATATGTTGACTATTTTAAACCTAAAGCGTTTGTTTTTGAAAATGTTAGGGGAATTTTGTCCGCTAACAAAGGAGAAGATTTTAAACTCATACTAAGTTCTTTTAAGGCTGTAGGGTACAATTTATTTTGGAGGGTATTAAATGCAGCAGATTTTGGTGTCCCTCAGTTAAGAGAACGTGTTTTCCTTGTAGGTATTAGAAACGACTTAAACATCAATTTCAAATTCCCATTACCAACATTTGGCCCAGATTCTCCCGATAAAAAGAAATATCGGACTGTGGGTGAAGTGATAGCTCCGTTACAAGATGACAATGAAGTTGTTCCTCCTTATGGTGGGAAGTATGGTCATTTATTACCGGATATTCCACCTGGAGAAAATTATAGTTTTTATACTGAAGAAATGGGACATCCGCATCCGTTATTCGCTTGGCGTTCTAAATTCTCTAACTTTCTGTATAAAATGGATCCAGATGACGTTTGCAAAACTATTATTGCATATCAAGGGCGATATGATGGCCCATTCCATTGGAAAAATAGAAAATGTACGCCTGATGAACTGAAGTTAATGCAAGGATTTCCTATGGATTTTAAAATTCCACAAAGTTATACGGAATCAGTCAAACAAATAGGAAATTCTGTTTGCCCACCAATTGCACATCAGATTGGCATGGCATTGCGGTATGAAATAGAGAAAATAGAGGAATGTAAAGTTCCACTGATTGAAGATGGTCAAAAATTATCATTTGACAAAAGAAAAGGCCTCAAAGCTAGAAAAACGCGAAAAAAGATTACTCACCACTATAGTGATTTAGTCCAGGGAAATCTCTTTGATACAGAAGCAAAATCTGAAGAAGTGAAATATCAAGACTTTACGAAACAACGAATTACCGCAGATGGTAAAATCAACTGGCGCTTCTATAAGGGGAATTTAACTATCACAATAAAAGAAAATAAAAAAGATAAACCTTTAAATGAAGCAAAGTTTCTCATTGACTTTTTTGGCAACGTTACTTCCCTCATAAAGAAAATTACAGTAAAAGCATATAGCAGTTCTGATGATTTTTCTATTTTAAAGTGTATGTGGGATGAAGTGCATCTAGCAGTTAAAGATATCACCTCGTTTGATTCTTTGATGCCTCTGTATGGGCATTTTACTGAACCGTATCCGAAGTTCAAACTGAAAATTACCCACGAATTGAATACACCAATCTTTCAATTCCAAGACTTGGCCATAAGCGATGACTTGGGTAAAAATTTGCCCTATGACAAATTATCAATGTTCAATCAGGACGCCGAACTTACGATAAAAAATTTGAGAGAGTATGGGTACGATGTTAGATCACATAATACTAATGTTACCATTCCAGAAGGCTTTTTTAAGATATGTTACCCTTTTACAATCCCAGATAATTTCAAACAAAATATAACATGGCATGAGTAAAAGTTTTTGGTTAGCTCATTGTTTTTGTTGAGCTAACCATTTTTTTATAGTTTCAGGTTTAATTGCAGGGGCAATAGCAATATATTTACTAGTTAAATTTGCAATAGTAGCATCTGTTGATAAGGATAAAGCCATTTTGTACAATCCATGTACAGAAATAAAATCGATTTTGGATGCGTAAATATTATCTACCATTTTTTCAGACGATACGATGTCATTTAAAATCGGTGTTGTTAAAGCGGACCTCTTTTCCAACACAAATAAGAATAACTGGAGGCTAGGAAAATTTTTAATTATGGAGCATGCTCGTGTAATATTGTTCCAGTCAATTTCCTGTGTTTTGTCTTTTACTTCAATTGCCACAACTGGTACATTATTATAGAGAACGCATAAATCACCAGGCTTTTTGGCGCGAGCATCTGCTGCTGTTTTGGCATCGGAAACCCCATCCAATGAAAAACCCTTTTGAGAATAAATAATGCTTAAGCAAGCAGCTGCTACACATTTTGTTAATTCCGGATCATGTATATCCGAAAGAAAATGCAAAGCACTCGTAGTATACTGTGCAGAGGACTCAAGAGCTTTTAAACTTCTAACCCGTTCATTTTGGATGCCTTTGGCAATTAATATGAAGTATCGGCAAAATTCAAGACATTGAGGCTGACTCAATTCATTGATTTGATTTAAAATTATAGCAAATAACTTTAAATCAAATACTGTTCGTTGAGCCTTATCGAAGTCTACATTCATTCGCTTAAAAGACCTCATCTTTTCAATGGCCCTACTTCCTTGCATACCTGAATTTGCTGAACAAAAACCCTGACATAAGTCGTATTTTGCTAACAATGGGACGACAATACCTTCATCTTCGCTTCGAATGCTATAACTTCCTGGAATTGGGTTGCTTTGTTCATCTCTAGCCCAAATTTTACAGCAATCTTCTTTAGGATTATTGTATTTATGCCAAGCAGCCGTTAAAAATAAACTGACAGGAGAAGTCCATCCATATTTACCCCATTCCCATTTATTTATATTGTTTAATAATTTAGTTGGAATGATATTTTTATTGCATTTATCTGTAGTAGCTATTAATTTATCAAGTTGTTCACGATTGTCCATATGTGGCCTCCGATTATTTGAATAGATGAAACTCTTTTTTCGTATAGCCCATATCCAAAGCCCGGTAAAGAAACCGGGCGGCAATAGAGGAGTAGGGTTTCCACTTTTTACTTTTCTTTTCTATAGATGCTTTCGACACATCTTCTGTTTTGTAAAGCCATTTGTAGCTTTGTAAAAAAGCAACGTCTTCGAATGGCAAGATGTCCTGTCTGTCCAGAACGAAAATCAAATACATTTTTGCAGTCCAAGTACCAATGCCATGAAGGCTGACTAATTCTTTGAGCGCAGCTTCATCTGTCATATCAGGAAACTTCGTAAAATCGAGTTCTCCTGTCAAGACAGCTGAAGCTGCGCCTTTTATGTAGTTAGCCTTGGCAGTAGAAGTACCAATTGCCTTGATTTCCTCAACGGAGAGCTTTGAGATAGCCTCCGGGGTTATCTGACCATCACACAATTCTTCAAATCGCCCGTAAATTTTGGCTCCAGCTTTTACCGACAGCATCTGTTCGATGATTTCATGGATCAGAAAAGGAAAGGGATTATCAGTGTGTGGTTCATAGGTAATCGGACCCACCATGCTGATGACTTTTGCAAGCCGTTTATCTTTTTTGCATAAATATTGGACAGAAGGACTGTCTTGATTCAAGGTGACGATAGCGGCCATAGGAACTCCTTGTACACACCGTCTGTAAATTTTCTAAGCCGCGGTGTGTTTATATCGAATTTCCTTAATTATAACACACTGCAACGAAGGCTACTATAGGTACAGCATAGCCGTACTTATTATTTAGTACATGTAATGAAAAATCGGATGCTCACACGGGCATCCGCAATTTTTTGCTTTTGAAGTACTTAACGATAGCCGTTCTGTCCTATTACTCCTGAAAGCTAAATTTTCAGGAGGTGTCCTTAATGACGGATGAACAGAAGCAAAAGATTATCGCCCTGCGCCGGGATGGGGCAGGGTACGGGCAGATTGCGGCAGCAGTTGGTATTTCCATCAATACGGTGAAATCGTTCTGTAGGCGGCACAGCTTGGTTACGAAAAAGGCGGCATCGGTCTGTGAACAGTGCGGCAGGCCGATTGAACAGAATCCTGGACGAAAGCGGAAACGGTTCTGCTCGGATTCCTGCCGGAACAAGTGGTGGAATACCCATCTGGAGCTGGTGAAGCGGATGGCAGTCTATACTTTCACCTGCCCGAACTGCGGCAAAAAGTTCAGTGTCTACGGCAACAGCCATCGGAAGTTCTGCTCCCATGCCTGTTATATCGAATACCGATTTGGGGGGTGGTCACCACGGATAAAAGGACGTTTCATAATGAAGCAACCTTCCAGGTGACGATGCATCTGGCAAGGAAGATGCTGGCGGAGAAACTCATCACCGAGAAGGAGTACTGGGCTTTCGAGCAGGAGATGCTCAACAAATATCAGCCGTTTTCAGGCGACTTATATACTTGCTAATTGTATCAAACAGAGTGATATATAGTGTCGAAAGGAGCTGATTTTATGCGGACTATCCGTAAAATCGAACAAAGCATACCAATAATCAAGAAGCGCAAGAAAGTCGCAGCCTATGCCCGTGTCTCCATGGAATCGGAGCGGATGCAGCATTCCCTTTCGGCGCAGGTCAGCTATTATAGCAACCTGATTCAGAAGAACCCGGACTGGGAATATGCCGGCGTCTATGCGGACTACGGCATCTCTGGGACGGGTATCAAGAAGCGGCAGGATTTCCAGCGCATGCTGGAGGATGCGGAAGCGGGCAAAATCGACATCATCCTCACCAAATCCATCCAGCGGTTTGCCCGGAATACGGTCGACCTTCTCCAGACAGTACGACGCCTGAAAGAGCAGGGCGTCGAGGTCTGGTTCGAGAAAGAAAATATCCATACCATGAGCGGGGATGGAGAACTGATGATGACCATCCTCGCATCCTTTGCCCAGGAAGAAAGCCGTTCCATCAGCGAAAATGTCAGATGGAGAGTAAAGAAACGATTCGAGAAGGGCATCCCCAATGGACATTTCCGGATTTATGGTTATCGCTGGAAGGGTGACCAGTTAGTTATCATCCCTTCGGAAGCAGCTATTGTCAAACGCATCTTCCAGAATTTCCTTGATGGAAAGTCCAGGCTGGAGACAGAGCGGGAATTTGCTGCGGAGGGAATCAAGACGCGGAACGGCTGCCAATGGCTGGATTCGAATATTAAAAAGATTCTTACCAACATTACCTACACAGGAAACTTGCTGTTACAAAAGGAGTACATTACAGACCCCATCACCAAGCATCGGAAGAAGAATCGTGGGGAGCTGATGATGTATTACGTCGAAAATACCCATGAAGCCATTATCGATAAAGCAACGTTCGACTACGTGCAGCAGGAAATAGCACGGCGGCGTGAGCTGGGTCCATTGGCCAATAAAGCGTTGAATACCTCCTGCTTCACGGGGAAAATCAAGTGCGGTATCTGCGGCAAAAGTTTCGTCCACAGTATTCGTCATGACAGAAGCAGGGCAGAAGTATGGGTGTGCCAGTCACATAAGGTGCGGAACTGCAAGTGCAGTATGAAAGGCGCTATTCCTGCCAAAGTGCTGCATGAAGAATGTGCTGCGGTCCTCGGCCTAAAAGAATTCGATGAACAAGTGTTTCTGGACAGGGTAGAAAAAATTCTGGTACCGGAACACCATACAATGATTTTCTATTTGAAAGATGGCCGGACAGTCACCCGGCACTGGGTATCGACGGCAAAGAAAGACTGCTGGACCGATGAGTACAAGGACCGTCAGCGGGATTGGATGAGAAACTATATGGCCAATGGAAAAGGTACCCGGTTCTCGCCTTTTACGACCCGGGTGCGCTGTGCCGTATGCGGCCACGCCTTCCGGCGATGCAAGCAAAGAAAGAAACACGGCATCACCGTACACTGGCGCTGTGGCCAGGGTGGCAAGTGCAGTTCTCTCAGCGTCCGCGAGGAAGACCTGATGAAGATTGCCGCTGATGCCATGGGGCTGGAAGCTTTTGATGGCGACCGTTTCCGGAAAGAAATCGACTTTATGGAAGCCGGGGCAAAAGACAGGATTACCATCCATTTCAAGGATGGCAGGATACAGATTGCGCCATGGATGAAACCGAAGAAGCAGGGAACCCGCCATACGGAAGCTTATAAGAAATACATGAGCCAGCTGGGGAAGAAACGATGGACTCCAGAGAGGAAGCAACGGATGAGTGAACAGATGAAAGCCCTACGAAAGGAGCGTGGTGGAAATTGGCAAAAACAGTAAGAGCGATACCAGCAACCATCAGCCGCTTCACAGCAGCTCCCATCAACAGCCGGAAGAAGCGGAAAGTGGCTGGCTATGCCCGTGTTTCCACGGATCATGATGACCAGATCAGCAGCTATGAAGCGCAGGTCGATTATTATACGAACTATATTAGGGGACGGGATGATTGGGAATTCGTCGGCATCTATACGGACGAAGGCATCTCGGCCACCAATACCCGTCACCGGGATGGATTCAAGCGGATGGTCAGAGATGCCATGGATGGGAAGATTGACCTCATCGTTACGAAATCGGTCAGCCGCTTCGCCAGAAACACCGTCGACAGCCTGACCACAGTGCGGAAGCTCAAGGACAAAGGCATCGAGATTTATTTCGAGAAGGAGAACATCTGGACGCTCGATGCCAAGGGCGAACTCCTTATCACCATCATGAGCAGCCTGGCACAGGAAGAAAGCCGGAGCATCTCGGAAAACGTCACCTGGGGTCATCGGAAGCGGTTCGCTGATGGCAAGGTGAGTGTTCCCTACAGGCATTTTCTGGGCTATGACAAAGGGCCGGATGGCAATCTGGTAGTCAATAAGGAACAGGCCAAAACGGTGAAGCTGATATATCGTCTTTTTCTGGACGGCTATACGTTCCACTCTATCGCAGGCGAGCTGACCTCTCAAGGGCTGAAGACACCGGCTGGCAAGAGCAAATGGTACCCCAAAACGGTGGAGAGCATCCTGACCAATGAGAAATATAAGGGCGATGCCTTGCTGCAGAAGCGGTTCACCGTCAATTTCCTGACGAAGGAAACCAAGGATAATGAGGGCGAAGTGCCGCAGTACTATGTGGAACACAACCACGAAGCCATCATCAGCCCTCAGGTATTCGACTGGGTGCAGGAAGAAATCAAGCGACGCCGGGAAGGGAAGAAACGCTATAGCGGGGTATCCATCTTTTCCAGCAAAATCAAATGTGGAGACTGCGGCGGCTGGTACGGCGCTAAGGTCTGGCATTCGAAAGATAAGTACCGCAGGACCATCTACCGCTGCAACGATAAATTCAGGAACCATTGTAAGACGCCACATCTGACGGAGAACGAAATCAAAGATGCCTTCGTCCAAGCCGTTAACCAGCTTATTGGCAACAAGGAAGAAATCCTCAGCAATATCGTCGTGTTGAAGCAACGGCTCACGGATACCGGTTCTCTGGAAAAAGAACGTGATGCGTTGGAATTGGACCTGAATATGCTGGCTGACCAGGTGCAGCAGCTCATTGCCGAGAACGCCCGGGTGGCGCAGAACCAGGAAGAATATAGCAGGAAGTACAATGAGCTGGTCAGCCGTTATGAAGAAACGAAGAAGAAGTATGATCAGGCTTGTGCTGCCATGAAACGGCGCATCGCCAGTAGCCGGCAGCTGGAGAGCTTCATCAAAGACCTTCAGGAGCAGGAACTCATCAAGACTTTTGACGAAAGGCTATGGTGCAGTCTGGTAGACTTCATCACCGTTTACAGCAAAGAAGACATTCGGGTAACCTTCAAAGACGGGACAGAAATCAAAGCATAAAGGAACTATCGGTCATAATCAGTAGATTTAACTTGATTATGGCCGATTTTTCGTGTTATTTTCTAGCCTATGATATAATAATTGGAAGAACAGCCGATAAATGGAGGACGCGGAAAATGGACTTATACGAAGAAGCAGTGGCAAAAAAATACATGACGTTGGTAGAGGCATTGAAATGTTTACCAGGGGTTATGCCCAACAAATCAAAAAAATTAATTGACGATGCCTTGGAAATAAGCTATGTACCTGGTTCTATGGAGATATCAGATTTCGGTTATCGTGTTGGTGAAACGAAATTATCACAAGAGGAATACGAATCTATTCATATAGAGGTGCTGTCTTTTTACGGAACTACGATAAGAATAAGCCCCCAAGGAGCTAAAGTCCTTATGAAACTGTATCGAAACGGAGATTTAGTCATGCATAAGGGAAAAAGTATAGCTGAATCAACAACGTTGCAGGCGTACATTGATAAAGAAAGTGCCTTTAAAAAAGAAGCTGACAGAATTAGACGGGAAGATGAACGAAAAAAATATCTTATTGAAAATCCTGATAAAATCAAAGAAGACGATTTTTCATATTCTTTGTTAGACAGTGTGTTTTATCGTAAATTCGGTGCATTTCGTGGATGTAAAACGATGATTCTGGATGGTATTGAAGTTAAAAAGTCTGTCTCTGTTTATCAGAGTAATTCGGGGAAAACACATGATTCAGAAGTAACATTTAGCTGGATTGACTCGAAAGGAGAACGTCAAAGATTATGTAAACCTAGCCTTTATAGTGAGAATAGAAGAAACGATGCTAACCGGAATTGGGGCCTACCGGAATAGCTTAAAAAGGTCATTAAACATAGGCAGGAAAAATTCTGTTGTAACAGCCTAGTCAAAGAATGTCTAATGATGAACTGAATGATATCTGTCTGGTAGCATAGCGATTTTGCAAAGAATAGGAATAATTAAAAGCCGTGAACTTATGAGTAAATATTATCATGAGTTCACGTTTTTTTATGTGCCGATTTAAATAATATTTTCTTTGCACACGGGGGTGTTCAAAATCCCCGCTATCGTTCCATTGTATCAATTACATGACCTGTTGAGACCCTGCGTACGGAACAGGACCTGTCCATGAAGACCTTGATTGGAGGAATTCTCTTCATCATTGCTGCCCTGTGGGCCCTTCCCATGATTCCGCTCAATGCTTTTGGGGCCCTGCTTGTTGCTATTTTTGGCTTTTTCTTTGCGACCGTCTCTTCCCGCATGGTCGGACTGATCGGATCATCCAACAATCCTGTTTCCGGAATGGCCATTGCTACCCTCCTGGTTTCCACCTTACTGCTCAAGAATACGGGCAATGACGGAGCCATGGGAATGGTCACGGCCATTTCCATCGGCGGCATCATCTGTGTCGTGGCTGCCATTGCCGGGGATATTTCCCAGGACCTTAAAACGGGGTTCCTTGTGGGTGCAACGCCTAAGAAGCAGCAGATTGGGGAAATCCTTGGGGTCATTTGTTCAGCCATTGCCATTGGCAGCATCATGTATCTGTTGAATTCTGCCTGGGGCTATGGTTCTGCTGAGCTGCCCGCCCCGCAGGCCATGCTCATGAAAATGGTGGTTGAAGGGGTCATGCTGGGGAACCTGCCTTGGAATCTCGTCCTTATCGGTGTATTCCTTTCCCTTGCCATGTGGATCCTTGGTATCCCTGTTCTGGCAGTGGCCATTGGAGTTTATCTTCCCATCCATCTGTCGGCTCCCATTATGGTGGGCGGGCTGCTGCGTCGGTATGTGGAATCCCGTAACTTTGCTGATGCCGCGGAAAGAACAAATTGTGTTCAGTCCGGCGTACTCTATAGTTCCGGTCTGATTGCCGGGGAAGGGCTTGTCGGTATTTTACTTGCCATCCTTGCCGTCATGGATTTGGACCTTGATATGTCCAAAACCATCAATCTGGGGAATGTGGGCGGCCTTGTCGTGTTTGCCCTGCTTGTAGCGACCATCTACGCGGCTTGCCAGAAGGGCCGGAAATCCCGTTCCTAACCCCATTTATATGGTGCCAGACTGCAGATAACGGAGATCCAGCCTTTGATTTTGGAGAAAGCATATGGAAAAGGAAAAAGAAAACTACTTGGACCGGATCCCTTGCCATGCCAGCGGGTATCGATGGACCCGGGATGAAATGGGCCTTGTTACGATTCATGTGGTGCATCGTGGTTTTTTTGCCCGCTTGGCACAGGATTTTTTCAACCGGCCTTCTGTCAGCCATATTGACCTTGATGCCTTTGGCAGTGCCCTTTGGCTAAGCATGGATGAAAAAAAGAATGTGGGGGACCTTGCCCAGATGATGGAAAGCCGCTTTGGGAAGCAGGTCCACCCCCTTTATGAACGCTTGATTGTTTTTTTGCAGATGCTGGTCCAGCAGCAATTTATTACCTGGAAAAAATGATTGGCTCTTGCTTTGCCTGCGCCCTAGGTCTAGGAAAAGACCTAGGGCGCTCTTTACAAGGCGGCTTTCTGCACTCAAATGGGAAATCTTGTTGTTTCGGAAAGGGATGCGGGCTTTTCTTCGTTTCCTTCCATCAGGCAGGAAAGCTGTTTTTGGATAGAAGCTAGGCATAGCGCTTTCCTGTTGCAGCCGTTATATGAAATGACTCCATGGCGTCTTAAAAACAGCCCTTCTATCTTCTGCCGGATAGGGGACTGGGACGACAGGGGGTCTTTCTTTTGTTATCGGCACACAGCGCCTGACTGCGATGGAAAAACATCAGGTAGATTCTGAATTGTAAATGATTTGACATTCCGCCCTTATATGACTATGATAGAAAACGCTCTTGAATTAATCATAATTTAAGGTAAAGTCTATTCAAAATAGGCGAAAAGAAGAAATGTAAAGGAGAATGAGGGTTTATGTCAAATGAGAATGTCAAGTCATTTCGCCCCTTTGGGCTCACCTGGCCCCTTTGTTTAGGGTTTATTGTCATCATTTTTGCTGGGGTATGGACTGGAGCCTTGACAACTGACCTTGCCGGCGGTTTTGCCTTGACGCTTGCCATGGGTATCGTCTTTAATGAAATCGGGGAACGGATCCCCTTCTGGAATTCTTACGTAGGAGGCGGGCTTGTCCTGTCTTTTCTGGCATCGGCCTATTTATTTACCAATCATCTGATTCCGGAACAATATGCGAAATCCGTTTCCTACTTGATGAATGAATCGGATTTTCTGAGCTTTTTTATCGTCTTTTTGATCTGCGGTTCCATTTTGGGACTGGAAAAGAAACTGCTCATCAAATCTTTTGCCGGGTATCTTCCCGCCATCTTCGGCGGTCTTATCGGCGCCGCTTGTTTGGGCATTGTAGGAGGCTTTTTCTTTGGCATCTCTCCTTCCATGATTGTTCTTAACTACGTGCTTCCCATCATGGGCGGCGGCAATGGCGCAGGGGCTGTACCGCTTTCCCAGATCTATGAAAGCGTGACAGGCCATAAGGCTTCTGATTATTATGCCTTTGCCATTACGGTCCTCACCATTGCCAATATCTTTGCCATCCTTTCAGCGGCCGTATTGGATCAAATCGGCCGCAAACATCCTTCCTGGACGGGTGACGGGTCAACCTTGATTCGGAAGGGCCTTGATATCGAAGCGGAAAAAAATGATGCCGTACCTTCCATCAAGGAAATCGGCGGGGCTTTCTTTATGGCCATCAGCCTGTATGCAGCTGGCACCCTCCTTGGTAAATCCCTTTTGCCAACGGTCTTTGGGGTGGCCATCCATCCTTTTGCTTGGATGATTGTCGTTGTGACAATCCTGGCCATGCTTGGCTGGGTTCCCCAAGAGACCAAGGCCGCTGCAAAACGCCTGCAGTCTTTCATGAGCTCCTGCCTTGTCCTTACCATCATGGTCGGCGTTGGGGCGGATACGGACCTCAACCAATTGATGGCGACCATTACGCTGAGTAACGTCGTCATTTCTTTCCTTATCGTTGTTGGCGCCATTTTGGGTTCTGCCATCGTCGGGCAGTGGGTTGGTTTCTACCCGATTGATTCGGCCATCACGGCTGGCCTTTGCATGGCAAACCGCGGCGGATCAGGAGACCTTGCCGTATTGGGGGCCTCCCACCGGATGGGACTGATTGCTTATTCCCAGCTTTCTTCCCGTCTTGGCGGCGGGATTGTCCTCATCTTGGGATCCGTCCTGTTTGGTTCCATGATTGGAAAATAACTTGTTTTGCTGAGTCCTAGGCACCCGGCTTTTGCCGGGTGCCTTTTCATATTCCTAAGCGTAAAATGTTTCTCGGTAGGGAAAAATAGTCCTTGCAAAATAAAGGG
>UPXT01000004.1 GCA_900538365.1 uncultured Acidaminococcus sp. | reverse complement strand
GTCCTTTTTCAATATTTATTTGTCCATGACCCCACAAATTTCCGTGAAGAACCAAAAAAAGAGGGGAAGCCTTCAGGCATAAATCATCCCCAAACATGAGACGAACTGTCGTATAAAAAGCCATGCCCCCAATGCTTTTAAGAAAGCATTGGGGGCATGGCTTTTTATCAAATCGGCTCGCTTTTGTGCGCCGACTGCCAATTAATACTGCTTCAAGAACTCCCTAAAAAATTCCACGCTCGCCGGCAGGGCGTCCACAGGAATGTGTTCATTTACCTGATGGGCAGCGCCCCACCGATTGTCATGGACATGGCCCGTAAATAAAAGGACCGTATCGGTAATGGGCTTGTAGTAGCGCGTATCCGTAGCCCCCAGCATGAGAAATGGAATGGCAAGGAGTCCATCGCCATAAGCGGCATGCAGGATCTTTGTAAGAAGGCGATAGGAATCGCTGTCCGGTGTCGAGGCGGGTACAGGATCCTTGCCGGAAATATGGCGGATCTTGACGCCTTCCGGCAGGAACCCTTGGAGACGTCTTTTGACCGATTCCACCGTATCGCCCTGCAGGACGCGGACACTAAGTCCCACAGCGGCATGACTGGGCAGTACATTAGGCTGGGTACTTGCCTGGGCCATGGTAAACGCCACCGTCGTATGAAGCATGGCATCAAGGGCAGGATCTTCCTGCGCAAGGGCGCAAAGTTCCTCAAAATGGCCTTTCGGATCGGCGTAAATGCGGCGTACCGGTTCTTCCTTTAAGGGTGCCGTCGCTGAAAGCTGTGCTTCTACAAGCGGCGTCAACCGATAGGGAAATGGATGGGCTTCAATGGCAACCACCGCCTTTGCGACAGCGCCCAGGGCCGTACCATTGCCGGGTTTGCTCGAATGCCCGCCCTTGCGGTCACAGTAGATTTCGTAGTTGACGGCCGCTTTTTCGCCAAGACCGATACGAGCGGCAAGACGCCCACCAGCTTCCGGGAAAAGTCCGCCCCCTTCATCAAGGATGGTACCAATATGGACCCCTTTTTCCGCTAAATGGTCCACGAGGCGCTGGGCCCCGTCCACATCATTTTCAAGATACACTTCCTCGCTGTAGCCCAAAGACAGGTAGAGGTCGTAATCAGGCCGGAAGCCTTCGGCAAAAAGGGATTCCAAGGCTTCCAATTCACTAAGGACCAAATGTTTGCAGTCCGTCGTGCCCCGGCCATAGACCGAGCCATCAAGGAGAAGACCCGAAAACGGATCATGGCTCCATTGACTGCGGTCCCCAATCTCCACCACATCCTGATGGCTCATGAGAAGAAGCGGCTTTTTTGCGGTCTTCTTTGGATGATAGTGAAACTGGAGACCAGCCTGCCCCACGCGGTCCACTTCCATCACGTCATAGACATGGGGATAAAGCGTTTCAAAAAGCTTGTGGAGTTTTTCAAATTCAGACCAATCGACTTTGTTGACGTCGGAATTTGAGACCGTCTTCATTTGAATCATTTGGGAAAGATGGTCGGCAAGGATTTCTTTTGTGGGTACGGTCATCTTGGCAGCTCCTTTCAATGATTACCACGCAGGAACAAGGGCTCCTTTGGCTTTTTCGTTGATATAGTTCTTAACGGCATCTGTTTGGAAGATCTTGACAAATTTCACATAGGTGGGATTATCCTTATCCTCTTCACGGGCAGCAATGATATTGACATAAGGACTCGTATTGTCTTCCTTGGCAATAGCAAGATTCGGATCAAGTTTGGCTGAATTGGCGTAGCCGGCATTAATGACAGACGCTGCCGTATCATCTAGGCTGCGCGGCAGCTGAGCCGCTTCCAGTTCAAGGATCTGCAGGTGTTTCGGATTGTCCGTAATGTCGTTGACCGTCAGATCGGAGGCCTTGACGCCGTCCTTGACTTTGATGAGGCCAAGCTTGCTCAGCATCAAGATGGCACGGCCGCCATTTGAAGGGTCATTTGGAATGGCAATCTTATCGCCATCTTTCAGATCCTTGATATCCTTGATTTTGGTTGAATACAGTTTCAAAGGAGCCAAGTAGGTCTTGCCAATGGAGACCAGCTTCGTGCCATTTTTCTTGTTGAAGGCATCAAGGAAAGGACCATGCTGAAAGGAGTTCAGGTCGATTTCATTTTGAGCAAGGGCCTGGTCCGGCGTTACATAATCAGAAAAGACCTTCAGCTCTACATCAAGGCCCTGTTTTTTAGCTTCGCCCTTGACAAACTCCATGATTTCTTCCGAGTAGCCCGGCGTAATACCCACAACGATCTTTTTCTTTTCTTCCGGAGCCTTTTCCGCCTTCTTTTCGCCGCCGCACCCAGCTAGGAGTGCAGCCGCTGCAAAGACCGCCAGGGTCCCTGCCGTCAGTTTTTTGAAGTTCATTGTGCACCTCTCCTTTTTTCCTCCCCATCGACAAGCAGTAAAAAAGCGCCATCTATACAGATGACGCTAACCTTCGTTTGAACGCTCATCTGCCAAGCCGCAAGGCCTGTTGGAATTAGCACCTTCCCATCCGGGGGTTGCCGCAGCTTCATAGGGCCAAATCCCTCAGCTGCTCTCGATGAAGGGTTATTAACGGGTATGAGTTTACAATTTATACGCACAATTGTCAAGGAATTCATATTTTCGTAGTATAATTTCTTGTTATTCTCCTCTTTTTGTACGATTTGATACAACAACGTTGAAGATGTTCTGCAAAAGGCAGATTATTGTACGGTAAATCCTGCATCCGTCAGCAAGCTCCTCGCCTTTTCATAGTCCTTTTCAGGCACATCGATATAATAGAAATTGCGGTCAATCTTGCCTTGGGGACCAAAATCCCGGATATCAAGCTTAGCTCCGCAGCCGCAGATGGGGGCCTCACTGGGAAGCTCCGTTACAGAAAGCTCGAAGCCTGCCTCTTTAAGGAGGGCTTGGGCTTTTTTCCATTCCTCTTTTTTGCCAAGCTCCTTATAGACGAGTTTTTCCCTCACAAAAAATCCCATGACGAGCGCCTCCTTTTTCCTTATTCATAATCAAATAACCCATCATTTTTTTCTTCCAGGGCTTTGATTATGTGGTAGGCAAAGGCATTATAGGGCGTAGGGATGCCAAGGGCTTCTCCCATTTCTACCATACGGCCGCACAGCATATCAATTTCCGTATGGCGATGGTGATCCAGATCCTGCAGCGTGGAATGGCGCACGGCAGGGCTCTCACTCTTGGTATAGCCCGCGCCCTTGCCATTTTTCCCAGGCTCCAAGATAGCCGTATGAAGACTGATTCCCTTGGCTTTTGCCACAAGGACAACCTCTTCTTCAAGCCGTTCCTTCAAAAAACGTACGTGTTCGGAATCAGCATAGGCTCCAGTTCCGCAGCCTACAATCGCTTGAGGGATATTTTGGCCAATATTGAAGAGGAACTTGGCCCAAATATCACTTTCGATGGTACGGCTCATATGGGTCAAGAGCGGAGTCCGTGCGAAAAAGGCCTTCAAGGCTTTAAGCTGTACCTCATCCCGTTGTGACAGGGGCGCCGGTTTTCCATAGTAAAGTCCCCGGATACCTTGAGGTTCCTTGAAAGTCACTTGATCAATTTCCTCTTTTCCACGCTCCCGATGGGAAGCAATCCGAAGAAGAGCTGGGACAATATGACCTTTTCCTACGGCCGCTTCCAAAACGGCCTCACTGTCTACACCATTCATAAGGCTGACGATCATGGTACGAGGACCGGTAAGGGCTTTTACGGCTGGTAAAATGGAAGGGAGCGCCCCATATTTGACGGTCACAAAAATAAGGTCTACAGGGCCTGTTTCTTCCGCTCCTTGTACCATGGGTCGGAAAGGCTCCCCATTGATGACAAGCCCTTTTTCACGGAGCCTTTCTCCCCGCTTTCCATCCGCGATGACAGTAAAAGATAGGTCAGCCAGCCTGCTAAGCCCCCAGATAAGATAACTTCCGATGGCGCCAGCTCCAATCAGTGCCACTTTCTTGATTTCCATAGGTCAGTCTCCTTTGATCGGTAAGGGGGCACCGATGAAGGTGTCCGCCGCAATGAATTCATCTTTTATCTTCATTATACAGAAAAATCGGGAAAAAAGAAAAGGACAGTCCCCTAGACCCAGTCAAAATTATGGATTTTTCTTTTTCCAGATATTCTGAACGGAAACTTCCCGCGCTTGCCATAGGGCAACCTAAACGAGCATCAAATAGGCTGCTGCCACCCTAAAAAAGCAGGCTAAGGCCAATTGGACAGGGAACAAAGCGGTCTATGCGTAAAAAAATTCCCATCTGAACTCATGCAATCAGATGGGAATCTATTTTTTATCCCTGTGCTGCAGGGGATTCTTTTTCTGCTTCCGGAACAGCCGCTTTTTCTTGTTCTGTCACAAGGGGGTCCGCTTCTTTCTGGATGTTCACCAAGCGGGCGACCACTACATCGACAGAATCAACATAAAAGTCGGTAAGGGCAGCCACTTCTTTTACAATGGCCTGACGCAGGGTTTCCACGACTTCGGGGATATTGGAGCCATATTCAACAGCCACTTTTAGTTCAAAACTGACATGCCCCTTCGTAACGGTCCCGTTTTCGTCAACGGTAGTATCACTTTTACGGACGGAAATTTGGGGAACCATCTTGTCCGTCACCCGTTTAGCCAGGGAAAAAAGGGAACTTCCTTCATTTAAGGAGAGTGTCACATGCCCAAGGTCCTGGGCAGCAGCACGAACAATATCGACAAACACTTCGTCACTGATGATGGTTTTTCCTTGGATCATCAAAATCCCTCCTTTTTGCTGGCACATCTTTCAGCGAAATTCTACTTTCAGATGCTGACGGTCTACAAGTTTATGATAGCGATAGCGCGGATAGCCTACGAGCAGGCAGCCAACCCCCACTTGTTTTGTTGGAATCTGGAGCAATTCCCGCAGCGGCGCATAATCGGCACGAAGGCAGGTTTCAATAAAGCCCATGATGGTCGTGCCAAGTCCCAAGGTCGGTGCGTACAGTTCCGCATAAGCAAGGGACTGCTCACTGTTGCTGGGGCCTGTCACATTAAGGCGGCGAGCCAAAACAAAGATGAGCTGACGGGCGTTGCGTCCGATGATATCAATGCCCCGTTCACGGTATACATGAAGGACTTTTATGAAATACCGTTTTTGTGGGGATTTATTGTCAATCTGTTCCTGCATCCAGTCAGCCACGCAGTCTGTGATTTTCTTGATCAGTTCCCGGTCCTGGATAACAAGGTAATACATGCCTTGGGAATTGGCAGCCGTCGGAGCAAACCGGGCTGCTTCAAGAAGCTGACGGATCTTTTCTTCCGGTACCAATTCATCGCGAAAATTCCGGATACTGCGGCGCTGACGGAGAAACTCCAGTGCCGTATCCGGGTCCAGCATGGGACGGGTGATGGGATCCATCTCAGCCTTCGGGCAGCGGGAATTGTCAAGGGCTCCCGTGGGACACACAGCGACGCAGTGACCGCAGGACATACAGGACAGATCATTGATACAGACCGGACCTTCGGCACCCATTTCCAGGATACAGCTCGGGCAGACATTTGCGCACGTGCCGCACCGCGTACATTTTTCTTTATCGATTGTGATTATTCCTGCCACCTATACACACCTCAAAACTTTTTCAGTACATATCCAAAAAAAGCCGGACAACCGTCCGGCCTATTCTTTAATTGGCTCCCCGAGTAAGACTCGAACTTACAACAACTCGATTAACAGTCGAGTGCTCTACCATTGAGCTATCGGGGAATGTCTTATCAACGTTGTTTAGTATAAGGGATTGGTGCTATCTTGTCAAGTCTTTTTGCAAATTCTTTTTCTGGCAGTGCCGTAGGGGGCCCGCACCTCATCCGTTAACCCCAGGAAGTCAAGGCCTCCGGAGAGACTACAAATTTCCTCACAAAAAACAAGGCTCCGTGAAGCCGTTATGCTTCACGGAGCCTTGTTTTTTATGTGTTATCACTTGATTGGAAAATTAAAAAGGCCGATTTGCTCATCACTTCGCAGATAGGAAAGATCATTTAAAAGGAAGATGGCGTGTTCATCCCACTTATTGACACCAATCATCGTAAGCGACGCCGGCCGGATATCAAAGGACACTTTCTTTGAAGCCACTTCATCAATGGAGTAGCCCATCCAGTAGAAAAGGATATTTTGGATGGATCCCTTATGGGCGATGATGATAAGGTCTTCCGTCCCACAAAGGACATCCTTCATCCCAGCAATCGTCCGTTCATAGAACTCTCGCCGCGTCTCCCCTCCATCATAATTGCGATGATCAAGCTCGCGTCCCGTCTTCGGGGCGTGATAAAAAGACTTTGCGGCAACGACGCTCTTGCCGGCGGCCTTTCCATTATTTTTTTCCCGCAGGGCCTTAAAAAGGGTAACTTCCTTGATGCCAAGCGCCTTTTTAAGAATGGCCGCGCCTACCTGACAGCGCTGCAGGTCACTTGCCGCCAAACGGGGTGGTTTCCTTCCGGCAAAGTCCTTTTTGAGGACCGCTGCCAGTTTCTCCATTTGGGCCTTGCCGTCTGCCGTAAGGCATGAATCAGTCCAGCCTCCGGTAAGGGCCTTGACGTGGTGCTCTGCTTCGCCGTGACGGATGAGTAGAATCATGATGGGCCTCCTCACAAATTAGAGATACCGTTTCATGGTAATGGCCATACGGCCCTTCTTGGTGGTCCCGCGCACCTCAGCAAGTTCTGCTCTGCCGCGGCTCCTAAAGGAAATTACGTCCCCTTCCTTGACGAGCTGGGACGGGTTCTTGGCGTCCTGCCAGTTGACGCGCACATTCTGTCCCTTGATTTCCTCGGCCATGCGAGAACGGGAAACGCCAAAGCCCGCTGCCGCGACAGCGTCCAGACGAAGGGCCGAAACAGTGGCGGAAATGACCTTGACACGCTGCTCCTTTTCCTTGAGCTCCATTAGGGGAATTTCCTTTACTTCCACCGTGGCCGCCCCAATCTGTGTCAGATTGGACAGGATAAAAGGGACCATGGTCTTATCAACGACCATTTGGGCTCCCTCGTCGGTAAAGACAATGTCTCCCAGTATATCCCGGCTGCAGCCCATCCCCGTAAAAGCACCCAGAACGTCGCGGTGACCCACATCATAATAGCGTTTGTCCCAAGTTACAAGAAGGGCCGCAATAGCAAAATCCGGTTCCCCATAAAAATCGTCCACGACGTAGGCAACGCGCATCCGTTCTGCATTTTGGAAGCCGCCGAAGCTCCTCATTGTAATCTGTGCATAGTTTGACGCTACAATATCAGCCACATTGATGCCATGGGGATCCATGAAATCACTGACCATGTAGCGGCGATTGCGGCGTGCCTGGTCGGCAAGGTCAATGAGTTTTCCGGCTAGTTCCTCATCACCGCCAGCTTTAAAGAATCGAAGGATTTTCTCTCTATCTGCCATAATCTTATTTCTTGAGCGCTGCGCTGCGTTGTAAAACGGCTGCGACAGCGTCATAAAACGCTCCTCTCACTCCGTGATTTTCAAGGGCCTTGATGCCCGCAATGGTCGTACCTCCAGGACTTGTCACCTGATCGCGCAGCTGGGCGGGGTGAAGGCCTGTCTTAAGGCCCATCATACCGCTTCCTGCCATGGTGGCAGCAGCAAGCTTGATGGCAAGGGCACGCGGAAGGCCTGCCATGACGCCCGCATCGGCGAGAGCATCCATGACCACAAAAAAATATCCCGGTCCGCAGCCACTGATGGCCGTAATGGCTTCCATGGCGCTTTCATCAACCCAAATGGCCTCGCCGCAGGAATTGAAGATGGTCCCAGCAAAGGTCTTCATGTCTTCCGTCACAGCGTCATCAGCGGTAAGGGCCGTCATTCCCATGCCAACGGCAAGCGGTGTATTGGGCATGGCCCGAATGATGGCGTGAGCCGGCACCAGATTGTGGAGCTTTTCAAGGTCAAAACTCCCCATGATGGAAAGAATTGAAGCTTCCTTAGGAAGGACCTCCAGCATTTCCGGCGTGACAGCCTTATGGGCCATCTGAGGTTTTATGGCAAGGATCACCAGGTCCGCCCCCTGTACAGCCTCTTCATTTTTCCCGTAAACTGCCGCCTTTGGATAGGACGCGCGCAGCCGTTCCTGACTTTTTTGAGAAGGAACAGAAAGGACAATATCGGATTCACGGGCGACATTTCCCAAGAGCATGCCTTTCAAGATTGCCTCTCCCATCGCGCCGCAGCCAACAAAAGCAATCTTTGGTCTTATCTCTCCCATGGCTCAGCCTCGCTTTCACTCGTGTAATTCGTGTTTTCCACGTCGATTTCAACATTTTGCGGCGCGCAGACCATAATGTTGCGGCCCACTTTGCGCAAAGACCCATCAAGGGCATAGATGGTGCCGCTGATAAAGTCCACGATGCGTTTGCGCACATCGTTATCCGTATTTTCAAAGTTGATCACCACAGGCTGGTTATTCCGCAGGTAATCCGCCATTTTCTGGACCTCGTCAAAACCGATGGGTTCCACGACGACTACGCTTACGGATTTTTGCGAATGGGGCATGGCAATGAGATTGTCCCGTCCTGTATGACGGGGCTCTTCATAGCGGTTTGTTTCATAACCACGATGACTTTCGCTGCCATAACTTTTGGTTCCAAATATGGGCACGACATTGTCCTTTTTTTCATTGTCAAATTCGAATTCGTTGTCCTCTTCTTCCTTGAGGCCGATGGCACGCATAATGTTATCGAAAAGTTTCATGGAATCTTCTCTCCTTAAAATTTGAGGGTATAGTCGCGGGCACCAAAAAGAGCGGAACCCACACGGATTTCATTGGCGCCTTCTTCTACGGCAATCCAATAATCATGGGTCATGCCCATGGAAAGGATATTGACATCGTCACGCTTGAGCGCATCCCTGAGGAAAAGGAAATCCTCATAGCCCGCGCGGAAAACAGGGCGCGTCTCTTCCACCTGGTCCGTCGCCTGAGCAATGACCATGACGCCGCGGATACACAGATGAGGATAAGCATCCAGCGTTTTTACAATGGCCCTGAAATCGGCCGGTGCAAAACCACTTTTTTGGCTCTCCCCCGCTTCATTGATCTGAAGCAGCACATCCTGCACCTTGCCAAACTGTTCGGCTGCCTTATCCAAATGGGCCAAGATCTTGGCACTGTCCGCCGATTCAATGAGGTCAAAATGTTCTACTGCGTGTTTTGCCTTATTTGTCTGGAGATGGCCAATGAGGTGCCAATGCCCTCTTTTCGGCAGGACTTCCTGTTTATGCATCGCCTCCTGGACCCGGTTTTCCCCAATTTCCGTAAGTCCCGCGTCAAGGGCCTCCGTAACCACCTCAGGAGGATGGTTCTTAGTGACAGCAAGAATGGTCACCGTATCCCCTGTCACCTTCTTTTCCTTGCGAAGGGCCAAAGCCTTGTCGATTTTTTTCTGAACAGAGGCAAGTTTTTCCGAAAGCATGCACAACATCTCCTTACGAGTTTTACCTTCCACGCTGAAATAAAATGGCAGCAAGTCTTCCTGTCCGGCCGTGATCCCGGCGATAGGAAAAATAGCGGCCGGAGGAAAAGGTTGATACCCCAGCTATATAGATCTGGTTTGCGGGAATCCCTGCTTTTTGCAGCATCGCCGCATTAAGGTGCCATAGATCCATCAAATAATGATGGGGCCGCGTTTGGATAAAGTACGCTTCATAACCCGGCGCCGCGTCACGCACCTTGTCATCGACCTCATAATCCTTGGGCCCAATGGAAGGGCCAATGGCTGCGACAAGGTCCCGGGGCTGGCTGTGAAACGTTTCTTTCATGACAGAAACGGCCTTGGGAGCGATGGCGCCCACCGTGCCCCGCCATCCAGCATGCAGCAGGGCCGCTCCTTTTTGGATAGGATCCACCACCATGATGGGCGTGCAGTCTGCATAAAAAAGCATCAGGGGAAGATCCTTTTCCTCCGTTAGAAGGCCGTCCACACCAGTAAGCGTTGTTCCAAAGTCCCTTGCCCCGCGGCCAGCCTGGGCAGCATCCACCACTTTAACACAGCTCCCATGGACCTGGGCGCAAGTCACCGTGCGGTCAAGGGAAAAGGAAAGGGCGCGGGCCACTTTTTCCCGGTTTCTGACGACAAAAGGAGCATCATCCCCTACGTGAAGGGCCATATTGAGCGTATGGGGAAGGATGGCACTTTCCCCGCCCTCCATACAGGTAAAAGCGTTTTCAAATCCCATTTCCCGCAGAACCGGGAAATAACCGTAGGTCACGCCTTCTTTTGTTTCATAACGGAACGTCTCCATAATTAGCCTTTCTTTGCCTCACTGCCGGACTTTTCATCAACAGCAATCAAGGCCTCTTCCATACGGTCGATCATGGTGCTCATGACCTTGAGGCGGGCATAGTATTTATTATTGCCTTCAACCACGGTCCATGGGGCATAAGGGGTATCAGTCCGATAAAGCATTTCATTGACGGCATCGACATAGGCATCCCACTTGTCGCGGTTGCGCCAATCTTCCGCCGTAATTTTCCAGGTCTTATCAGGATCTTCCTCACGGGCCTTGAAACGGCGGAACTGCTCATCAGGATCGATATGCATCCAGAACTTCTGGACAATGAAGCCCTGCTTTGCCCATTCTGCTTCCATTTCGTTGATTTCCTCGTAGCCTCGTCTCCAGTCCTTTACGGGCGTAAAATGCTCCACCCGTTCGACAAGGACGCGTCCGTACCACGTACGGTCAAAGACAGCGATTTCTCCCGGTTCCGGGATTTTGGTCCAAAAACGCCAGAGGTAATGATAGTTTTTTTCGATATCATTCGGTGCACTTACAGGATTGACCTTGTATCCCAAAGGATCCAAAGCCGAGGTCAGGCGTCTGATGGCGCCGCCTTTGCCGCCTGCATCCCAGCCCTCAAAAGCCACAACCGTACTGATTTTCCGCTTGGCAAGTTCCACTTGGAGCTCTGCCAGCCGTTTCTGGTATTTTTTGAACTTTTCATCATACGTTTTCTCATCCATATCCTTATTGCAGTCATAGCGAACCAAGATGGATGGAATAGACGGATCGGAAGCATAGGAAAGCGGTGCCTGCGGTGTTTCTTTTTTGGCCTCTGCCGCAGATAAAGCTGCCTTGAACTCGCTGATCAGGACATCCATGGTCTCAAGGACACCGGTCCGCACATCTTCCATCGGAATGACATGCCACGGTGCATAGACCGTATTTGTTTCCGTCAGCATCTTTTCATAGACATCGCGATAAGCCTTATAGTCAACGCCCTCGATACCGGCCGGCGTCAGGGCTTCCCAGCGGCTTTCCTGGGAAGCCTTGTCTTTGGCGATGTTCTTTTCCTGCTGCTTTTTGGAAATATGGGTAAAAAGCTTGATTATACGATACCCGCCCAGATAAAGGGTCCGTTCAAAATCGTTGATCTCGTGAAAAGGCACATTGTACCATTCTGCAGCCTCGTCTGCATCGCCCACATCATGTTCATTGCGAAGAAAATACCAAGCCCGGTGATGGATACTGATCCCGCCAAGAGGGGGCAGCTCTTTCCAGAACTGGGTGAAGAAGGGGCTCATCTTCTGCCGCTCCGTTGTCTTTGACGCAGAATATACCCGGAACCCGCGCGGATCGAGGGCGCTGATAACCTTGTTGATGAGCTTTCCCCGATAAGTCCCACGGAATCCCTCAAAAAGGATGATGACCGGCACTTTGGCATCGCGCAGGGCGCGGCCCAAATAGCCCAGTTCCGCACTTTTTTTGTCAAACTGTTTGGCATAAGTGCCCTTGGGCGTCTTTTTAGACAAATCAATCTGATTTAACATCGGCATCGCTTCCTTTGCTGATCAGCCTTTGAAGATAGATGTTCAATACTTTATTATACTGTTTTTTTCTAGGGAAAGGAAGGGTTCCCGTCGTTTTTGCTTGGTACACAAAGGGGGCTGATTTCCTGCAAACGTCTCCCACAGCCGCAATCATTACAAGGTGCGCAATGAAAATATTAGTTAGAAAATCATCCTGAACTGACTGTAGGTGCAGTCATATTAACCAGCCCCCTTCCTGGATTGTGCCGCAGCATTTGATCGAGAACCTGAAAAATCCCTCTGATCCATTGGAATCAGAGGGATACTTTTATTTTTTTTGATTGGAGAGATAGCGCTGCACGAGGATCACGGCGGCAAGGCCGTCCATGTTTCCCGGCGGCGTGCGCATGCCCAAAGGAATGAGTTTCATGAGGCCCTTGGGAGGATGCAGCTTCCAATATAGCTGCCGTGCCTCTTCCGTGCTGTGGGCTTCATCAATGATGTGGATGGCAAGGTCCGGGTAGGCTGCAAGGAGGGTCTTTTGCATGGTCGCACTGGTCGTTCCGTTGCCAAGGACACATTCCGTTACAGACTCATGATCAAGGAATTTCTGTAAAGATGCAAGGAAATGCTCCATGAGGATCACTTCACAGCGAAGGATCTTTCCCGATTCATCACACAGGGCGGCCCCTGTCTTGTCTTTTCCTGGATCGATGCCGAGAATCTTCTTCATTCGTTTTCCTCCGCCAAACGGATGACGAATTCAAGGACCACCGGTCCTGCAACAGTCACGTCCTGTTTTGCCTTTGCCGTAATGGTCACATGACCGCCCAGTTCAGAAATATGCTCGCTGGCACGGACAAGGTCGCTGCTTGAGATGGCGCCGACTTTCCCTGTCAAGGGATCGGGAATGACCCCGCCTGCCTGGGCCATGCGGTTGACGTCCTTCAAAAAGGCCATCAGGGCAAGGTCAACCTGCTCTGTATTGGGTTTGACGGTAATGGTTTGGCGCAAGATCGTATCACCGTTATGATAGACAATGGTATTGGGCGTCATTTCCAACCGGCTGACAACCACTTCCCCGGAAAGGATGTTTCCTGCTGCGCACAGCCGGACATACATGGTTCCTTTCTGCTGGGACAGTTCACGGGCCGTTTGTTCCACAGAATCCTTGCTGAGCCAAATGACAGGCGTGCCAGGTGGCGTTCCCACGCGTTCACCCACGGCATGGTTAGCCGCATTCAAGAAAGCTTCCATCTCTTTTTGGGTATCTTCCTTATTGAGTCCCCCCTGCAGGGATCCAGAGAAAAGAATTTCCCCGCTGCGGAAGACCACGTTACCTTCCCGTATGGTCACGATATTTTCACGGAGCTTCCTGGCCTGTTCTTCCAGATCCTTGACGTCTCGCTTCAAGTTGTCACGGGCTTTTTCGGCTTCTGCGGCCTGCCGTTGGGCCGCTTCCAGACGCTGACTGGCCTCTTCATACTGCGCCTGCATGGACGCTAGGCTGCTGCGGGCTTCTTCCATTTGGGCCTCAGCCGCCTCTTTTTCGCTTTTTGCCTGGGTCAAGGCTTTTTGGGCCTCACCAATCTGGCGGTCCAGTTCCTTGATGGTGGTGCTTTGGGCCGACAGCTCCCGTTTTGCATCATCACGGGAAGCGGTCAGGGTCCGCAGTTCTTCCTGAAGCTTTTTCATGCCAAAAAGCGCGGTCCGTACTTCCTTGCTGCTGACGGTCAGGACGCCCATGGTCATGGCAGCAACGAGGATGCCGCTGATGATGGTCATAAGGACCGAAGTATCATGAGGGCGAAGGCCGAATAGGCTGAGTCTTTTTTTGCCAATCTTACTGCCAAGTTTGTCACCTAAATAAGCGATGAGCCCGCCCATGAGGGCAAGGACTAGGATCAATACAATGCCAAGCATATTCGGTCCTCCCTTCTTGTTGGTCTAGTAGTCACAAGGACCACTTGGGAGATTCCTCCCTTGTTATCTTTACTATATCGAAGCCTATAAAAAGAGTCAACAGGTGACTTTTCCTTCTAGAGAAGTTCTTCTTCCTGAAGGGCTTTCACGAGATGGGCTGTTTCTTCAACTGATAAGGTCACGCCCTTACTCATTTTACTGTGGTCCGGTGCCCAGTCGCGAATGTCATACTTTGGCGTTCCGCCATTCCAGGAAATCACATTGATTTCCTTGGTCCACCCTTTCGCGCTTTTAGAAAGGACAGCAACCTGTTTGATGATTTCATAGCTGAATTCTTTTTCCGCCATCGCTTCTCCTCCTTTTTGTCTCAGCGCCGCAGGATCGTATGGGCAGCACTGAGTACCTGGTCCACAGTAAGCAGGCGCATGCAGCGCATATCCTCGCAGTGATGCTTCATGCCGCTGCGGCACCCATCACAGGGGGGGATGGCCTTTACGATGATGGCCTCCTTCGTGTAAGGTCCATAAAGATCGGGATGACTCGGTCCATACATGGCCACGATGGGGACTTTTTGACTGATGGCTACATGCATGGGACCACTGTCATTGGTGATAATAAGCTGACAGCGGCTCATGGCAGCTGCCAGTTCGCCAATGGAAAACTTCCCTGTGGCCACAAGGGGCGTTGTCTTCATCTTGGAAATGGCGGCCTCCACCATCTCCCGGTCCATAGGACCGCCAAAAAAGACGGTTTCATAGCCTTCTTCCTTAAGAGTATCGGCAACAGCGGCAAAGCGTTCCGGTGCCCAGCGTTTTGTTTCAACGGCACTTCCGATGTTAAAGCCCACCAGCCCCTTTTCCGGGGATAGGCCCGCCTCCTGCCAAAAGGCTTCGGCTTTGTGGAAATCCGCCTTGCCAGGGAAAACTTCCAGACCATTATGTTCTAAATGGGTCACGCCCAAACGGGTGAGAACATCAAGATACATATCGGCGGCGTGAAGGGTACGGTTCAACTTGATGTAGGGATCAAAAAAACCGCGGAAGAGTAAATGACTGGCGCCCACCTTGACAGGTACCCGGGCCACGGCATCGATAAAGGAGCAGCGCTCATTGGGGTGAAGGTTGATGAGAACATCAAAGTGCCCGTCCGTAATCTTCTGTCCCATGGCCCAGAGTGCTCGAAGATGATTGTCCCGTCCTTTTTTATCGATGGTCCACACATGGTCGATATATGGATTGTGGAGGACCACATCCTTTAATTTTTCATCCACAAGATAGGTGATTTCTGCCGTAGGCGCCGCTTTTCTCAGTGCGTGGATAAAGGGCGTTGTCAGCACAAGATCCCCAAGATGCATAAGGAAGGTCACGATGATTTTCTTATGGGAAAGGTCAATCATGGTTCTTTCCTACTTTCTTTTGAAATTCCTGAAAGACGGCATCCGGTGTAATGGCGGCCATGCAGGTCCAATGACTGCAGGTTTTATTGAGGCAGCCGGCACAGGACTCAGGGCTTACAAGAATCGTAGCCCCCGCATCCCCATAAGGGCCCGTGCGGTCCGGGCGGGTCGGTCCATAAAGGGCGACCAGGTCTTTCTTGAAAGCGGTTGCAATATGCAGTGGCCCCGTATCAGCGCTCACATAAAAAAGTGCCCCTTTGATGAGGGCCCCCAGTTCCCGCAGGCTCGTGCGGCCTATTAGATCAAAGAGCTGTTTTGGATAATTGGTCATTTCGCGGATTCGCTCCCCTAGTTTGGCATCATCGGGTGCGCCGCAAAGGACCACGCTGTATCCCTCATCCATGAACTTTTGGGCCAGTTTGGCAAAATGGTCGGCAGGCCACCTTTTGGTCTCCCACCTTGCGCCGGGCGCAAGGACAATGTAGGGCGACCCTTGAGCCAAGCCTAAGGCGGCAAGCTTTTTTTGGACCGTCTCCGTTTCATGCTGCAGGGTCGGCATGGGAAAGGACACTTCCTTTACGTCCGCACCCAAAAACCGGGCGACATCAAGATAGCGTTCAATGACATGGTCCTTGATATGGGGTCCAATGATGGCCTTAGAAACAAGACCGCTGCCTTCCCTCATTTCCCCATAGCCAATGCGGGTTGCCGTTCCCGTCAAAAGACTCATGACCGCACTTTTGAAAAGGCCCTGCATATCAATCACGAGATCAAAGTGTTTTTCATGGAGGGTATGACGCAAGGTTTTCAGCGTGCGCCATTTTCCCTTGAGATCCATTTTATTGAAAGCAGCCTTATCAAAATAAAGGACCTCATCAATGATGGGGGGTCCTGGAATAAAGGCACCAAACTGGGGATGGACAAGCCACGAGATCCGGGCCTTGGGGAAACGCTGCCGCAGGGCACCCGCAAAGGGAAGCGTATGGATCACGTCCCCGAGGGAGCTCATTTTAATAATGAGGATGTTCTGATAGTCCACGTCCATTCGCCTCGATGCCCAAGATTTTTTGCAAAAATTCATCCAGATTTTCTTCCTGGAAGAGATAGCCCGGCAGGCCTGCTGCAAGAGCAGCGTCGATATCGCTTTGGCGGTCGCCGATGAGAAAGGAGCCGTCCCGCAAAAGAGCGTAATCAGAAAAAGCCTGCAGGATCATGCCAGGCTGGGGTTTACGGCAAGAGCAAGGATGCACCAGCTCCTTGACAGTCCCTTTTGTTGGATGATGGGGACAGTAATAAAAATGGGTGATCTGACCGCCGGCCTTTTCGATTTCCGCCGCCATGAAAGCATGAAGAGCCTTCATGTCCTCTACGGTATAGTATCCCCTTGCAATCCCGCTTTGGTTTGTTACGACAAAAACAGCGTATCCTAGCTGATTCAGCCGTGCCAAGGCTGTTTTGGCGCCTGGAATCCACTGAAGCTTTTCCGGACGGCTGATATATCCCGTGTCCACATCAAGGACACCGTCGCGGTCAAGAAATACGGCTTTTTGTCCCACAGCCATCCTCCTTAGCGATAATATCCGTCAGAGGCCTGGAGTACGCCGCAGTATTCCTTGACGGCCTCGGCAAAATCCGTAAATCCGCCATCATAGCCCGTTTGAAGGAGTTTTGTCGTATCTGCCTGGGTATAGCTTTGGTATTTCCCCTTGAGGACCTCCGGGAACGGAACGTAAACGAGCTTTCCGCTGCCAAAAAAGTCCAGGACGGCTTTTGCCATCTCGTTAAAGGTATGGGCTTTGCCCGTTCCCAAGTTATAGACACCCTTTAGTTCCGGATGCTGCCAGAAATAAAAAAGTACCTTGACGACATCTTTGACGTAGATGAAGTCCCTTGTCTGTTCACCTGGGCCATAGCCATCATATTCGCCAAAGAGCTTGACCTCATGGTCTTTCTGCCACTGAAGGAACATCTGGCGTACCATGGAAGCCATCTTGCCCTTGTGGTTTTCCTGAGGTCCGTAGACGTTGAAATACCGGAAGCCCGCAATCTGGCTTTCCGCCTTGTCAAAATAGCGGCGGGCATAGTTGTCAAAAAAGAGTTTGGAAAAAGCATAGACATTGAGGGCCTCTTCACAGGCTGGTTCTTCGCGGAATCCTTTCTGGCCGCTGCCATAAGTTGACGCCGAAGAAGCATAGAGGAATTGGATCTTGCGGTCCATGGCAAAGTGCATCAAGGTCTTTGTATACTGGAAGTTATTTTCCATCATATACTTGCCGTTATATTCCATCGTATCGGAGCAGGCGCCTTCGTGGAAGATGACTTCGATGGGCGCATGGTTCCATTTGCCATTTTTCACGTCTTCGATGAAGTCCAGCTTATCGCAGTAATCCATAACCTTGAGACCCTGGATATTCTTGAATTTCACCATATTGGTCAGGTTATCGACAACAAGGATATCATCCCGGCCTTGGTCGTTCAGACCTTTTACGATGTTGCTGCCGATAAAACCGGCACCACCGGTTACAATAATCATAGTTTGCCCTCCTTCACAAGTGCAACAATCTTTTCAACAATTCCTGTCGTGGAATAGCCTTCCTTGAAGGGCAGGATTTCTACCGCCCGTGCATATTCCCGGCCAGCCACCTCTTCCTTCTTGTAATCGCCGCCCTTGACGAGAATATCGGGGCGAATCTTTTTGATCAGTTCCGTCGGCGTATCTTCCCCAAATAAGGCTACGGCGTCGACATCACGGAGACTGGCAAGCAGCCTTGCCCGATCCGTTTCGTGATTAAAAGGACGCGTCTGTCCCTTGAGACGCCGCACGGAGTCGTCCGTATTGACGCCAATGATCAAATGATCTCCCAGCTGGGCGGCCTGCTGCAGGTACTGCACATGGCCGGCATGGAGAATATCGAAGCAGCCATTGGTAAAGACAACGGTCTCTCCTGCCTGCTGCCAGGTCCTTGTAAGCCGGGCCATTTCATCCCAGGTCATAGGCCGATAGTCGAGGCTTTCTGGCTGCGAATCAGCAAGGATCTCACGAAGCAGTTCTTCTTTATGGACAGGATAGGTTCCCACCTTGGAAACAACAATCCCCGCCGCTTTATTGGATAACTCCAAGGCATCAGCAAGGGAAAGCTTTCCCGAAATGGCCGCAAGGAGCACGGAGGCAACCGTATCCCCTGCACCAGAAACATCAAAGACTTCCTGTGCCGTGGCGGCTTTTGTAATGACGTCATCTTTTCCAACAAGGGTAACGCCCTTTTCCGAACGAGTGACGACCACATAGCGGATATCAAAGGTTTCGCGGGCCTGTTGGGCCAGTTCCACCAAGGCAGGCGTTACATTGGGAACAACCTTTCCTGCCGCTTCACACATTTCCTTGACATTGGGCGTAATGAAATCGCAGCCTCGATACTTGGACCAGTCGGACCCTTTGGGATCGACAAGGACCGGTACATGGGCCGCCTTTGCCTGGGTGATGACCATCTGGCAGAAACGATCTGAACAGGTTCCTTTGGCATAATCCGAAAGGACGATCCCGTCAAGTCCCTCATCAAGGCGCTTGCGGAGCCACTGGAGAAGAGCCTGTTCCTCATCGGGCAGGAGATCCCCCGGTTCCTCGAAGTCAAGACGCAGCATCTGCTGCCGCGCGCCAATGATACGCATCTTGGTAATGGTGCTGCGTTTGGGCGAAGCAATGAGGCCGCTGTAATCAATTCCCAGCTCCCGAAGTTTCTTCTCAAGGACGCGGCGGTGATCGTCTTCCCCCGTCATGCCCGCCACATAGACCTGGACCCCCAGGCCTGCCAGGTTTGCCGCCACATTGCCGGCACCGCCCAAAACGGAGGTCAGCCGTTTTACACGCGTGACGGGAACCGGAGCCTCCGGGGATATGCGGCGCACCTCCCCATAGGCGTAGCGGTCAAGCATAACATCACCAATCACGGCAATGCGCAGATGCGTGATTTTTTCGGTCAATAATTCAATCACAGATTGACTGTTCATTCCCATTCCACCAATTCACAAAGGATATGGCCCATGATTTCATGGATTTCCTGGGCCCGGGCCGTGTTTTCCGTAGGGACGGCAAGAAGGAGATCACAGAGTTCCGCCATCTTGCCGCCGCCTTTGGCGGTAAATCCTAAGGTACGGATGCCCTTTTTTTTCGCCATCAAGATGGCTTCCACTACGTTTTTGCTGTTGCCGCTCGTGGAAATGCCGACCAGAAGGTCCCCTTCCCGTCCCAGTCCTTCGACCTGACGGGAAAAGATGCGGTCATAGCCGTAATCATTCCCCACAGCGGTCAAGATCGACGTATCCGTCGTCAGGGCAAGTCCCGCCATACCAGCCCGCTCCTTTTGGAAACGACCTACGATTTCAGCCGCCCAATGCTGGGCATCGGCCGCGGAACCGCCATTACCGCAAAACATGATCTTGTTTCCTGAAAGAAGGGTCATCTTCATGAGCCCGGCCGCGTCTTCCAGGTCCTTCATCAGCTTTTTGCTGCCCATGACGCGGTGGACGAGCTTTTCATGTTCCAGAAAACGGCCATCAATGAGTTCACGTGCATTACCAGCGGAAAAGTTCATATTGTACACTCCATTCATCATCGCCGCCTTTATAGCGTTTGTCACGATATTCAAAGGTCAATCGGAAGCAGCAGAAATCGTGTCTCCATCTCCAGATATACTCATAAATATTGTGTCCGGCTTCGTCATAGCGCGTCATGAAGGTCACGTTGTCGCGTGGCGTAAAGGTCTTGGAAAGACCAAATTGGACTTCCCTGTCCATATCGGGACGACCGTAGTCAAAGATGGAAGCCTGCCGTTTTTCCCAATAGTAGCCCAACCAGCTGCTAAACCCAGCACCCAGGTTCTTGCGCAGGGTGGCCGAATAAAGCCAGGTCTTCCGGGTAGAATCCCGCTCGCTCTCATTGATCCATTTGCGGCCCACACCAAGGCCCAAAGTCAGGGGGCGGTCGCCATGGATGAGGGTAATCGGGTCATGGTTCAGGAAGACGGCATATTCCGTATGCCAACTCTTGATCCGCTTGTCCTTCCAAAGCCCATGGCTTGCATAGGCAGAATAGGAAAGGGGCAGGGAATCGGAAATCCGGTGCGGCTTATACCCCACCTTGATATCATGCATCTTGCGGATCCAGTTGTTGTTATCGTCCTCGTCAAAGCCTTCCATATAACGGACATAGAAATTCCGTTCGTCCTGAGTATCCGTAAACATAGGACGCCAGCCAATCTTGGAATAGTATTTGATGTCCGCGTCCAGCGTGTTATGGTCACTGAAATCATAGGAATAATTGTAACGCAGCTTGATTCCCTGATCTTCATCATAGCCAATATGGGGCACAAAGCTCTGCTTGTTTTCCCCATCGTTCAGCCGGTTGATCCAGCGGTCGCGGCTATAGATGTGCTTTCCTTTAAGATAGACCTTGACCCCATAGGCGATGATCTTGTCATTGGGGTAGATGACCACATGATCGGCCCTAACTTCCAGGCATGGCGGATGCTCTACAGCAGGGCAGCGCGTTACGGACGCCCCTTGGTCCAGGTCCACATGATCCTTATAGATGTGGGCAATATCCGCCTTGTAGAGGTCATCCCCGTTCGTTCCCTTCATATTGCGCACAGTCCCGGTCTGGGTCTTGAAATTATAATGGCCCCAATCGGAATCAGTCGTGTTAGGGGGATCAATCATGCGGCCCCCTTGGAGCAAGTACACATCCCCTGTCAAGGCATTGCCCCGGGCTTCTGTCGTATAAAGGCGCTGCGTGCCCTGATAGAGGCGCACATTGCCGCTGGCTGTAAATTCCCCCGTATCGGAGTGGTACAGGACATGATCCCCATAAATGGTGATAGGCAGATCGGACTCGCTTGTCGCTTTGTCCTCTCCCCGCTCCTTTCGGGCCTTCTTTTCTTTTTCACTTTCCTGCTTGGCCTGAATCGCCTCTTCCGCAAACTGGTCGGGTTCATCCTGGAGTTTGCGGATGGCTTCTGCTTGCGCGGCCCGTCGGGCCACATCATCGACAGTCTGCGGCTCATAGGCAGGACCGTTTTTCGTGGCAAGGGGCTGGCCGTCATATGTCCTAGCGGCGTAGGCCGCACCCGGCATGCATACCATCATGGTAACGAGTAAGGCAAGTGCCTTTTGGTTCATAAGGGATATCCTCCACTCAATGAAATTACCGCAAAGCGGCGCATGAACTATGGAAAAAGGGAAAATCATTCCCCTGATTGGTCATACTTCTCTTTATTATATCATAAAATGGAGCCAATGAAGCGGGCGCCCAGAAGAAAACAGCGCCAGATCATTGGCTCCAGGATAAAGAAAAACCGCTGCCAAAGCAACGGTTCTTCCTTCATTTTATTTTCCGCCGACAGCTTTGAGGACGTCTTTGGTGATGTCCGTGCCGCCATCAACAACAGCACTGCTCGTCAGGACTGTGGAAAGTCCGCGTTCCTTGGCAACCTTGCTGACTGCCTTCAGGATCTTTTCACGGATCGGATTGAAGAGTTCCTGTTCCCGTTTGGCAATGCGTTCGGTCAAGGTGTTGTCCAAGGCCCGTTTGCCGTTGTCATCAAGGCTAGGAGCTTTTTCCCGGAATTCCTGCTGTGCCTTTTGCTGTTCCAGATTCAGGGCAGCACGAGCACTGGCAAAATCAGGGTGATGGGAAAAGACCGTGTTAAGGTCAACATACCCGATGGTTGCTTCGGCAGCAAAGGCCGTTGCCGGAACCATGGCGCCAGTATACCCAAGGCATACCAAAAGGGCAATGACGACTGCCATGAATTGCTTTTTCAATTGAATCATCCTTTCTTCATGAAGCGTTAATTGAACGACTTCCTGCATTATATCATGTCAAATATTGCCATGCAAGGGAATGTACAATTTCCAGGCCTCCTTGGCTATCACGGCTCCAATGCTCGATTGACGGGATAAGGGGACAGATTTCTTTCAAAAAGACGGCTCCAGAAAAAGTAAATTTTTTGGAAACAAAGCTGTCAACTCATCAGGGTAAGAAATCCTCAGCGGATAAAATGTGTCCAGACCTCCCGCTTGGTCCTGGGAAGCTCGACACCGGCTCTTTTTCCCGCTTCAAGGCATTTCAGGAGATAGGCCATGTTCTTACCCAAATTGCGCATCGTCTGGAGCCCTTCTGCGTCTTTGAGGATGTCTCCGGCAGCAAGGCCGTGACCCACATTCCAATAAGTAGAGCTGACAACAGGCATTTCCGCAATGCTAAAATACTTGTTCATAACGTCAAAGCTCGCCGTCGTGCCGGCCCGTCTTGCCACGGCAATGCTGGCGCCGGGCTTCAGTCGAAAGACGCCGCCTGCGGCATAAAAGACGCGGTCCAAAAAGGACAGGACGCGCCCTGCCGGATGGGCATAATAAACAGGGGTCCCAAAGATAAATCCATCGGCTTTCTTTGCTTCTGCAATGAAGGCATTGACCGGATCATCGGTGAAGATGCATCCTTTTTCCGTGCATTTTCCGCAGTCAATGCAGTCCCGGATGGCCCCAGCGCCGATTTGGAACAGCTGCGTTTCGACGCCTTCTGCCTCAATGGCTTTTGCCGCTTCCTCAAGGGCCAGTGCCGTATTGCCATTTTGATGATGGCTGCCGTTTAAAAGCAGGACTTTCATATGATATGATCTCTCCTTTAGATAGAAAAACTGCTGCAGCTCTGTGCAGCAGTTCATGGTGTCAGGTTGATCAAACCAGTTCGTAACCGGCTTCGCTGATGACGGATTTGAATTCATCCGTGGGGATTTCACGGGATGCCGTTACCTTCGCGGTTCCCTTTTCCAAGCTGACGTCAACAGCGGAAACGCCGTCCATAGCGAGCAGGGCATCATGGACATGTTTCTGGCAGTTGGCACACATCATTCCTTTGACATTCAATGTTTTTTCCATATTATGTGGCTCCTTCCCAAGAACCATGGACTCATTTCATGAGTTTCTGCATGGTTTCACAAAGTTCATCAACGACGGTATCATCCCCTGCACGGATATCGTTAACCACACAGGATTTGATATGATCGCACATCAGCTTGCGGTTGAACGCATTGAGCCCACTGTTGATGGCACTGACCTGGGTCAGGATATCCACGCAGTAACGGTCTTCTTCCAGCATCCGTTTGAGCCCCCGCACCTGTCCCTCGATTCGGTTAAGGCGTTTGATGAGATCCTTGTATTCCCGGCAGTCTTTATCCCTTTCGGTTTTTGCGTGCATCATAGTACTATACCTCCGTTACGTATATAGTATTCATTTTCTTCCGTTCTGTCAAGTCCTCTTTCAGGACCGGTTCCCTCATCAGGACGAAAAAAAGCCGCAGGAGCCCAAAAAGGGTTCCTGCAGCCTTTTATCTTAGTCGCTCAGGACTTCGATGCAGCGATGACATAAGGTCGGATGGTTCGGATCCTTGCCAACGGTGGGATCGTAATTCCAGCAGCGTTCGCATTTTTCGCCTTCAGCGGCCGCAACAGCCACGGTCAGGTCTTCGCGTTCGGTCTTCATCCCGCCATCGGTTCCTTCATGGATGGCAGCCTGGGAGACAATGAGCAGGGTCGGCAGTTCCTTTTCCAAGGGCTTCAAGAGCTCATAGGCTTCGCCCGTGGCATAAAGATCCACCTTGGCATCAAGGGAGTGGCCGATGGTCTTTTCCCGACGTGCATTTTCGAGGACCTTCGTGATTTCACCGCGAATTGCAATGAAGTGTTCCCATTTTTCCATCTTGGCTTGGTCCAGATATTCCTCATGGAGTTTCGGCCATTCCAGCATGAGCACACTTTCCGGAGCGCCTGCCGGTTTCTTCATGAACTGGTACACTTCTTCCATGGTAAAGCTAAGGATCGGAGCGAGCATGACGATGAGGTCACTGAGGATCTCGTACATGGCCGTCTGTGCACTGCGGCGCTTCTTATCATCCTTCTTGCTTGCATAGAGGCGGTCCTTGATGATATCAAGGTAGAAGGAGCTCATGTCAACGGTACAGAAATCATGTATAGCATGGTGAACTACATGGAAATCATAGTTCTCATAGGCTTTCTCGACGTCTTTTTTGAGTTCCTGAAGACGCATGAGGGCCCACTGGTCGAGTTCTTCCATTTCAGCAAAAGGAACCTTCATGGTTTCAGCGTCGAAATCAGATGTATTGCCCAAGATGTAGCGGATGGTGTTGCGGATCTTGCGGTATACTTCGGATACGTGTTTGATGATTTCCTTCGAGACGCGGACATCACCCTTGTAGTCCGTGGAAGAAACCCACAGACGAACGATATCGGCACCATAATCCTTGATGATATCCTGAGGGGCGACGGTATTGCCGAGGGACTTACTCATCTTGCGGCCTTCCCCATCAAGGGTATAGCCGTGGGTCAGGACGGCACGGTACGGGGCCTTGCCCGTCGTCGCAACGCTCGTCAGAAGGGAAGACTGGAACCAGCCGCGGTGCTGGTCACTGCCTTCAAGGTACAGGTCAGCCGGCCAGGTAAGACCGGGAAAATGGTTGAGGACGGCGCGATGGGAAGATCCAGAGTCGAACCAAACATCCATGATGTCTGATTCCTTGCGGAAGTGGGTACCGCCGCATTTGGCGCACTTCGTGCCTTTCGGCAGCAGTTCTTCTGCCGTATGGGCCCACCAGGCATCGCTGCCTTCCTTTTCGAAGATGGCAGCCAAATAGCTGATCGTATCGGGATTGATGAGGGGTTCTCCGCAGTCTTCACAGTAGAAGATAGGAATAGGCACGCCCCAGACGCGCTGACGGGAAATACACCAGTCATGACGGTCACGGACCATGTTGTGGATACGGGCCTTGCCCCAGCTCGGAATCCACTGGACATCGTGATCGATGGCCTTCAGTGCGTCTTCACGGAACCCATCAACGGAACAGAACCACTGTTCCGACGCGCGGTAGATGATGGGGTTCTTGCAGCGCCAGCAATGGGCATATTGGTGATGGATGCTTTTCTTGCCCAACAGATAGCCCGTTTCGGCCAGATGCTTGATGACAAGGCCATTGCTGTCAAAGACAAAATGACCCTTCAAGGCTTCCCCGGCTTCGTCGGTATAGCAGCCCTTTTCATCAACAGGGCAAAGGATATCAAGGTGATATTTAAGGCCTGTCAGATAGTCGACATCACCATGGCCAGGAGCCGTATGGACGCAGCCCGTACCAGTTTCAAGGTCAACATAGTCACCCAGGCAGACGAGGGATTTGCGGTGGTTATATTCAGGGAAAGGATGCTCACATTCCATGAATTCCATATCGCGGCCCTTCGTCGTTCCAAGGACCTTGCCAAAGGTGATGCCGCATTCCTCAGCGACTTTCCCGACAAGTTCGCTTGCCATGATGAGGACTTCATCCCCGTATTCAACCCAAGCATATTCAAAATCAGGATTGACCGTAACGGCGACATTTGCCGGGATGGTCCACGGCGTCGTCGTCCAAATGACCATGGATATCTTCTTATCCTGGGCGCCTTCCGGTGCCTTGCCCTTTGCATCTAAAAGAGGAATCTTTACGTAGATGGTCGGCGTCTTTTGGTCTGCATATTCGATTTCAGCTTCCGCCAGGGCCGTTTCGCAGTGCGGGCACCAATAAACGGTCTTCTTGCCTTTATAGATGTAGCCTTTGTGGGCCATTTCCCCAAAGACGCGGATCTGTTCAGCTTCAAAAGCCGGTTTCATGGTAATGTAAGGATGATCCCAATCACCTTGGACGCCAAGCCGTTTGAAGCCTTCGCGCTGGATATCGATCCATTTCAGGGCATAGTCATGGCACATCTTGCGAAGTTCAAGGGCGCTGAGTTTATGACGGTCAACACCCACTTCCTTGAGACAGGCGTGCTCAATAGGCATCCCATGCGTATCCCAGCCCGGTGTATAGGGGGTATCAAAACCGCGGGCATATTTATACTTCAGGATGATATCCTTGAGGATTTTGTTAAGGGCATGACCCAAATGGATCTTGCCATTGGCATAAGGAGGGCCATCGTGAAGGATGAACTTTTTATGGCCTGCGTGGGCCTTCAGTTTCTTTTGATAGATATCCTTATCCTTCCAGAACGTTAAAAAGTCTGGTTCCCTTTTGGGAAGCCCCGCGCGCATAGGGAAATCTGTGGCAGGAAGGTTCAGCGTGCTTCCATACCCTTCATTTTCTTTTGACACTTGCTCCACCTCCAAAAAATAAGACCCCGTCCCCTAAGGGACGAGGTTTAACCCGTGGTACCACCCTCATGACAGGCTTACCCTGCCACTTTGTATGGGATAACGGCCATAAAACGGGTCATTCTACTGTGATTTCGATGACCAGCTCCGGAGTGATTTTCTTTCCCATTTCCTTCTGTCCAGGCTCACACCGTCCCTGAATCGCTCTGCCAGAAATAGGAAGTACTGTCTCCCTCATTGCATTGTCGATATACGATGATATTATACACTCGCGGTCTGGGTACGTCAATCATTTGGGAAAGGAGACATCAGTTCCCTGTCAGACCCTGTTGGACCATGGCTTCATAGAGCAGGATGCCTGCTGCAACGCCGACATTGAGGCTTTCTGCTTCCCCCAGCATGGGAATCTTGACGCGGGCAGCACTTTTTTCCAAAAGACTTGAAGAAACCCCTTCGGCCTCACTGCCCATGATGAGGAGCGTCTTTGAGGGATAAGTAAACTTCCGTAGGTCAACGGCGCCTTCAAGCGCCGTCGCCACCAAGGTCCAGCCTTCTTTTTGAGCAAAATCCATAAGGACGTCTTCCGTAATCCCCGTAAAGACCGGAATATGGAAGAGGTTCCCCATGGCTGCACGTACCACCTTGGGGTTATACAGGTCGGCACTCCCGCAAAGCAGGATGACGCCTTCGGCATTCATGGCCCGCGCCGTACGGATCATGGTCCCGACATTTCCGGGATCATGGATTTCATCAAGGACAAGGATCAGGCCCTTTCCCGGATGGACCGTTTCCAGGCGCCTTTCCTCAAGGCGGACCAGGGCTGCCAGCGATTGGGGTTCTTCCGTTGCGGTCAGTTTCTTCATGATGTCCCCAGTCACTTCATAATAAGGGATGTCTGACGTTTGGGCTTCTTTTTGGAAGTCCTCAGGAAGGTCCGTAAAAAAGTAAGCCGTCACGGTCCACGCAGACGAGCGCACTTCCCGTACAGCACGGACCCCTTCGACGAGGAAGAGGCCTTCCCGCTGACGGTATTTTTTTTGCTGCAGGCTGGCAGCTTTCTTCACGGTTTCATTCTGGAGGGATGTCAGTCGTTTGATCATAGCGCTTCCCTCAGCTTTTCAATATCATTCTGGCTGCCGATGAGCACAAGGATATCTCTGGCAATAAGCGGTTTTTGCGGATCCATGCTGATTTCCGTCTTTTTGTCGGGATGCTTGACGGCTACGACATTGACGCCAAAACGACGCCGTACATCAAGGTCGACCAAGCTCTTGCCGACGGCCCCAACCGGGGCATCCAGTTCAACAAGGCAAATGTTGTCGGACAGTTCCACAAAGTCAAGGATGTTGGTAAAGCCCAAACTGTGGCCGACCCGCCGCCCCATGTCCCGTTCCGGAAAGATGACGGACGTGGCGCCGATTTTTTTGAGCATCTTGCCGTGGATCTCAGAAGAAGCCTTGGCAAGGATGGTTGCCACACCGGCTTCCTTAAGGATCATGCAGCACAGAAGACTTGGTTCAAGGTCCCCGATGGCAATGATGGCTGCGTCAAAGTTCCGCAGGCCCAGACTTTTGACCACCGTTTCATCAATGGTTTCGCTGACAACAACATGGGTCAGCTTGCCGGCCATTTCTTGGACCACTTCTTCGTCATTATCAATGCCCAGGACCTCATGGCCCATTCCGACCAAAGTCTCTGCAACGGACGCGCCAAAGCGGCCCAGGCCCCAGACAACAAATTGTTTCTTTTTGTTCATAGTTATGCTCCTAGCCAATGATGATCTTTTCTTCAGGATAACGGATCAAGGCTTCCCTGCGGCGGGCCGTAAGAGCCATGGCAAACGTCATGATGCCCACGCGTCCGGCATACATGGAAAGGATCATGATGACCTTCCCGCCGGCCGTAAGATGCTGGCTAAGTCCGCTGGAAAGTCCCACCGTCGCATAGGCTGAAACCACTTCAAATAGGGCCTCTACAAGCGTTGTCTCCTCTAGATAGGTAATGCCAATGATGGCAAGAAAGATCCAGATGATGGACAAAGTGGTAATGGCAAAGGCCCGATGGATGGTATCCTGGTCAATACGCCTCCCAAAAATGACACACTCCGGCTTTTGGAAGAGCACCTGATGCGCAGAAAGGATCAGCAAGGCGGCCGTTGTCGTCTTGATGCCACCGCCCGTTGAGGCTGGGGAAGCCCCGATGACCATAAGGAGCACCATGACAAGGATAGTTGGGGTGCGCATCTGCATCAGGTCAAAGGTATTGAAACCTGCCGTACGGGCAGAAACGGACTGGAAGAAACTGGCCATCCATTGGTCGCCGGCCGAAAGGGTTCCCAAGGTCCTTCCATTATCAAATTCCATGACCTGGATGAGGAGTGCGCCAAGACCGATCAAGACCACGGTCGAAACAAGGACGAGCTTTGTATGGAGCCGGTAATCCCTAAAATGTCGGGTATGGACCACGTCACTCATGACAGCAAAGCCGATGCCGCCCAAAATGATGAGCAGGGCTATAAGGCCATTGACCACTGGATCATGGACATAGGCCACAAGGCTCTGATAATTGCCAAAAAGGTCGAAGCCTGCATTGCAAAAGGCGGAAATGGCATGCCAATACCCATAATAGATGCCCTTGAGGCCGAACTGAGGATAAAAGCGCAGCGCCAAGGCCGTTCCGAGGACCCCTTCCACGACAGCTGTATATTTAGCCACGCGCAGGCTCATCCGGACCACGCCGCTCATGTCATTCTGGTTGAGTGAAGCCTGGATCATCATGCGATCCTGGAGATTGATGCGCCGCCCCAAGGCAACGGAAAAAAGCGTGGCAAAAAGCATCAGACCAAGTCCACCCAATTGGATGAGCCCAATGATGACCAACTGACCAAAAAGAGAAAAAACCTTTCCTGTATCACAGACAACAAGGCCTGTGACACAGGAAGCAGAAGTCGCTGTAAATAAAGCATCAAGAAAAGGCATCCATGTCCCATCCCTATGGGAAATGGGCAGCATCAAAAGGAAAGCGCCTGCAAGGATCAGCCCCAGGAACGTCAGGGCAACCACTTGGTTAGGAGAAAGATGTTTTCCTTTCAGCAAAGAAGTTACCTCCGGATCATATCGCCCGTAATCTCACGGAGCGTGGCTGCTCCGCACATTTCCATCGTATCCTTGAGTTCAGCCCCCAATTTATCAACAAGGCAGCGTACACCTTCCTTGCCGCCGCCATAAACAGCATTGACAAAGGGTCTGGCAATAAGGACGGCATCAGCGCCCAAAGCAAGGGCCTTAAAGACATCAACACCGGTACGGATTCCGCCGTCAACAAAGATTTTGACCTTTCCGCCCACAGCGGCCGCAATTTCCGGCAGGACTTCGGCCGTAGCAGGGCTCTGGTCCAGGACGCGGCCTCCGTGGTTGGAAACGACGATGGCCGCGGCACCTGCTTGGGCAGCCTTGACGGCCCCTTTGACGCTCATGATGCCCTTGACGATAAAGGGTACGTCCATGAGGGCAATGATTTCCTTCATTTCTTCCACCGATTTGCTGCCTGCGGGCGGCACGAATTTTTTAAGGAAGGGAAGGCCGGCTGCATCTACGTCCATGGCAATAGCAAGCGCACCCGAAGCCTTGACCAGGTCCATCTTTTCCTTGATCATCTGCAGATTCCAAGGTTTCACCGTAGGAATGCCCACACCTTGGCAGTCCTTGATGGCGTCCGTAGCACCGCGCATGACTTCCGCGTCCATGCCATCACCCGTAAAAGCAAGGATGCCTGCCTCGGCACAGCCCGGGACGAGCTGGGCGTTATAGGTCACATCATTGTACTTATCGCTGTAATGCATGGCAACCGCGCCAACAGGGCCGGCAAAAAATGGATAAGAGAAAGTATGTCCAAACAGGGACAGACGGGTATCCGTTTCCTTTTTTTCGCACAGTGTATCCATCACGACGCGGACGTCCTGCCAAGCCTGATAATTGCGGATGGCCGTGTCCCCTACCCCTTTCGCGCCAGGACCAGGGATGGTATTGCGGCAGGCAACGCCATTGCAGATTGGGCAGCCATGGCATTTGCCGAGGCATTTCCGTGCATTTTCAACAAGTTCTTTATAGTCCATGAAAATAACCCCCATACATTAAAAGATACTGTCATTATACCACAAGGAAATCTTTTCGCTTCAAAAACGCCAGCGTCCGTTTTCCCTATTTTTGCGTCCTCAGATAGGCGATGTATTCGTTTCCCCAGGTCTCGATGCTTGCAAGCACAGGACCAAAACGGCGGCCCATGTCCGTGAGGGCATATTCCACACGGGGCGGAACCTCTGCATAGACATGGCGCGTAACAAGGCCGTCCTTTTCCAGGGCCTTTAATTGGGAAGCAAGGGTCGCGTGGGTGATGCCCGTTGCCCGTTCCAGCTCACTAAAGCGTTTTGTCCCACCATCGAGCTGATGGAGCAGGATAATGGCCCATTTTCCCTGCAGGAGCCGCTGGGCAGTCACAAAAGGGCAGACCCCAAAAGCATCGTGTTTCATGGTGTTTCCTCCCAAAGGTCAAGCAATTCATACTAAGTCAGACAAAAAACCGTTCTTGTTTTCATTATAGAGCGGAATTATAATCAGAGCAAGTTTAAAAAATAGCGTTTTATTGAAATAACAGAGGAGGTTTCCCCCATGAAAAGAATGCCTGCACTATTTATTGGTCACGGCAGCCCCATGCTGGCCTTGGACCATAACGAAATGACAAAAATCTTAACGGATCTAGGAAAAAAGATCATCACGGACTATGGCCGTCCCAAGGCGATTGCCGTCGTTTCCGCCCATTGGTACACTCGGGGCAGCTACGTCAATGCCGCGTCAAAACCGGAACAGATCTATGATATGTACGGGTTCCCCCAAGCTCTTTATGAAGTCAAGTATCCGGCGTCGGGCGACCCTCGAACAGCCCGCCGCATCCATGACCTTACAGGGGCCATCATGACGGAAGAATGGGGCATTGACCATGGAGTTTGGACGCTTTTCGTCCATATGTTCCCTGATGCAGCCCTTCCAGTGGTTCCCCTCAGTGTCGATGGGACCCTTTCCCCTCAAGAGCAGTACGCCTTCGGAGAAAAACTGGCCGCCCTGCGGGAAGAAGGCATCGTCGTTGCGGGCAGCGGAAACATTGTCCATAACCTGATGCAGACGGACTGGAACAATCCCCACGGTTCCAAAGAGGCTGATGAATTTGACGCCTTTATTACGGAAAAGGTCCAGGAACGCGATGATGAAGCCGTCCTCACCTATCGGAACCACCCTCTTGCCGCCTACGCCGCACCAACACCAGACCATTTTTTACCCCTTCTGTATCTTTTAGGGGCATCCAAAGGGGAAAAGCCAAAAGTCTTCAACCATGTCCGCAACCTGGGAAGCATCTCCATGACAAGCTATCTTTTCCCCTAATCGCAAAAAAGACCGTGAAAAGGAGCGATTTTTTCGCTTGTTTTCACGGTTTTTCTTTATTTCATTTGATCATATCCAGGGACCAAATAATCGGTCAGGTACCCCACCTTGAATTTTCGGGGATCATCTTCCCGCAGCAGTTCATTCTGGGTGAGGACAATATCCAGGGCCTGCGGGGTAAAACGGGCCGTACCGCTCATGTGCATGATGATGATGGATCCTTTGCGGACCGTTTGCTGAGGTGTATAGATGCCCGCCTTGATGGCCCCTACCAGTTGGGAAAGGCTGTGGGCGGCATAATCCTCAGTGCTTTCATACCCAGAGACCAAATAGGTATAGCCTGTGTTAAAAAGCGCCTTGGCCCCGTTTTCGCTTATGGCAAGGGTGGGCGGACGGAAAAGGCGGGAAAGGCTATAGCGGCCGCCTATCTTGACATCGCCCACGGTTTCTGCCAGTTTTCGATAGGCCTCAGCCACATTTTCCGCGTAGGCTTCTGGGTCCTGGGATTCTACAATCTTTCCTTTTTTATCCCGAAAGGCCATGGCGGCATGAAGGTCCGTATGGCTTCCGATGATATGCCCTTCCTCGGCAATGGCCCGCAGCAGGTTTGGATTGCTCGGCATATAGCGCGTAATGATAAAAAAGGTTGCCGGCACGTTATGTTTGCGAAGGACATAAAGCAGCTGATTGATCGTATTGTCCGTTCCCCAATCATCGAAAGTCAGGAAAATGGTTCGTTCAGGAGCCGTCTTGATGACGCCGCTTTTATCGGCTTTGCGGATCACATCCTGGTCGAGGCCGTACATCCGGTCCTTATCATCAACTTGCGGCGCGCCGATATAGTGGGATAAAAAGACCTTGGAAAAATTCCGCCGGTCCACAGGATAAGCAATGGTTCCCGGCTGGAGTGCCTCAGGAATCCGGTCCTTGGGAACGGGATAGGTCCAGCGCTTTGCCGTATCGCTAAGGACGTCGCTGACGGAAAGGACTTGGTAGGCCGAATCGTTCCGAGGATTTGCTTCCGGTTGGTCCTGGAAGGTCCGGTACGTATTGGTGTCGACCTTTTCCTTATGGATCCTCGTCATGACCTTGCCAATGAGGGTGGGATCCGAAAGAAAATCCAGACGGAAATAGAGAATCTGGCCCCGGCCCAGGGAAAGGTCCCATTTTTTGAAGACAGCGTTCATGATTTCATCCGTTGACGCCGCGTCTTTGAGCCGGGTGAGGACCACATTGCGTGTCTGTCCCACCAGTGTGAGATCCATCTCACGGGCGGCATCTTCAATGATGGGCGAGGAAGGACCATACATTTGCCGCACCACGGTTGGCGTCACGCCGTATTCTTTTTGGAGACGCGTCTTGATGCGCTCCAGCTGCCCTTTGACCGCTTCCCGTGTGGGAGCGTCCCCAGGACGCAGCCCTATGCCAATTTCCTGGCCATGGCCTTTGATCATGCGGATGGTTCCCTGATTTTCCCGCAGGTCCCGCTCTGTCACAAAGAAGGTACCCCGCAGCTTTTCCTCATCCATGCGCTGGAGTACATCGGCTACGGTTTGGGCGTTCTGCAGACCGCCAAAAGTAAAGATGACGGCTTGTTTGGTTGTTGGAATGATGCTTAGAGCCTTTTCGGCTTTGCTTAGGGAAGAAAAACCTATGCACAGACAGAAAAGGCACAGCAAGATGAGTTTCTTCACGGCTTACTCCTTCCCTCCCTCCGCTTTACTGGAAGCAAGGTGTGAAAGATCACGGCTGCCCCCAAGGGACCACAGGAAAACGTGGGGATAGCCAGCTTCCATAGCCGCTTGGATCCAGGCTTCAAGGGTCGTAACGTCAGCGTACCAAACAGTCATGGTGTGTCCATCGGCTTCATAGGAAAAATGAAGGGCCGCGCTGGCTGCATCCCGTTGGGGAACCTTACCGTACTGTTCGGCGAGGGCCGCTGCCGCCTGTTCAGAAAGAAAACGGCCTTCTTTTCCATCCTTCCATACCGCACCTCCCAGCGAAAAAGCAAGGGAAGCCTCCCCTGTAAGGGCGTTCATCTTCCCGATTGTCCTGCGAATAAAGGCAAGATCGGCCTTGGGTCCAGGGCCATTGTGGGGGCCATGAAGGTTATAGGCCATAACAACATACTCAATGTTTTTCGGGAAGGGGGCGCTAAATGGCGCCGACGGTTCCAGGACGGCACGGACCTTGAGATGACGCCGTGAAGCCTGCTTTTCCAGTTCGGAAAGAAAGCGCAGGAAGTGTTCCTGAAGACGGGTATCTCCCCTTTTCCACAGGGTCTCATAGTCGATTTCCACGCCTGAAAAACCATGTTTTTCCGCAAGATCAAGAATGGAGGCAGCATGCTTTCTGCGGCGCTCTCCCGTCGCAAGAAGACTGGCCAGTTGCTCCGTATCCTTCAAGCGACTCGTCCCATCAGGGAAGACCACATCATTGACAATGGTCAAATAGGCCCGATCTGCGGCAAGCGGCGGTTTTTGGAACCCCTCCGGGAAAACCAATTCCTGTCGGTCATTGAAATACGCGGCAAAATATGAAATGTCCTGAAGACGGTCCTGAAGGACCTGAGCTTCTTTTTCCCCTTGTTCCCGGTTCCAATAGGTGATCCATGCCGAAAGGGACAAATGGGCACTCATGCCTTCCCGGGTGGGGCCCACTAGGCTTAAAAGGGCCATGAAGGCCAGCAAGAAAACCCAGCGGTATCGATGAAAATTGATCATAGGGCAGCAATTTCCCCTTTCTTTTAGATATAACGAAGGAACCAGTTCAAGATGTCTTCCCAGTATTGCCCGGCTTCGTACCGGAACCGGTCAAGACCAGACAGCTCAAGGGAATAAAGAACCTGCTCCTTTTGGGGATCAAGGCCCGTTTGAGAGCGAATGACAAGGTCTTCGAAAATCGCATCATACACACTTTCAGACTGGTTCTTTTGACTCCAGCTTTCATTTTTCCCCATGTCCGCCCCCAAAAACAGACAGCCTGGATCAAGGACAAGGACGGATAGAGGGTCAAGCGCCTTCCCATCGAGGGTGATCAAAAGCTGGTCATCCTGAAGGGAAAGGGTCAGGCTGTGGCTTTCCCGGGTATTTCGTTCCAGCTTCGGTTCATAGGGAGCAGCCCCCTCATTGACAGAACGGGCCGGTTCCGCCTTTCGTGCCATGGCTTTTTGGGCATACCGTTCAGCGATCTGTCTTGTCGGGGCATAGCGGGCGAGCGTTTCATAGTCCTTTACTTCCGCTTCTTTCCGGGCTTCTTCAACAGAAAGGCGGGATTTTCCAAGGAGCACGTCCACATTTTCCTGCAAGAGCGGTGTATCTTTCCCATGGCGCCGTTCCATAACGATAAGCCTGCCGCCGCTCAATTCCACGAGAAGGCAGTTTGAAAGGTCCTTGCTTGCCCGCAGAAACAGCTGCTGCCGACCAAAGGTGTTGCCCGTAAGCCGAACGGAAAGGCTGAAATTTTGGTATGCTTTGCTGCCTACAAGCTCGGTCAGTCCAATCCCGTAGGGAGCCGTCGTAAGGATAAGGGAATTACCCGTGATTTCCGAGGCGCCAGAATGACGTTTCCACGCTTCTTGGCGCTTTTTGTCGCCCTCTTCAAAGGGAATCTTCCCCATGCCTTTCGTATCAGCAGCCACGCGCATCAAAAGATGATTGACAGGCCATTGGGTTCCCGGTTCCAGGCGGGTCAGGTCGTAAGGACTGCTGTTATGGGCATTGAAGGAACTGCCTTCCCGATTGAAATTGATGGTAAAGAGCCGGCGGATCCACTTTTCATTGACCGCACTCACGTCATCCTGATTACCAAACTGAGTGGTGTTGGCATGCATGAGGGCGTAGGCTTCCGGAACAAAGCCCAATTCCCGCTGGTACGTATCGCGAAGGTTCATATAATCAAAATCAATCCGCCGCACCATATGCTGGTAGCTTTCCCTTGCATAGCCATCCTTATCCCGGAGATAATCCATGAGATAATGATTGTAATTGCGTCCCAGGCTGGAACGCAGCATGGAAAACTGCAGCGGCGTCAGCTCACCCAGATAATTGTGGTAGCGGTCAAAGACGTTGATGAAGCGCAGCCGGTACCCATCACTTCCCATATCCCAGAAGGATGAATCCAAAAGAGACTTCATGTCCCGTTTGCTGAGGAACTTAGGATCCTTGGATTCCAGTTTTTCCGCATAGGAAAACATGGTGGCATGGAAATTATATTTTTCCAAGCTCTTTTGGGCAAAAATAGCCGTATCCCGGCGCCCATCCTCAAACATCAGATAGAGGGACCGCGGCGGAAGACGTTTCCCTTCATAATAATAAGCAGCCACGTCTTTGCTGGTGATCGTGACATAGCCCGCTTTCCGAAGGGCTGCCAAATGATTCTTCAAAAGAGGTTCCCCAATAAGGTCCGATGTCCGCCCCGTCCGGTCAACCCCACCATAGGAAAGGGCAATGAATCCTGTATTGAGGGTGGAACTTGCCTCATCCTCAGCATAGGGTGTATAGGATTTTAGGAAAAAGAAAGCATAAAAAATTCCCAGCAGGACCAAAAGGAGGATAACAATCTCGATTAGGACACGCCGTTTCTTGCGGCGGTCCTTGAGCATCGTATAGGCATGATCTCCAAGGCTCATGACTTTGATTTCCCTCCTTTTTGAGAACCTATGTCAGCAGGTGTGGGACGGGTCCCCCAATTGGATTTCCAGAACGTGAACCAAGCCACGGGCATCTGCCAGAGAAGGACCAGCTCATAATAGACACAGAACCACATACCATAGATCCAAGTTGTGCTGCGCCGCAAAAAAAGCTGGGCAAGACTCATTAGGGCCGCCATCAGGAACATCCCGACAAAAAAGCCCAAGGGGACAATCCGGTACATGATGGGGACATAAAAGACATTATAGAGAACAATGATGGGGGCAATAATGGGTACCAAAAAACCCATATAGAAAAAAATGGCGGCAAAAGGTTCCTTTTTCCACATATAACGAGCGGCAATCAGGGATTCCCGCAGCCAGGACCGTTTCCAGCGCATTTGCTGCCGGAGGAACATGCGGTGGGTATTGGGAACAATGGTGGAACAGATGGCGGTATCCTGGTAAGTTGTACGATGTCCGCGGAGGATGAAATTTGTCATGCTCCGGTCATCCCCAAAGGTTGCCTTCTGTCCCAGAAACGTCTGGTGCAGCCAAGCCTCCTTATGGGCAAGGACAAGGTCCTTGCGATAGCACGAAAGCGGGCCCGACAGGCAGGTTACAGCATCAAAGTAGCCTTCCGCTGCTTTCATGATGCGAAAGGCAATATAATAGCGGACGGACTGCATCTTGGTCAGGGAATTGGTGTAGATATTGGCCACGTCGGTCCGTCCTGACACGCCGCCCATCTTTTCGTCCTTGAATGGCTGGACAAGATTCCTGACGGCATAGGGATCAAGAAAAGAGTCCGAATCCACGAAGACGAGGAGGGATTTTGTGGAAAGCTCGGCTCCCCGGGCCATGGCTTCCCGCTTCCCCATGTTCTGGGGCTGGCGGATCCAGCGTATCCGCTGGTCCGTATGGAAAAGCTGATCTGATGCCGTCAGGGAATCAATGGTCTGTTGGATCACTTCACAGGAGCTGTCCGTGGAGTGGTCATCGACAACGATGACTTCCAGCTGTTCAGGCGGATAATCCTGGTTAATGGCGCAAAGGATGGTTCGATCGATCCACGCCTGTTCGTTGAAACAAGGAATGATGATCGTGACCCCCGGCGTAAAATCGGGATCCACCTTCATGGGGCGGTAGAACGCGCCAAAAAGGTAGCGTGACAGCAGCAGGGTGGCGGCAATGATGCTATATAAATAAAGAGTCTTGTTGAATCGAAAATAAAGGACCGATTCAGCCCGCATCATGATGATGACAAAAACAACAATGAAAAGAAAAAACGAAGCAATCCCCAGCATGTAGCGGCCCCGTTTTTTATTGGCAAACTCGGCAAGCGTTTCCGCAAACTGCACGCCAATGAAAAGACCCGCCTGATCCTCTTTATGAAACGTCCTGACGACCGCAGCTGCTAGGTCCTTGATTTTCATTTCATATCCTTCAGGCAGGGTCCCAGGGGTAATTTCAAAAGAAAGGGAAAGGGTTGTTCCTTCAATCAGCAAGGATTCATCACTTCCTGGCTCTATATGAAGAAGCATGCCCGTCGTTGAAATGTCAATGGCCTGTGCCTTGATACGGTCCTTTCCTACACAAACGGTGACTTCATAATCCACGAGATAGCGCCGTCCGGCAGCATCTTCCCTGATATAGGCACCAAAATCCTCGGAGCCCTGTCCGCCGCCGTTTCCTCTGCGACGGTCCCGATGACTGCGCACCCCGGATGCATCCGGCACATGGGATAACAATCGCCGGTCTTTTTTCTCCCTCGTGAGGACATCACAATGTTCTTTCACAATCCTTCTCCTACAATCCAACAATCTTAAGGCCCCGCTGTTGAAGGGACTCAATCAAGACCTCTACTTTTTCTGCTAAACTGGCCTCGTCCGAGGGCGCTTTTTCTGGACGGTCCTTGACTGTGGGCGGGTGCTCGATGGGCCCATTCTTCCCCCTTTGGACCTTGGGCTTTTTAGGCCCGCCCACGACTGGGACGCCGCTTTCCACGGCAAGGATGCTCCCGCCTCCCACGCCTAGGGCAAATGTTCTGACAGCATCTATAGTTGCCATCTGACCGGGGTAAAACAAAAGGGGCGTATCTACATACACAGGAAGACCGGCCGCAGCTGTCCTTACTAGAAGGTCGGCTGTAACCTGCGTCCTCGGGGCCCGCATATATTGTGGGGCCGATCCGGTAAGATCCGATAGGGCCGTCTGTGTGTCCACAACTTCTTTCATGAACTTATCAAGCGGCAGGGCCTCTGCCCGTGCCTGTCCATGGAACGTAAAGTTGCCAATTAGATGGCCGTCTTCTTTGATTTTGCGCACAAGTTCCTTATCCATGGCCGCATTTTCCCCTTCAACAAAGAAAAGGGCCGTAACCTGATGGCTGCGAAGGACCGCTAAGAGCCGCTCTGTATCCGTCTTGGAAGGCAGTCCATCAAAAACAAGAAGCACCGATGAAGAGGCAGGACGAGCAAGGAGGCGGGCTGGTCCAGTGCCCTGTTGATAGCGTTCAATAGCCTTTTTGACGGCGTCTTCCGAAGTCTCGTAGGAAGCAGCCGGTTCAGCCATGAACCGCGTGACTTCTCGAGCATTGAGGTCTTTTACCATCCCCTGGATGACATATATCCCGCCTCCAAGAAAAAGACAAAGGACAAGGCCCAGACCCACTTTTAATTTTGTTTCACTTCTCATGGGTACTTCCTTTTACAAGCTCCAGTAAAGAAAGCCTTTTTTCTCAAAAGCTTTTCGTTCAAACATGCCCTTGACGTCAATGAGGACTGGCTGCTGACCCGCTTTCGGGCGGCGAAACAACCTTGCCACTTGACCGGGCTGCAGCTTTCGAAAGGCTTCATGCTGAACCAAAAAAACAATGCAGTCCGCGTCATGAACAGCTTCCAAGGGCGTCAGTTCAAGCCCATAAAGACGGCTGACTTCTTCTTTATCGGCACAGGGATCGACCATTTTGGGAGCAAGACCGCACTTGCAGAATTCCTCATAGACATCATAGGACCGGGAATTTCGGACATCAGGACAGTCTTCCTTGAAGGTCATGCCAAAAAGGAAAAGGTTGGCCCTGCAGATATCGATCTTGGCCTGCAGGAGCCGGGTCAGGACCTGACGCACCACAAAACTTGACATGCCATTGTTGATGCGCCGTCCGGCGGAAACAACCTGGGAATGATAGCCTAAGGTTTCGGCCTGATAGACGAAATAATATGGATCGATGCCGATGCAGTGTCCCCCTACAAGACCGGGATAAAACCCCAGGGCATTCCATTTGGTATTCATGGCCTTAATGACCTCCTTGGTCTCAATACCCATTTGGCTAAAGACCATGGCAAATTCATTGATAAGGGCAATATTGATGTCCCGCTGTGAATTTTCGACCAATTTGGCGGCTTCGGCGACCTTGATGGTAGGCGCCCGATAGATCCCGGCTTCGATGATGGATTCATAAACAGCAGCCACTGCGTCCAACGTTTCCTCGTCCATCCCAGAAACAATCTTGACGATATTGAAAAGACGGTGATGGCGGTCTCCCGGATTGATGCGCTCCGGCGAATAGCCAATCTTAAAATCACGCCCGCAGATAAGGCCGCTTTCCCGCTCCAGGATGGGCCGGCAGATATCTTCTGTCACGCCGGGATAGACGGTTGATTCATAAACAACGATGCTGCCTTGGGAGAGGTGGCGGGCCACAAGGCCCGTTGCCTCTTTGACCGCCGTTAAATCCGGTGTATTGTCCCCATTAAGTGGGGTTGGGACAGCAATGACAAAAAAATGGGCAGCCTTCAGCGCTTCTTCCTGGGCCGTAAACATGCAGTCCGTTTCTTTAAGGGCCGCATCCCCAGCCTCTCCCGTCACGTCAACCCCCGCCTTGTAGCGGGCCACCTTTTTTTCATTGGTGTCAAAACCGATGACGTCGTAGTGCTTGGCAAATTGGACGGCTAGTGGCAGCCCCACGTAGCCCAATCCGACGACCGCCAATTTGGTTTTTCTGGCAGTCAGTTCGCTATATAGATCAAAAGCATTCATCACTTATTTCCTATTTTTTCCTTTCCCTTTGACAGACAGGGCCGCCAAAGTCATTCATTTCGTTCCTTCTGTCTTATCTTGATTATCCTCTTCCGGTTCTTCATTTCCGTAATTCTTGAAATAGTAGGAAAGGCCTGCCCAAAGGGTACGGTTGCGCGTCCCATATTGGAGGTCTTCCAAATCATCGTACTCAAGGCTCAGGACCCAATCGCGGGTCAGCGTGTAGGATAAGCCCAGCCCATAGCCCTTAAAACCATGCATATAATCAGCCACCCCATTCATGGTATGTTCCACATAGGTTGCCCGAGGCTGGTAATAGTACTTGGCATAGGTATAGAGGTTGCCCTTTTCCCAGCTGTTTTCCTCGCCGCAGCTCAATGAAAAGACGCCTCCGCTCCCGCCGGGTTCTGTTTCATCATGTCCATAAAGATACTGGGCTCCCACGTGCCACCAACCGCCAAGAGGCATCTCATAACCAATTAGGCCGATATTCCGGTTGTTGCCCCCATCCATTCGGAACCCATAGGCCCCTAAAGAGAGTTTATTCTCCCCTTTTTGGTAAATCGCGGTAAGTGCCGTGACTTCATCGGCCTCATTGATCTTGCCAAAAGCCCCTTCCCAGTACCAGGGATGATGATTGCCATAGGCCACTTGGATGCCCTTGAACCTGCTGTCATAGATGTTTCCTCCCGCCAGGGTCTTGCCGAAAGCACCGGCCATGACCATGACTTTTCCAACAGCCCCTTTCAGGTAGTACCGATCAAGGTCAATGGTCCCGTCCATGCTGTCATCACCATGCAGGGCTTTCTCGCTTTCGAGCATCCCAATGGCGTGCCAGTTGTCATCTAGGTTGTAATCCATATAGATCCTGGCACGTAGCCGCAGCCGGTCATCGGGGAACTGGGTCCGTTTTCGTTCCGGATCGACGGCATGATGGTTGGAGGTATCATTGTTATCAATCCGGAGTTCCCCATCAATCTTGAATCTTTTGGATAGGTCGACGGTCGGTTCCGGCGTTTCAAGGACGGCTAGATCCCGGGCATGCTTTTCCTCATAATAGCCAAGATCTGCCAGTTCTTCGGCATAATCAGCCTGTTTACGGGATAGGTCCGTCAAGGGTTCCGTCGGGACAGACGGCGTTTCAGCAAGGTTTGTCCCTTTTTTCAGGGTAGCCGCGTCAGCTGAGACAGAGGAAAGTCCTTCTGCAGGCACATTTTTTTGCGGCACAAGACCTGCCATTTCATCCAGCACCCCATCCCTTCTTGCCGTCAAGGCGGCAAGCTGGGTCCTTGCCGGTTCAAGCCTTCTTTTGATGAGGGCCAGACGCACGCTGGCATCCGTAAGGACTTTTTCCCGGCGCAAGGCTTCTTTTTCAAGCGGCGCCATCACTGCTTCATCGCCGCTTTGAAGGGACGCGTAGATTTTCTTCTTTTCCGTTTCTTCAAGCGCTTGCTGCGCCTTTTCATAGGCCGAATAAGCCCGTTTGTATTCCTTTTCAAGGACGCTCACCATGGCCCTTTCCCGGGCCGTAAGGCGCGACAATTCAGAAAAGGTTTCCAGCTGTTTTTTCACCGCTTCCTGACGCGTCGGGGCGTCTAACTGGGAAAGGGCCAGCCCCACTTGCCGCGCCGCCTCTATTCGGGCAGGATCAGCTTCAGCCGCACCGGGCATCGCAAAAGGGAAGCTTAAGAGCACAATCCCCCAAAGGATTTTAGGATAATCAGTTCGATATAACCTCACGTTAAATTCCTTCCGTGGTCACTAGGTATCCATACGTAAGACCCTGCATTTTCTTACGTTTTTTCTTATCTTCGTACATCCGCTGGTCAGCAAGTTCCTGCAGGGCGTCCATATCCTCTCTTTCGGAATAGCGGGCAATGCCCACGGAGATTCCGCCCTGATAGGATCTGCCGTCAATGGATAGGGGCGCTTTGAGGACCTGCTGAATTTCCTGCTTGATCCGGCGGATTTCTTCGGATTCAACAATGGGCAGGAGCGCAATGAACTCATCGCCTCCCACACGGGCAACGACCCCATAATGATTAAAGATCTTCTGGAGGCGTTTAACCACTTCCTGAAGGACCAAATCGCCAAAACCATGACCATAGGTATCATTGCAGTGCTTGAAATCATCCAGATCCATATAGATCAAAATAAAATCAAGGTCCCACTTTTGATAACTATCCACAAAATGGGACTGTGTTTCCTTGAACCCTTGATAGTTCAAGGCACCTGTCAAGGCATCAATGGTGCTTTTTTTCTTGAGTTCCGCCTGGATCTGGGTAAAACGGGTCACGTCACGAAACCAAGAAAGACTGCCGACAATTCGTCCGGCTTCAATGAGGGGAATCTTGTTCATCATGACCGTGCGGATCATGCCCTTGGCCATGCAGTGGACCTTTTCCTCCGAAATGACAGGAATCTGCCCAAGAAGCATTTCCTCTTCCCGATACGTTGGGTCAAATTCTACATTCCATCCCAGTTCCTCCTCCGACTTACCGAGAATATCATCCAAGGAAGAAAGATTGAAATAATGCATAAAAGCATCATTGGCTCCCATGAAGCGGCCCTTGACGTCTTTCCAATAAACATTCATTTCCGGTAAATGGAGCATGGCCTCCCAGAGGACTTCCGGCAACATAGCGGCATCCTTGTCTATCTTGGAAAACGGTACCAGCTTGTTCCGCACCAAAAGGGGTTCCATGGGGCGTGGCATCTCGGCCCCCATAAAATAGCGCAGGTTGACCGTTCCGCAATAGACCTTGATATCGGAGGGTTCTCCTGACAGCCAGACCAAATGGAGCTGCCAGCCATTGCGATTTTCCTGTTCACTGCTCGTGACCCGGAAAAAAGTGGAAAGATAGCCGCATCCTGATTCATTGATGCGAGTGACCAAGGTGGACAGATCATAAAACTGCAGAAAACGTTTCCAGTCTTCCGAAAAAACGTGCCGCCTTGCCCATTCCCTCAAAAATAAAGGAAGGGGAAGCCGCTCGATTTCATCGGTCACATTCATTCCCACCTTGATCCGATGAACGGTCTGAGTTGTTAGGTTGAGCACAAAGAAACTGTCAAAAAGGGAAAAAATCCCATTCATGATACTCTGGACAGCTGCCTTTCGTTCCTTGAAGGCAGACGTGCGGACACCGGTCAGGATGATGAGAAAAGCCTCGGCTCCACTTGCCTCGTTTTTGGCAATAGGATCGATGCGCAGGCTGCAGACCTCATTATGGCTGGAGACTTCAATGGTTAAGCCCTTTTGCGTATCCTGACACTGCTTGATAGCCTGCAGAAGGTTCCTGCGGCAAAAGGTCCCTGCCTGGCCCATATATTCATCAAAAGCCGCAGGATCGCGGAACGCCAGCTGCCCTTCCCGCGCCGTAAAGGCTGCGTTCGTTTCAAGAAGGCTCATTTTCCCTGCCTGATATTCAACGATGCAGGCAGGCAGGGATGGAAGGACCAGCCGTTCGTCCTTACCATGGGAAACTGTTTCCGGTATGGCCTGCACCATGTTGCAGCAGCCCACAGCGTTATAATACCGGCAATTGGGCTCCGTTTCGTCCGTATCCCAGATGGCAAGATCCAGTAACTGTTCAAACGGAATGGGCCGGCTGTAAAGATATCCTTGCATCCGTTCACAGCCCACACTTTGGAGATAATCCAGCTGCGCTTCGGTTTCAACCCCTTCCACAAGGGTCTTCATTCCCAGCTGCTTGACCATGGCAATGAGGGCACCGATGATGAAGTTGCCCCGATTGATATGGGCACTGCCCACAAGAAAACGCAGGTCAAACTTGACAAGGTCCACATCCAGATCCTTGAGGAGACTCAACGAGGAAAAACCACTTCCAAAATCATCCATCCACACTTCATAGCCATGATCCCGCAGCTCCGTGAGCTGGTCCTTGAGGAACGATACGTCATCGCAGAAACCACGTTCCGTAACCTCCACGCACAGGGCATGGTCCGGCACGTGATATTGGGCCCGGAGCCGGTCAAGTTCCCTGCGGATATTGCAGTGCTGGAAATCGCTGCGGGAAAAATTGATGGAAATGGGCAAATTGACATCGGGCCGGAGCTGAAGTTCCTGATAAAGACGGCAGACCTCTTCGGCTACATAAAGATCCAGTTTGGTGATCAGCTGCGTAGCTTCCAGCGGTTTGATAAAGATAGACGGCAGCAAATGGCCATACTTGGAATCATCCCAGCGGGCCAAGGCTTCTGCCGCGCAGGCCTTACAGGTCAAGGTCCTGACAATGGGCTGGAAAAACACCTTGATATCGTGGTTTTTCAGGGCCTCTTCCAAATGGGTCACCACATAGTGATCGATGGCCAGATGCTTTTGAAGATCTTCGTCATATTCCCGGTAAACCGCCTGATAGTCCTTTTTGATATGGGCACAGGCCGCTTTGGCATAATCGGAAGCGGTGATGGGACTGATCTGGGGATCGGAGACAATGAATATGCCCGCCTTAAGGTCAAGCTGATTATTGCTGCGCAGGGAAAGCGCCTTCTTATGAAGATGGACAAGCCGCTCCCGCACATCCGGCACCCCGGTCACAACAGCAAACTGTATGGAGGCACCGCGCGTAATCAGGACATCGGGAAAAGTCTGATGGATCAGGGCAGAAACTTCCGTGAGCAAATGGGCCCCTTCACTGATATCTCCCTGCATATTGATGAAGCGGAAATTTTCAAGATCAAGGAAAATGTAGCAGGCTCTCTTCCCCTGCTGGAGAAGTTCCTTTTGGAGCTGTTCGGCCTGCATCCAGAAATCACTGGTACTGTCCAAACAATTCCCCTGCGCTTCTTTTAGTCTAGCAATATCGTATGCTTGATCATTCATAGGAACACCTTCTTCCTCAAAGACACGGTCCTTACGATTTCTTGCCGAGAGGCATCATGACAAGGGTCCCATAATAAGGGGACATCATTTTCATGGAAATCAGCATCTCTTCCTGGAGAAACTGGCTCTTGATGCGAAAGGTTACATTTTCCTTTTCATTGGCCATTTTATGGATATACGCCCACAGAGGCTGATCTGGGGCTTTGAGCAGCGACATGATGGAACGATTGGTCCAGCGTTCTGGACGCATATTAAAAAGATCGGCAAAGGCCTGGTTCACGACCTTGATGCGAATATTTTTAATCGTGCCCAAGTCATCCCGTTCCACGGCAAAGACAAAAAAAGGCGAAGGCACGGTATCGCAGTTGATGCGAAGGGACAGTTCCTCTGCGCTGTTTTGATGGTATACAGGCGCCTTCTGTCCCATTTTTTCATAGAAAGCCCTTTTTTCCTCGTACATGCGCCGGTCAGCTTTTTCTTTCAAGATGGAAAAATCCATCGTAAACTGCGGGACCCATACAGTGCCTACGGCAAGATCGATGCTCCGGGAGGCCATGAGCATACGGATTTCCTTGACCTTTTCCAGAAAAGGAGCCTCCTTGATGCCATCATCAAGAATGATGAATTCATCCCCACCAACGCGAAAGACCTGCTTTTTATCAAAGACCTGGATCAAGGTTCCCGTAACCCGGGTCAACAGGTCATTGCCCGCCTCGTGGCCATAATTATCATTGATTTTCTTAAGTCCCGAGACATCGGCAAAAATGACGCCCAGACTTGTTTCATCCGACAAATGGTCAAGCGCGGAAAGAAGGCGATTGAAATTTCCTACACCGGTCAGGGGATCCGTATAGCCGAGGCTCTGGAGCCGTTCAATGAGCTTCCAATTATAAAGAAGGGTCGAAACAAAAAAGCCGAGCAGCCGAACCGATTGGGAACTATCTTTGTGCGGCTTATTGAGGTCCTTATCGAACCCAATGATGCCAATAATATTTCCATGGCGCTTCAAAGGGGCCGCATAGGCCTTTTCCGTCTCTACGACCTCTTGGTTCCAAATATGAGGAAAACGGGCTTCAATCTGGGAGGCCGTGAAGACTTGATGCATTTCCCGCACTGAAACAGGGGAAACCTTCCATTCATAGGTCATAATAAAACTGTCAGGACCAATCTTTTCCAAAATATAGACCCGTTTCCCATCAAGATGCTGACTGAATTGGGCCATCAAGGTTTGGAAGGATTCCTCGGGACTGTTTCCATCATCATAAAAGGAATCCTGATTGATACTGACGCCATAAGGTGACCATATGTAATTTTGTGAAGCCATAATGCCGTTTTCCTCGCTTTCTCCCCCACAAAGAGGGTAAATTACCCAATCAGTTGCTGTTTGTTGCCAATATTATCCGCTCATTCCCATTAAAAACAAGAAATATAGATGTATTATACATGATAAAATATCCTTATGACAATAAGAAGGGTCAGATGGATCACAAGAAATCCTGTCTCTCTTTGCTTCTTATTTACAATAAGTATTAAGTATAATATTTTTGTAAAAAGAAATTCCTATTGGCGGAATCTCAGTGGCGGAAGTTTAACAATCGTTTCTTTCCCATATAGGTGGAAAAGACAATTACAAAGTACAAAAATTTTCACTATTTACTCGATAGTTCCTTATTAGGAAAGGTTCTAGGACAACATTTATTGTTTCTATCAAGAAAGGACGAGAATGAAACAGGTCATAATATTTCACAAAGATTTCACATTTATAAATGCCTTATATGGGGCTTTCCTCCAAGACACATGACTGAGGCAGAGGCATTTTTTAATCCCGACCGCTCATACCACTCTGCGTACCTTTCGCTGTACGGCGGGTTCCTAAGGTTTCTCCCTTCCTTTACTGGTCATAACCCGTACAGGAGATTCCACCTCTTGATACTGCCCTTGATGTTTGGTCATGAGGTTCCCTCGACTAGGACAGCACAAGACCTTTCTCATTGAAGTGTGCGCCCTGATGGACGCACAAAAAAGGAACCGCACGAGGCGGCTCCTTACAAGGTATCCGTTATTTCAGTTCATATCCGGCTTTTTCGATAGCTGCTCTTGCGGCCTCACGGTCAAGTGGGGCAGCAAGGATTACTTCAACTTTCCCTGTTTCATGGGAAGGCGTGGCGCTTACTATGGAAGGCAGGCTTTCGAGGGCTCTTTTTACCCGGCCTTCACAGTGGGCACACATCATGCCTTTTACGTGAAGGGTCGCTTTATCCTCCCCCCTTCCCATGATTCCGCCATAGGTATAGCCAGCTTTTGTCACGGCATCTTCGGCAGCTTTTTCATCAAGGGGCGCCGAAAGGGTGACCTGGACCCTATCCTTCGTATGGTCTGCAGCGGCGCTTACTACGCCGGGCAGGGCTTCCAAAGCCTTTTTCACATGAGCTTCGCAGTGGCTGCAGGTCATGCCTTTCACAATAAGGTCCATGTCCGACACGGCCCCAGTTTGGGGCGTCCCGCCGTTTTGCAGGTCAGTTCGTTTTACCGGTACCGTCCCTACTTCTACATGATGCTTGGAACGATCCTTCGACCCATCATGGATCTTGGTCAGATTCAGGCGCAGGGCATTCATGCAGACCGTAAAGCTCGACAGACTCATGGCGGCCGCTCCTACCATGGGGTTCATCTTGAGACCAGGGATGAGACCTGCGGCAAGAGGGATGCAGACGACATTGTAGAAGAAGGCCCAGAATAAATTTTCGTGGATGTTCCTGACAGTACTGCGGCTGAGACGCACGGCAGCGGAAACGTCGGTCAGTTTGCTGTTCATGAGGACAATATCGGCCGAATCAATGGCTACATCGGCACCGGCACCGATGGCAATACCGATATCGGCACGGGTGAGGGCTGGCGCGTCGTTGATCCCGTCGCCGACCATGGCAACCTTGCCATATTTCTGGAGCTCGCGGATCACCGTTTCCTTGCCATCTGGCAGTACGCCGGCGATGACGCGGTCCACACCGGCTTCGCGGCCAATGCTTTCTGCCGTCTTTTCATTGTCCCCTGTCAGCATGACTACGGTAAGGCCCATCTTCTGCAATTCCTTGATGGCCTTGGGGGAATCTTCCTTGATGACGTCAGCGACAGCAATCATGCCGATAACAGCACCATCAAGGGCAAACAGGAGCGGTGTCCGACCTTTTTCTGCCAGTGCTTCCGCCTGCTTTTCCAAGGACGGGTCCAGACGGGCGGTCCCTTTGATATAGGAAAGGCTGCCACCAAGAAGGATGGCTCCACTCTTTTTGGCCGTCAGGCCGTTGCCGGGCAGGATGGAAAAGTCATCAACGGTTTCGGCAGTAAGCTGCCTGGAAAGGGCTTCTTCCACAACGGCTTTGGCAAGAGGATGTTCGGACTTTTGTTCCAGGTCATAGGCAAGCTGGAGGAGCATTTTTTCCGTCATGCCGGCAGCAGGGACGATGTCCGTGACTTTCGGCTGTCCCTTGGTAATGGTTCCCGTCTTATCAAGCGCCACAATGCTCACTTTTCCCGCAATTTCAAGGGATTCACTGGTCTTAAAGAGAATACCATTTTTGGCGCCGACGCCATTGCCAACCATGATGGCAACTGGCGTTGCAAGGCCCAAGGCACAGGGACAGGCCACAACAAGGATTGCAATGCCGCGGGCAATGGCCTCACCAAAGGAAGCTCCGACAAAGAGCCACCCCACAGTAGCAATCACGGCAAGGGCGATGATGGTTGGGACAAAGTACATGGAAACAGTATCAGCAATACGAGCAATGGGCGCCTTGGTAGCCGAGGCATCGCTCACAAGTTTGATGATCTGGGACAGGGTCGTGTCCTCACCGACGCGCGTGGCACGGCATTCCAAGTAGCCCGATTGGTTTGTCGTAGCCGTCTGGACCTTATCACCGGGCTTTTTGTCAACAGGCAGGCTTTCTCCCGTCAGGGCCGCTTCGTTGACGGCGCTGGTCCCTTTGAGGACGACCCCATCAACGGGGATGTTTTCCCCCGGACGAACAACAAAAACGTCGCCAATCTTCACCGTCTCAATAGGTACGGTCGTTTCCTTGCCATCAATCAACAAGGTGGCTGTTTTGGGCGCCATTTTCATAAGTCCCTTGAGGGCATCCGTTGTACGGCCCTTGGAAATCGATTCAAGGGTCTTGCCCACGGTGATGAGCGCCGGGATCATGGCCGCCGATTCAAAATACAAATCCTCCATATAGCGCTTCATGAGCGCGGAAAGGGGCGCTCCGTGGGAACCAAGATAGGTTATGTCATAAAGGACATAAAGGCTCCACAGGAAGGAAACCCCGGAGCCAAGCGCCACAAGGGTATCCATGTTGGGTGCCAGATGCTTCATGCTCTTGAAGCCGCTGACGAAAAAGGCCCGGTTAATGAACATGACGATGAGTGCAAGGAGCAGCTGCGTAATCCCCAACCCGTACAGGTTTCCCTCAAGGAAGGCGGGCAACGGGAAATGGAGCATGTTGTGCCCCATTGTCAGATACATGAGGACGAGCAGGAAGCCAATGGAATAGATCAGGCGCCGCTTCAATTTAGGCGTCTCCGTATCCTTTAACGCATCATCATTAGACGGCTTTGCACTCGTGCTGTCCATTCCTTTGGGTGACGCACCGTATCCTGCATCTTCTACGGCCTTGATGATGGCTTCATTGCTGGCCTCCCCTTCTACCCCCATACTGTTGGTCAAAAGAGAGACAGAGACACTGGTCACGCCGGGAACGCCGGCTACAGCCTTTTCTACGTGGGCCTGACAGGAAGCACAGGTCATGCCCTCGACCTTGAATTGTTTCATTGAGGATTCCTCCTTTAGTTGAATCTGTATTGATACCCTACCACGGTATTGTTTTCATTCTTATCTTAAGCGAAGGTCCCTCTTTTGTCAATGGGAAAGTATAGCTTTTTACTAGAATTTTGACAGACTTCCCCCCATGGCAAAAAAATCCTGCAGGAAATCAGTCCTGCAGGAGCTTTTCTTCATATTCCCGAAGCACGGCCAAGAGGACCTCCTCCGTTTGTGCTTGATTGATAGCGTTGCGATAATGGGCACTGTAAGGCAGTCCGGTAAAGTACATGGCACCGTGATGCCGCATTTCCCGGACGCCAACCCGTTCTCCCTTAAATAAGATAAGGTCATGGAGATGGCGTCGAATCATGGCAAAGCGTTCCGCAAGGGACACAGCGGGGATTTCCTTATGGGCAAAAAGGGCCTTCACTTCCCGGAAAATCCACGGATTGCCTTCAGCGCCGCGGGCAATCATAACCCCGTCGCAGCCAGTGACTTCCTTCATGCGCAGCGCGTCTTCTGCCCTAAAGATATCGCCGTTGCCGAGGACAGGGATCCCGACACTTTCCTTGACAGCACGGATGATGGTCCAATCCGCCTTTCCCTGATAGAACTGGGCTCGCGTCCTACCGTGGACACAAACAGCGCTGACGCCGGCCTTTTCGGCCATTTGGGCAATCACCACAGCGTTCTTGTGGGCGTCATCCCAGCCCGCACGGAATTTCACGGTGACGGGAATGCTGACGGCCTCAACAAGGGCTGCCAGGATGGCATAGACCTTTTCGGGGTCCTTCATGAGGGCAGACCCTTCGCCGTTGGAAACAATCTTATGGACGGGGCAGCCCATATTGACATCGATCATATCGGCGCCATGGGCCTCCACAATTTTTCCTGCCGCAGCAAGTTCCGAAGGGACGGAGCCAAAAAGCTGGATGGCCGTGGGGTGTTCCTTGGGGTCGATGGTCAGCATGGCAAAGGTCTTTTGGTTCTTATATAAAAGGGCTTTGGCGCTCACCATCTCAGATACCGTATAGTCCGCCCCGTTTTCCCTGCAGATGACGCGAAAAGGCAGGTCCGTCACACCTGCCATAGGAGCGAGTACGACGGGAAAAGGGGTCTCTTTAAAAGAAAACATACCTTCCTCCATGGATAAAAGAAGCGGCGTTTCCGCTTAGGGAAAAACGCCGCCAGAAATTGCTTTATTGTTTGCGGTTCATCTTGTGGAGGATCAAGAGCCCCTCCAAGGTCAGAAAAGGTTCAACGACGTCGACCAGTTCCGATTCAGAAGCCATGAGTTTACCGAAACCACCGGTTACGACGACGAAGGCCTGACCGTCCAATTCCTTTTTCATGCGCGTAATAATGCCGTCCATTTGGCCGACAAAACCAAAGATGACGCCGCTGCGCATGGCATGGATTGTATCATGGCAGATGGCCATTTTGGGTTTAATCAGTTCAATGCGGGGCAGCTTGGCTGCCTTTTGGAAAAGCGCTTCCGTTGAAATGCCAATGCCCGGGGCAATGGCACCGCCCAGATATTCCCCATCAGGACGCAGGGCGCAGAATGTTGTTGCCGTCCCAAAGTCAATGATGATGAGATTGCCCTTATCACCGTACATATGATGGGCTGCAACCGCGTTGACGATACGGTCTGCACCGATTTCATTAGGGTGGTCATAGTCGAGCTTAAGTCCCGTATTGCAGTTGCTTGTAACAACAAAGGGCGTAATGCCAAAATAGCGTTTGCACATATTGCAGAGCGGCACAAGAAGGGGCGGGACAACAGTGGAAACAATGATGTCCTTGACCGCCTTCATATCCACCCCGGTGGACTGGAACATACTGCCCAAGATGATGCCAAATTCATCACTGGTCCGAGAACGGCTGCTTGACAGTCTCCAGTGAGCAATCCATTCCTTTCCGTCGTGAACGCCAACGACGATGTTTGTATTGCCAATATCCATTACCATTAACATGAGATGAGTTTCCTCCTTGGAAAGTTGCGGGTTTTGATGGAATTGTGCATATGGCAGCAGGGGTCCTTCACGCCGTACCGCCTGCCGCATAAACGACTACATTATACCAAAGATAAGGAACTTTGCAAGAAGCGATTCAGTGCCTTGGCAAAAATATAGGCAAAAGCGGCGCCTTTCGGCACTTCCTTTGCCTATCATTGTTAACCCATTATTGATACTTACCTTTTCCTTGAGCGGGACGAATGGAAACATCACCGGCAAGGACCCGTTCCAATTGTCCATTTTTCCGACGCACCAAAAGGGCCCCTTCTTCATCGATGTCCTCAGCTTTTCCTGTATAGGTCGTGTCCGGGGCAATGACCCTCACCATACGGCCCAAGGTCACGGAGTAGCGGCGCCATTCATCGAGGATGGGAGCAAAGCCTTCCTTGAGGACCGTCTCATAGCAGGTCTCCAGATGATCGAGAACCCTAGCCAAGAGGGCCACCCGATCCGTTGGCGTATCTGCCACATCATCGATGGAGACGGCCGACTCCCGAAGGGCTTCAGGGACCATGCTTTGGGGAACGCAGACATTGATGCCGATACCAACGACAAGATAGTTGATGTGACCAAATTCGGCACTCATTTCCGTCAAGATGCCTACAAGCTTGCGTCCTTCAAGAAGAATATCATTCGGCCATTTGATTTCGGCCTTGACGCCGCACAGTTCACGTATGGCGCGAACCACCGCGACGGCTGCAAGAAGGGTCATCTTGGGGGCTTCCTGGGGCAGGAAGGTCGGTTTTAACAGCAGGGAGAACCAAAGCCCCTTTCCATAGGGACTGAACCAGCCTCGAGCCAGGCGCCCCTTCCCAACGGACTGTTCCTCGGCCACACAAACCGTTCCATCAGGAGCGCCCTGCAGGGCCATTTTCTTCAAGAGGTCGTTCGTAGAGGGAATGACTTCTTCATAGGCCATATTGCGGCCAATAAAACGCGTATGGAGATGGCGGGAAATTTCCTCGGGAAGGAGCTTATCCGGAACGCTGACGAGAACATAGCCTTTTTTGGTATAGGCCTCAATTCCATAGCCCATTTTCTTGAGGCTCTGAATATGTTTCCAAACAGCCGTCCTTGTAATGCCAAAATGGTTGGCTAGATCCTGGCCCGATAGGGGCTGGGGTGCCTTTTCCCGCAGGAGGTTCAAGATTTCACTGCGCATGCATCATCTTCCTTTCTATAATGACCCGTAAAGGAAAAGGCGCCTGTGGCGCCTCTTCCCATTTTTCAATCTGTCAGCCAAGGGGCTGGGAATCATCCTTAGGAAGGATTCCTTCCTCGTGCGGAGAAGCAGACCCCTCTTCCGGCAGCGTCTTTCCTTCCGGCTTTACAGATTCTGTTGAGGACGGCTCCCTTGCGGGCGCTTCTTCCCCTTTCTCAAGGATCCGGCCATATTCCACGAGTTCCTTGATTTCATGCTCTTCCAGGGTTTCCCGGTCAATCAGTGCCTGAGCAATGAGGTGCAGCTTATCGATGTTATCTTGAAGGAGCTTTACCGTCCCTTCATAGGCTTCATCAATGAAACGGCGGATTTCGCCGTCGATTTCGGCGGCAATCTTTTCGCTGTACATATTTTCATGACCAATATCACGGCCCAGGAAGACTTGCTGCTGACGGTGACCAAAGGTGACGGCACCCAAGCGTTCGCTCATGCCGTATTCACAAGTCATCTGGCGGGCAAGTTCCGTGGCGCGCTGCAGATCATTGCTGGCGCCGCTTGAAATCTCATGAAGGACGAGCGCTTCGGCCACGCGGCCGCCCAAAAGGACCTTCAATTCATCCAGGAGCTCACTGCGCGTAGCATAATAGCGATCTTCTTTCGGAAGGCTCAGGGTATACCCGCCAGCTCTCCCACGGGGAATGATTGTAACCTTGTGGACTGGATCGGTGTGATCAAGGAGCATGCCCACCAAAGTATGACCACCTTCATGATAGGCCGTGAGGCGTTTTTCATTGTCGCTGATGACGCGGCTGCGCCGTTCAGGTCCCATCATGACCCGTTCTGCTGCTTCTTCGAGATCACTCATGGTGATGGTCATCTGGTTATGACGGGCTGCAAGAAGGGCTCCTTCATTGACAAGGTTGGCAAGGTCCGCACCCGTAAAGCCCGGCGTACGGCGGGCCAGGACTTCCATATCCACATTGCTGTCAATGGGTTTGCCCTTGGCATGGACCTTGAGGATGGCAAGGCGGCCCCTGATATCAGGCCGGTCAACAACAATCTGACGGTCAAAACGGCCCGGACGGAGCAGGGCCGGATCAAGGATATCCGGACGGTTTGTGGCGGCAATCATGATGATGCCTTCATTGGCACCAAACCCATCCATCTCAACCAGGAGCTGGTTCAAGGTCTGTTCCCGTTCGTCGTGTCCGCCGCCAAGGCCAGCCCCGCGCTGACGGCCGACCGCATCGATTTCATCGATGAAGACGATGCAGGGGGCATTCTTTTTGGCTTGGTCAAAAAGATCACGGACGCGGGAAGCCCCAACCCCAACAAACATTTCAACAAAGTCGGAACCAGAGATGCTAAAGAAAGGCACGCCCGCTTCCCCGGCGACGGCTTTTGCAAGAAGCGTCTTACCGGTCCCAGGGGGCCCATACAGGAGGACACCCTTGGGGATCTTGGCCCCGAGCTGGTTATACTTCTGCGGTGCCTTAAGAAATTCCACCACTTCCTGCAGCTCCTGTTTGGCTTCATCCGCACCGGCCACATCCCGAAAGAGGACGCGGCTCTTGCCATCGCCATAGAGCTTTGCCTTGCTCTTGCCAAAGCTCATGACCCGGCTGCCGCCGCCCTGGGCATTGTTCATCATGAAGAACCACAGGACGACAATGACAATCATGGGCAGGACACTAGTAAGGATGCTGCTCCAGAAAGAAGGCTGGGGCGGCAGTTCGGCCTTGATTTCCACATCGCGGCTGCGCAGCGTATCAACCATCTTGTCGTCGCGGGGCGCAACGGTCGTAAATTCAGAGCCATTTTTGAGTTTTCCCTTGATGACGGAATTATCGACGATGGTGACGCTCTGTACGTCATCCTGCTGGACTTCCTTCATGAAATTGCTGTAGCTCATATCGTTCTTCGGAGCATTGGACGCATTGTAATAATCGTAGATCCAAAGTCCAAGGATAAAGACGAGCAGGTAGAAAATAATATTTCTAAAGAATCTTGTCACGGTATCCTCCTCTCCCAAAAGATCGGGAATCTTTTGGGGTCTATTTATTTTTCATAGACGGAACGCTTCAGGATGCCAACATAAGGAAGCGTCCGGTAATCTTCATTGTAATCCAGCCCAAAGCCGACAACAAATTCATCGGGAATGACAAAGCCGTAATAATCAGGCACCATTTTGACAAGACGCCGTTCCTTTTTATCAAGCATGGCCGCAAGGCGGATACTCTTGCAGTTACGGGTGCTGAAAAGTTCACGTACGGCTTTGAGGGTAAGTCCGGAATCGACCACATCATCGACGATGAGGACATTCTTGCCGGCAAGGTTCCGGGACGTGTCGAACTGGATATCGACCTTTCCTGAGGTGGACGTCCCTGCCCCATAGGAGGAAACTTTCAGGAAATCGATCTGCGTGGGAACGCTCAGATGCTGCGTCAGTTCCATCATAAAATAGGAAGCCCCTTTTAACAGCCCAATGACGAGGAGTTCTTCTCCTTCATAATCCTTGCTGATTTCTGCAGCCATTTCAGCAATGCGCGTCTTGAGGGTCTTTTCATCGATCAGGACTTTTTCAATATTGGGATGCATGTCTTTGTTTCTCCTTTATCTCAAGTTTCTTTGCCCGCCCCGCGGCTCGGTCCGTTTCATGGCGGCCTGCCATCAGTCGGCCGTTGATATAGATGACCCGTACGTGACCAGGTACATCAAGGCTCTTGCCGCTGATGCCCTTTTCAATGAGCCGCAGGATCTTCTTTACGTGGTCAAATCCCAGTTCCTCTCCACCGGCGCCTTTAACCGCCAGACGGATAACGCGGCTTTTGATGGCTAGGTCAAGCCTTTCAAAGGTCGGCCCTGCATCGATATCGTAGGTTCCAAAGATATTGCGGGAAAAGGAAGTTAAATACTTTTGGGCCATTTTTTCAAGATAGGACTCATCGCTTTGGGCCACAGCTGCTGCCTGCACGAGGGCTGCCTTGATGCGTGGATTTTTGGTTGCAAGCAGGGGCAAAAGCTCCAACCGGACCCAGTTGCGCAAAAGGGTGGGATCGCTGTTTGTCGAATCCGTTCGGTACGAAAGCCCTTCTTCCTGGCAGTAGGTCTCCATGTCCTTCCGCGTCGCAGCCAGAAAGGGCCGTGCAATATACCCATTGACAGGCAGCATGCCTCTAAGTCCCCGTGTCCCCGTCCCGCGGACAAGATTCATGAGAATAGTCTCTGCCTGGTCATCTTCATGATGGGCCACAAAAATGCCTTGGGCCCCTACCTTTTCACGGTAGCCTTCAAGTGCCTCGTAGCGCAGGCGCCGGGCCGCATCCTCCAAGGACAGACCCTCCTTTTCCTTGAGGGCCTGGGGATCAATGTCAAATTGGGCATAGGATAAAGTCCTGTCCTGACAGAAAGATTCAACAAAGCGGGCATCTTCATCGGCCTCTTCCCCCCGCAGATGATGGTGGACATGGGCCACAAGGACCGTCACGTCATCTTCTTCCGCGGCTTTTGCCATAATGTCCGTGAGCGTCAGGGAATCGGCACCGCCCGAGCAGGCGGCAATGACGGTTCCGCCTTCCTGCCATAGGCGAGAAGCCCGAACCATATTCTTCAGGCTCTCTTCGAGCACACTCATTTCATCACCTCAAAACTAAAGAAGGGGCTGTCAAATAAGAACAGCCCCTTGAAACCCGCAACCGCTCCATGCAGTAAGGATCTCGGGTCTTTATCCAGGAAGGGCCGTTCAATCGCCTCGACGGGCGCCGCGGCCTCCCCTTTTAGATTCCGTATTCCGTTTTAAGTCCAAGAGACGATCATCACTTTCCTTGAGGAAACGGGACAATTTATCCTCGAAGCTCATTGGCCCCTGCGGACGAGCTGCACCGCCTGGACGGCCTTCGAACTTGCGTTCCCCGCCAAAACGTCTTTCTCCTGGTTTTCTATCGCCATGATGTTCACCCGGTTTGCGGCCTTCGAATTTACGGCCTTCAAACTTCCTGCTGTCCCCGCCACGTTCATTTTTTTGTTCCAGAGGGGGCATGAGGGCCTTCAGAGACAGACCAATCTTACCTTTTTCATCAATGGAGACGACCTTGACCGTCACCTTCTGTTTCACCGTCAGGAAGTCATGCACGTCCTTGACAAAGACATTGGAGACCTCAGAGATGTGAATCAATCCTACTTTGTTTTCAGGGAGCTCCACAAACGCTCCAAAATTCGTGATACCGGTAACAATGCCGTCAACGACTGCGCCTTTTTCCAAAGCCATAAGTCAAAGAAATCCTCCTTTAGGGTTGTGTTACGTTAACCATTATACCGTTGTTTTGAAAGTTACGTCAAGTCCCTTTCTTCCTATGCTTGAGGCCCACCTTCCCTTTTGTGGGCAAAAAAAGAAGGCCCCCTCCGTAAGCGGGACCCCCTACTTTTTCTTTTCATCCACGATGAAGAGCGGGACTTCATTTTTCCCCACCATATTGTGTTCATCGCGGGCAACCTTTTCTACATATTTGGGATCATGGAGATTGCTGCGTTCTTCTTCCAAGCGTTCATTATCCTTTTCAATGGTCTTGATCTTTTCACTGCTTTTAACAGCCTCCTTGCGGACAAGATAAAGATCATAGGCTTGTTTTCCAAGCTGATACAGAGAAATAACAACGATCAGGGCAATGATCAGTCCCAGCCCCCGAAAGGCCAGTTCCTTGGCACTTTTCAGCCTTTTCCGTTTGCCTTCAGCCATGGTGACGTCTCCCTTAGCAATTCCATACAAAAACGAGCCCGATACCAAGCGGCATCGGGCAATCATTCAAAATTATTTGTTGACGGCGTCTTTGAAAGCTTTGCCAGCCTTGAAAGCAGGAACAGTAGCCTTCTTGATTTTGATGGTTTCGCCGGTGCGAGGATTCTTGCCGTTGCGAGCTTTACGTACCCGAGCTTCGAAGGTACCGAAGCCAATCAGCTGAACCTTGTCTTTTTGAGCAATGGCTTCCTTAACGGTATCGATAAATGCATTTACAGCCTTTTCTGCGTCTTTTTTAGGCATAGCAGTCTTGGACGCAACTTCAGAGATCAATTCACTTTTGTTCATAAGTAAGTCCTCCTCAATACTGATTGCGCCTTTCGGCGCTTTGGCTACCGTTATGGTATCACAAACATTGTGAAAATGCACGCTTTTTTTTGGAAAAAGCTAGATTTTTTCCCGTTTTACCGACTTCCAAAGCAAAATCATGTCGTCAATGGATAAATTTTCCCAATTTTTATTTCTTTCGGAAATAATTTCTTCTATTTTTCGGAAGCGTTTTTCATATTTGATATTGGCTCGATGGAGGGCCGTCTCTGGTTCAAGTCCCAGTTTCCTTGCATAAACGGAAAGGGCAAAAAACAGGTCGCCTAGTTCCTCTTCCATATGGTCTTTGTTTTTGGACAAAACGGCTTCTGCCAATTCAGCTTCTTCCTCTTTGACCTTCTCATAAGCGCGGTCAGCATCGGGCCAGTCAAATCCTTTGCGGCTAGAACGCTCACTGAGCTTATAGGCCCTCATCAGGCTCGGCAGGTCCCGGGCAATGCCATCAAGGGCACTTTTGCGTTCGGTTTTCTCTTCGGCTTTGAGGGCATCCCAATTCTTGAGGAGTTCCTCCGACCTTCCTACCGTGACCGTACCATAAACATGGGGATGCCGGTGAATGAGTTTCTGGGACACATCCATAATGACGTCCTGCATTGTAAAGGCCCCCGCCTCTTCCGCCAGAAGGGCATGGAAAACAACCAGGAAAAGGACATCCCCCAATTCTTCCCGGATGCCTTTTTCATCGCCATCATCGATGGCCTCAAGAAGCTCATAGACCTCTTCCACAAGTTCCCGGCGCATACTCTTATGATCCTGGGCCTGATCCCAAGGGCAGCCTCCAGGACCGCGCAGCGTCCGGACGACGTCCATAAGCGGTGTCAGGTCCATGACCCGTTCTTCTTTTTTCTTATCCATGGTGTCTCCTTTTCTTTTTCAGTGCACGGAGGGAACCCTCTCCCAAAACAAGGAGCAGGAACCCGTAAAGGAGGGCGCCGGCACCAACGGCTCCCAGCGTGCTCGTTACAAGACCCAGCTTCACAAGTAAGGTCCGGTTCACCCAAAGGGCGGCACCGCCCATCAAAAGGGAAGCCATCAGAGCGCGCAGAAGCGTCTTTACGGGCAAGGCAATCCTTGCCAAGCGGTAAGCGGCGGCAAGATTCATAAAGGCGGAAAGGGCAAGACCGAGGTCCGTTGCCAAAGCGGCACCGATGACGTTCCACTGGGGCTGTGCAGCAAAGATCCAAAGGACGCCGATTTTCACGGCAAGGCCAAGGAACATGTTCAGCATCGGAATCTTGGGCCGTCCCAGCCCCTGCAGGATGGCCGCTGTCACCTGATGCAGTCCCAGGAAAAAGACGGACGGGGCCAGAAAGGAAACGACGGGGCCTGCCGCTTTCATTCCATAAAGGACCTGGGAAATGGGTGTTCCCAAAAGGTACATGCCCACGGCCGCGGGAAGGGTAAAAAGGATGAGGATGCGCAGGGCGGTGCGGGCCTTGTTCCGTACGGCTTCACTGTCGCCCAGGGCATACGCTTCCGAAATGGCGGGCACCGTTGACCAGGCAAGGGAATTGGTCGGTATGGTTCCCATATTGACAAGGGGCATGGCCATCCCTGTAAGATAGCCCAACGCCGTCGTCGAAGCCGCCACCGTAAAGCCGGCTGCAAGGAGGCGGTCCGGGACGAGAATGATTTCCACAAGACCAACAAGGGGAATCATAAGGGTGGATAGGGTCACAGGAAGTGCAAGGCTAACCAGTTCACGGATGATAAAAAATCCTGAAATGGGTGATTTGAGGGTAAGGTCCCTGCCCTCCCGCTTCCAGGCGAGCTGCTGGCGTCGGTAGCAGAAAAGAAGGAAGAGCAACCCCATAAGGGCCCCCGGAGCTGCTCCGAAGATGGCTCCACCTGCCGCCATGGCAAGACCCTTGGGGAGCAGCCACACCGAAAGGACCAGCATAAAAGCAACCCGGAAGAATTGTTCCAGAATCTGGGAAAGTGCCGTAGGCCGCATTTCCTGAAAGCCTTGAAAATAGCCCCTCAGCCCTGCAAGAGGCACGGTCAAAAGCAGGGCGGGCACGCAAAAGAGCATAGGGACGAGGGCCCGTTCATCCTTGATGAGGCCTGATGAAAATAGGCAGGGAATAAGGCCATAGGCAGCAAGACTTACGGCAAGGCCCAAAAGGGCCAGGAAGGGAAAGGACACCGTAACGACACGGTGCACGCTCCCCCACTCCTTTTTGGCCGCATAACGGGCCACAATGAGGCTCATGGCGGCAGGAATGCCTGCCGCGACAATGCCGACAAGAAGATTATATAAGGGGTAAGCAAGCTGATAGAGCCCAATCCCTTCCCCACCCAAAAGGCGAGACAGGAAGATTCGGTTTACGGAAGCAAGGATTTTGACCATGAGTCCTGCTGCCGTCAGGATCAGGGTTCCTTTTACAAAGCGATCGGCCATAAGGGTCCTCCTTGTCAGTTCAGCAGGCGGGGCAGGTTCTTTTCAAGGAAAGTCAGTGCGTCAGTGGCAGGACCTGTCATCCGCAAAACGAGCTGGGGCACGGGATTGAGGCTGAAGGTAAGGCGCGGCACATATTCCTTCACAAGATCACGGATGACATCGGGATTGGCCCTACTGTGCGGGTTGAAGCGAATCGTAAGGGAACCGGGACGCGCGGTAACAGCGTCCACTACAAGGTCCCGGCACAGGGCCCGGATGGCAGCCACCCTCCACAGCGTCACGAGCTCCTTTGGCGGAGTTCCGAAACGGTCGATGATCTCATCCATGAAATCATCCCGCTCTTCATACTTCATGCTGCCAAGACGGCGGTAGAGCTCGAGTTTGTAGCGCGGATTATCGATGAAGTCATCAGGAATGTAGGCATCCAGCTTCATATTGATGGTTGGATCGTGAAGGACCTCTTCGGGGCTCTTGCCTTCCTGGAGGGCCTTGATCGTATCTTCCAGCAGGCGGCAGTAAAGGGCAAACCCAACACCGGCAATCTGGCCATGCTGCTCTGACCCCAGAAGGTTCCCTGCGCCGCGGATCTCAAGGTCCCGCATGGCAATCTTGAAACCAGCGCCAAGTTCCGTAAAATCGCGGATGGCCTGGAGGCGTTTTTGCGAGACTTCAGACAGGGCCTTATCCTTTTTATAGAGAAAATACGCATAGGCAAGGCGCGAAGAGCGTCCCACCCGGCCCCTCATCTGGTAAAGCTGGGAAAGGCCAAAGTTTTCGGCCCCATCGATGATGATCGTATTGGCAAGAGGCACATCAAGGCCATTTTCGATGATGGTCGTTGAAAGCAGGACATCATAGTCCCCCTGGTAAAAGCCGACCATGACTTCTTCCAGTTCATCTTCTGTCATGCGGCCATGAGCCACACCAATGGACAGACCTGGAATCATTTCCCGCAGGCGGTGGGCAATGCGGTCCAAGGCCTCGATCCGGTTATGGACGTAATAGACGCGGCCGCCGCGGCGGATCTCCCGTTCGATGGCTTCTTTGACCATGCCGTCATCGTATTCTGCCACATAGGTTTCTACCGGCAGGCGGTCTTCCGGCGGCGATTCAATGACACTCATATCCCGGCCCTTGACGAGGGCCAGATGGAGGGTCCGTGGAATCGGCGTTGCCGACAGGGTGAGAACATCGATGCCAGAACTCCACTGCTTGATTTTTTCCTTCTGGGCCACGCCAAAACGCTGTTCCTCGTCGATGATGAGAAGGCCCAGGTCCTTGAAGTGGACATCGGGCTGGATCAGACGATGGGTGCCGATGACAATATCAAGATCCCCTTTTTCAAGCTTATCCAGGGTATCCTTCTGCTCCTTACGGCTGCGGAAGCGGCTCAGCATTTCAATACGGACCCCAAAGGCATCCATACGGTTTTGGAAGGTGATGAGGTGCTGCTGGGCAAGAACCGTCGTCGGGGCCATGACAGCCACCTGCTTGCCGTCCATAACCGCTTTAAAAGCCGCCCGGATGGCGACTTCCGTCTTGCCGTATCCCACGTCGCCGCACAAAAGACGCTCCATGGGAACGGGCTTTTCCATATCGGCCTTGATTTCTTGGATGGCTTTGAGCTGATCTGGCGTTTCCTCAAAAGGAAAACGATCCTCGAACTCTTTCTGCCAGGGCGTATCCGGAGCAAAAGCATGTCCCGGCGTAATCTTTCGCTGGGCATAAAGGCGCAGAAGCTCCGAAGCAAGGATGGTGATGGCTTTTTGGGCCTTTTTCTTGGCTTTTTGCCAGTCGCTGCGGCCCATCCGGGACAAGCGGGGCGGCGTACCTTCGCTGCCGATGTATTTATGGAGAAGCCCTACCTGTTCAACAGGCACATGAAGCTTGTCACCCTGGGCATATTGGAGCTTTAGGTAATCCCGATGGATGCCGTCGATGATAATGGTCTCAACCCCTAAATAGCGGCCGATGCCCTGTGTATCATGGACGACGTAGTCGCCTGCCTTGATATCCGTAAAATAAGTCAAGGCGGGCCCGGCACCACGGATCTTTTTCTTCTGCCGCCGCTCTTTGCGGGACCCAAAAATATCGGCTTCCGTCAGAAGGAGCCAGTTTTCATCCCAGAAATAAAAACCATGGGACAGTCCGCCTTCAAAGACGGCCCCGCCCTTTTCCGGGATGAGGCTCCCTTTTTGGACAAAGGTCATGGGGACCCCTTCATTTTCAAGATGCTGGGCCGTCCCAAACGCTTTATCCCGGGTCCCCATCATAATGAGGGGATGGATACCTTCTTTGATCCAGCCTTTGAGGTCCTTGATGAGAAGGTCCATGCTGCGGTTATAAGGCGCCGCAGTGCGCACCTTAATGGCAAGGCGGGGATAGGCCTGATAAAGGGGCTGGGAAAGGGCGCTCACGACTAGGAGATGGTTCTTTTGGGAGCGCTCCAGCAGTTGCTTTTCCGAAAAAAGCTGTTCCTTGAATTCCCGGTTGTCGAGATAGGATTTCTTGGCTTCTTCAAAAAACGCGGCTGCTTCATCAAGGACAAGAAGCTGGTCAGGCGATACGTAATCAAACAGACTGGATTCCGCTTCCTTTTCGCCGGAAGCAATGGGCATGATATCAACTTTTATGAGGGCGCCGATGCTGCGCTGATCCTCCAAGGAAAAGCGGCGGATGGCATCGATGGTTTCATCAAACCATTCAATACGGATTGGATCCTTGGCATTGATGGGAAAAATATCAAGGATATCGCCGCGAACGGAAAATTGGCCCAAGGTTTCGACCTGATCCGTGCGTTCGTAGCCTTCTTTGACAAGACGCTCTATGAGTTCACCGCGATCTTTTTCATCCCCCTGGGTCAGGGTCATGCTGTCCCGCATAAGACCTTCAGGCCTTGGCAGTTTCTGGATGGCGGCTTCTGCCGTGACAAAGATGATGCCCGCTTCTTTTTTGAGGATCATTTCAAGGGCAGCTGCCCGTTCTGCCATGACCTCTTCATTGCGTGTATCGATTTCACCATGGATGAGTCCAATGGGATAGAGTTCACGCATGGCACGGTCCGGATAAAACGGGGTCAGTTCACGGCGCAAAAGGCGCACATCTTCCCTCCGCGGGGTCAGGATGATGAGCGGATCTGAGGCCTTACCAAAGGTTTGGAGGGCGCACAAAAAGCCGGCTTTGATGGATCCTGACAGGCCGGTCACTGTCAAAGGGCCTTGGGCCTTTTGCCAAGCTTGGATTCCTTCTTTTGTTGTCTTTTCCCGCCCTAACAGGCGGATCAATTCATTCATCATATTTGCTATCCATTTCCTACACAAAACAAGGAATCAAAACAAAGCGGGGCCGCACCGCATGACAGGGTCATGAGATGCTGCTCCCGCTTCTGGATTTCCTACAAGATTACAGTTTGATATTGATGTTGCTGCGGTCAAAGGTATGGACAGCATCAACGAAACGGACCGTGCCCGTTGCATAACGCATGGAAATCGTATGGGTACGGGCGCCGTTGCCGAAGAAGTTGACGCCGTGGAGCAGATCACAGTTCGTGATTCCCGAAGCGGTGAACATGACATCATCACCCTTTACCAGATCATCGATGGTGAGGATTTGCTTCACATCGGGAATGCCCATCTTATGGCAGCGTTCTTCCTGTTCTTCATTTTCCGGGCAGAGACGGGCCTGCATATCGCCGCCCAAGCATTTGAGCCCAGCTGCAGCAAGGACACCTTCCGGGGCACCGCCGCGGCCGATGTACATATGGATGCCGGTTCCTTCAATCCCAGCATTGATGATCGGATCGACATCCCCATCGCTGATGAGACGGATCCGGGCACCGGCTGCCCTGACTTCTTCAATGATCTTGCGATGACGGGGACGGTCAAGGGCAACGACCGTAAGGTCACCAACTTTGCGGTTGAGGGCGTTGGCCACCCGTTCGAGGTTAGCGGAAACCGGATCATCGATGTTGATGCATCCTTTGGCACGGGGACCGACAGCAATCTTGTCCATGTACATATCAGGCGCATGGAGCAGGCATCCTTTCGGAGCAATCGCGATAACGGCAATGGCACCAGGCTGTCCTTTGGCAACAAGGTTCGTACCTTCAACAGGATCAACGGCGATGTCTACTTCCGGGCCGCCAGCACCGACATGCTCCCCAATATAGAGCATCGGAGCCTCGTCCATTTCGCCTTCGCCAATCACGACGGTCCCGCTGATGTTCACCGTATCAAACATCTTGCGCATGGCATCGACGGCCAGTTGGTCAATGCCGTTTTTATCCCCACGGCCAACGCCTCTGGCGCTCGCAATGGCTGCAGCTTCCGTTACGCGTACAAATTCCATGGATAATTCTCTGTTCATCATTACGCCTCCATTATCTTGTTGGGCTGGATTTCCTAACATCTTCCAGCCGTCTCCCCCTTATGAGGGAACCTGCTTCATTGGGGTGCAGCCTGCCGCATCCCCTCTTATCACAACAGGAATGCAGGAAAGGACTTCCCTGCTTCTGTTATAAACTCAGTGCTTCTGGTTTTTCAGGGCAGCCGCAATGAACGCTTTAAACAGCGGATGCGGATTGGTCGGACGGGATTTCAGTTCCGGATGGAACTGGACCCCAACATACCAAGGATGTTCGCTTTCCGGCAGTTCGACAATTTCCGTCAGCTTGCCGTTAGGCAGCGTCCCTGCCTGGACAAGGCCATGGGAGAAGAGTTCTTCCTTGAGATCATTGTTGACTTCATAGCGATGACGATGGCGTTCACTGATAAGGTCCATTCCATAAGCTGCTTCGGCATGGCTGCCGGCAATGAGCTTGCAGGGGTACTTCCCAAGACGCATGGTCCCGCCCTTGATTTCAACGCTCATCTGTTCCGGCATGAGGTAAATCACAGGATAGGGCGTAGCTTCATCAAATTCCGTGCTGTTGGCTTTCTTCATCCCGCACACGTTGCGGGCATATTCGATGACAGCGCACTGCATACCAAGGCAGATACCAAAGAAAGGAATTTTATGTTCCCGGGCATACTGGGCAGAACGGATCATGCCTTCAATGCCGCGGTCACCAAAGCCGCCAGGGATAAGGATTCCATCGATGCCCTTGAAAATTTCGTCAAGGTTTGCTTCCGGGCTTTCCACGTCAACAGCATTGATGTATTCGATTTCCACATCGGCATGGTTGTAGAAGCTGGCATGCTTCAAGGCTTCGACGATACTGATGTAAGCATCAGGGAGTTCAACGTATTTTCCTACGACGCCAATTTTTGTCTTGTCCTTGTGGGGCGCCATGATCTTGCCGACCATATCCTTCCATTCCTTCATGTCGCAGGGACGGTCTTCCATGTTGAGTTTCTTAAGGACAACCTTGTCCATACCCTGTTCCTGGAGCAACAGGGGCACTTCATAGATGCTCTTTGCCGTCAGGGCCTGGAAGACAGCATCCGTATCCACGTCGCAGAACATGGCAATCTTTTCGCGCATTTCCTTGCTGACTTCATGTTCACTGCGGCAGACAAGGATATCCGGGGTGATGCCGATGCTGCGCAGTTCCTTGACGCTGTGCTGGGTCGGTTTGGTCTTCAGCTCGCCGGCAGCGGCAATATAAGGGACCAAGGTGACATGGATATAGAGGCAGTCATTGCGGGGGACATCCTTCTTGACTTGGCGAATGGCTTCCAGGAAGGGTTCACTTTCAATATCCCCTACGGTACCGCCAATTTCCGTAATGACAAAATCAGCGTTTTCTTCGCGGCCTACGCGGTAGACCCGTTCCTTGATCTCGTTGGTAATGTGAGGAATGACCTGTACCGTACGGCCCAAATAATCACCGCGCCGTTCCTTGTCGATGACGGATTGGTAAATCCGACCGGCCGTAACGTTGGAGTTGCGGGTCAAGTTGATATCGATGAAACGTTCATAATGGCCCAGGTCAAGGTCCGTCTCCGCGCCGTCATCGGTGACGAAAACTTCGCCGTGCTGATAAGGGCTCATCGTACCAGGATCGATATTGATGTAGGGATCGAATTTCTGGATCGTTACCTTATAGCCGCGGCTCTTGAGGAGACGGCCCAAGGACGCTGCCGTGATGCCCTTACCCAAAGACGAAACAACGCCGCCCGTTACGAAAATATACTTGGTCATGTTTTTCCTCCCTTGTCTGTTCTTGCTATAGAAAAATTACATATGGTCCGGTGCGGAAACACCGAGAATCATCAAACCATGGCGCAGCGTATGACGCGTGGCCGTAATGAGGGCCAAACGGGCCTGCTGGAGTTTTGGATCGACGCCCAGCACGCGGCACTGATTATAGAACGAATGGAAAAGACCGGCAAGGTCATAGACATAATGGGCAATCTTATGGGGTGCCCGTTCAGCTGCGGCCATTTCCACCAGATCTTCATAGTCACCTAGCTTCTTGATGAGGTCGATTTCCACTAATTCCACAAGGACCGATAGGTCACAGTGAGGATCAAGCGCAATGTGTTCCTCTTCCATCTGCTTCAAGATGCTGCAAATGCGGGCATGGGCATACTGTACATAGTACACAGGATTATCATTGGAATGTTCCGTTGCCAAGGTCAGGTCAAAGTCAAGCTGACTGTCCATGCTGCGCATGATGAAGAAATAGCGTGCCGCATCCGTTCCGACTTCTTCAATGAGCTCATTGAGAGTGACCGCCTTGCCCGTCCGCTTGCTCATCTTGACCAGCTCACCATTGCGATAGAGGCTGACCATTTGGAGAATGAGGATCTCCAGATGGCTGGGATCGTACCCCAAGGCCTCCATGGCCGCTTTCACACGGGGAATGTAGCCGTGATGATCGGCGCCCCAAAGGTTGATGACGCGGTCAAAGCCACGCTGGAATTTATTTTGATGATAGGCAATATCGGCGGCAAAATAGGTCGATACCCCGTTGTCACGAATGACTACACGGTCCTTATCATCTCCGAAATCAGTGGAACGGAACCAGAGGGCACCGCCCTTTTCGTAGATATAGCCCTTCTCCTGGAGGGCGTCCACAGCTTCCTTGATCTTATTCGCATCGTGGAGGCTCTGCTCGCTGAACCACACATCAAACTTGCAGTTAAAGGCTTCCAGATCTTCCCGCAGGGCTGCGAGCTTTTCATCCTTGGCAAGGGTCTGGAAGGCGGAAAGACGTTCTGTTTCATTCATATGAAGGAACTGATCGCCATATTTTTCTTTGATGCGCCGGGCCGTGACGATGATATCTTCCCCATGGTAGCCATTTTCCGGGAAGGGGACTTCTTTTCCAAAAAGTTCCAAATAGCGGGCATTGACGGAAAGGGCCAGATTATGCATCTGGTTGCCCGCGTCATTGATGTAGTATTCCCGTGTCACATCGTAACCGGCGGCAAGCATAAGGTTTGCCAGGCTCGAGCCAACAGCGGCTCCGCGGCCATGACCCACATGAAGGGGCCCTGTCGGGTTGGCACTCACGAATTCGATTTGAATCTTTTCGCCAGCTTTTTTGGGAAGGTTCCCATAACGCTCGCCTTTTTCAAGGATCCTTGCAAGTCCTTCATAGAGCCAGTCCGATTTCAAATAGAAATTGAGGAAGCCCGGACCGGCCACTTCCACTTTTTCGACGGCGCTGCAGTCTAGGTATTTTACGACAGCGTCAGCAATCATGCGGGGCGCACAATGGAAATTGCGCGCTGCCTGAAGGGCAAAGTTTGTTGCAAAATCGCCAAAAGCCTTTTGGGGCGGAACCGTAAAGACAAGGGGGACCATTTCCCCTTGTTTCAAGGTGCCGGCCTTGATGGCCTTTTGGACCGCTTCAGTGACGGCCTCAGTGAGTACATTCTTGATGTCCACTCTTTTGTTCCTCCTCAACAACAATCGATAGCCGAAGGGATCCGTTCGGCTGGTGATCGATTTCCATATCATATTCCAAGGTCACATCCCAGCGTCCCTCTTCCCGCTTCATTTCCAGCTGACGGGTGAAGACGCACATGGGCAGTGAAAAATACGGTGTCCGATATTGAAACAGCGTATTGCGGCCTCGTTCATAATGCTGTCTGTGCTCAAAACGGCCATGGCGGATGATGGTCAGCGCCTCTTCTGACCATTTCAAGGTCGTTGTCGTTTGATCCATGCCCGTAAGCTTGCTTTCTTCATAACGGACATAGGTCACGCCGCCCTTTTCTGTCATCTTCCCAAAGGCGATGAACGTAGACGGCCCTTCTGGATCATTTTTGTTCCAGCTGACAATCATCACCTTGACAGGAACCATGATGCCTCCTCTTTCCTACAAACAAAGTAGAGGGATTGCTCCCTTGTGCCGGTGCTGGGTCCAGCGCTGGCAAGAGCAAGCCCTCAAAAAAATCCATATATGACTGCGTGTTCCCACAGGTGGGAAGGGATTCCTGACTGCGAGGGTACCCTGTTCCAGCTTGTTGCGGGCGGACTTTCCACACGGGAACGGACAAGCTTCCGTCCTCTTGGTCCTAGCCAACCCAAAAATCACAAATATATGACATTATAATATAAATAGGGCCGAGAAACAAGGGGCCGGTCTCGTTTTTTTGGTCAGCTCAGAAAACGGGCAAATTTGATGAAAAAGTGCTCCTGTTACTGAAAAAAATGACAACATTCAGGTTATGACTCGATAAGGATAAAAGCCCTAGACCAATCTAAGGAGTTGTGTCTGAGAGGGTTTTCTGCCATGAAGCAGCCGGATTGTCATGGCCCCGTTTCTTGTCCATGGATGATCAAACGCATAAAGAAAAAGACTGTGAAGAAATGATGGGTTCATTTTTTCACAGTCTGTTGAATCAGGCTTCGTTTTGAAGGGTCCTGACCGCTTCATCGTAATGATCGGTCATTTCCTTGGGCGGTTCCTTATCAAGCAGGCTCACCACAACAATGGCAGCAAGGGAAAGGAAGAAACCGGGGATGATTTCATAAAGGCCCGTGGAAGCAAAGAAGTTTTTCCAGATAAGGACGGTCGAACCGCCGACAACGATCCCTGCAAGGGCGCCCTTTGTTGTCATTCGGCGCCAGTAAAGAGAGAGGATGACCAGCGGGCCAAAGGCCGAACCAAAGCCGGCCCAGGCATAGGATACAATGGTGAGGATCATGCTGTTTGGATCCATGGCAAGAATCAGGGACAGGATGGAGACGACAACGATCATGATGCGGCTCACCATGACAAGTTCCTTCGCCGTAGCTTTTTTATGGATGAGGACCTTATAGAAATCCGTCGTAAAGCTTGAGGCGGCGACAAGGAGCTGGCTGTCCGACGTACTCATGATGGCACCCAGGATGCCCGAAGTGATGATTCCTGCAATAAAAGGATGGAAATAACGGCCGCTCATGTGCATGAAAACCGTTTCAGCCGCACTGCCCTTGAGGCTGTCGCCCAGTTCAACGCGGCCGGTAAGACCTACGAGGACGGCCATGGCAAGGGAAACGATGACCCAGGTCACGGCAATGTGGGTGGCCTGTTTGATGCTCCTGGAAGAACGAATGGCCATGAAACGGACCAGGATATGAGGCTGCCCAAAGTAGCCCAGGCCCCAGCCTACAAGGGAAATGACGGCAGTCAAGCTGAGCGTGCTGCCATCGGCCCCTTCAATCATACTGAAGTAGTTGGAACTGATGGCGTTGAGGCGGGTTACGGTAGGTCCCACGCCGCCAATATAATACATGGCCGTTACGGGCACGATAAGGATGGAAAAGAACATGAGAAAGCCTTGGAACAGGTCCGTCCAGCAGACGGCGGCAAACCCGCCCATCAAAGTGTAAAAGACCACGATGCCGGCCGTCAAAAACAGCGCCGTGTGGTAATCCATACCAAAGGCTGTGTTAAAGAGTTTGCCGCCGGCAACAAAGCTTGATGAAGTATAGATCAAAAAGAAAATGAAAATGAAGAAAGCCGACGCAATACGCAGACTCTTTTTGGTATCTTTGAAACGATTGTCAAAATACTCCGGAAGTGTAATGGAGTTATTCATGACCTGGGTAAAGACACGCAGCCGCTTTGCTGTTACGGCCCAATTGGCCCAGGTTCCCAAGATGAGGCCAAGGGCTATCCAAAAAGCAGAAATTCCTGCCATATAGGCATAGCCAGGCAGTCCCATGAGCATCCAGCCGCTCATATCCGAGGCTTCCGCACTCATGGAGGTCACCCAAGGACCCAGGGCCCGTCCGCCTAAGGCATAGCCTTCCATATCCTCATCTTTTTTAAATGTTACAAGCCCAATGGTCACGAGGATGGCAAAATAAAGGACCAGGGCAATCAAGACGTACCAGTTGATCTGCACAGCGCCACTTCCTTCCGAGATTATGTTCACCATTATATAATAAAGGGAGATCTTCATGCAAACTGATTTTACGACCCAAGCAGCAGGTCCATGAAGAAGCGGGGCCCGCCGTACGGGTCCACCAGCCCTCTTGAAAGAAGACGAAAAAACAAAAAGGAACAACAGGGCAAAGCCCTCTTGTTCCCTTTTTCACTTCTTTATTTTTTCACAAGGAAAGATTCTTCCCGCGGCAGGGGATCGGAAAGGTCCATCTGACCGAGGACCTCGACCGGTTTGCCGTCCACGAGGAATTTAACTTTCTTTACGTCCTTGAATTCTGTCAAGGTATTGACAACAGCATAGACCATCATGGTATTGTCATAATCATTATGCCGCCTTGACAGGAAGACATCATTGAAATCGACGGAAGCAATCCCGTCTTTAACGGTAACGTCCTTGACGCTCAGACCCTTTGGAAACGTGGTTTCTTCCTTGGGGGCCTTTTCGACAAGCCGGTTCAGGACGGCAAGATAGGGATTTGTCTCATGGGCCCCGATTTCAATTTCGACAGCCTTGAGCTTTTCCGTACCCTTGCCATCGGCGCGGTAGATGACCCGCTTGACCGTCGGGGTCTTCTGTTCCTGCGTAACGGCCGTATTTTGAGACGCGGAGGGTTGGGTTCCCGGTCCTTCACAGCCGCTCAACAGGCTGGTCGCAAGAACGAGGGAAAGAGCAACGGTCAGTGCAGCAATGCGATGTTTCATCTTCTTCAACCTCCCCGATGCTGATTATAGAAATCTTCGATTCCATCGGCAATGGCCTTGGCAATCTTTTTTTGGAACCAGCTGTTATTGAGCAGCTTTTCTTCCCGTTTGTTGGTCAAAAAGAGCATTTCAACCAGGGCCCCTGGCATGGTGCTGCGCTTGTTGACGTAGAAATTGGCATAGCGCACACCGAGGTCTTCGAGGTCCCCCGTCTTTAACAGTTCATCTTGGATGCATTGGGCAACCTGGATATCATATTTTGTCTTTGGATGATAGTAGGTGGAATAGCCGCCGACACTGGTATTGACACTGGCGTTGATATGGAGGGAAATGAACAGGTCGGATTTGTTTTCCTCTGCCACATCGACACGAGCCTGCAGTTCCTGTACATCCGTTGCATCAGGTCCATAGACATCGACGTCAGTCGTACGCGTCATATAGACGATGGCACCTTTGTCTTCCAGGTACGCTTTCACCATCTTTGAAATGGGAAGGGTGATATCCTTTTCGTAGGCACCCGTCACAAGACCGTGGGTCCCCGGATCCGTACCGCCATGTCCAGGATCCAAGGTAATGCGTTTGCCTTCAATCCCGCCTACAACAGAATAACCAGATCCCTGCGTACTTGGGCGCCAGGGTTTCTTTTCCAAGGATGAGGATTTCTTCTGTGTGCCAAAGGTCTTGCGGCTTGGGCCGGCAATGACGTCGATTACTGAGCGGGTCGGCCGCTTGTAGACGGAATCGCGCTTTAGGTTGAAGGTCCTGTAATCCCCTTTGTCCAGTTTCCGTTTCATATGGATCCGCACCAAGGTCTCCGACCCCTTGGGTTCAAGGACGACTTTACTGACATAGGGCGCATTCTTCGGAACATAGGAACGGGGCACGCTTGAATTGAGCCGTGCGCCGACCGTAACCTGCAGTTCCTTTTCGATGAATTCGGAACGCATGCGAGCAGGCGTCGTTGTTTCGAGGACCACGCGGAGCTGGCGGTCAGGACTGACACCATAGGCAACTTTTGTAATTCTTGGGGCTGCGTGCACCACCGTGGCCCCAACAAGGGCCAGAAGGGCGCAGCTCATGAGCAGGATTTTTTTTAACACGATGGGACCTCCCTTTATACCCGTCGATTTTACCACGATATGCCTTCCCTTGCAAACCAGGGAAAGCGGGCTGCGTCATTTTGAAAAAAACTTCATCCATGACGCAGCACGTGCTGGATGGCTGATGGGAGCTTATCCAGAAGGTCTCCCGCCTTCATGCCGACTGTTCCCTCCCCTTTGGCAAGGTCGCCGGCAAGACCATGGACATAAACACCGGACAGGGCCGCGGCAGATGCCGAATGGACCTGTCCCAAAAGGCCAGCCACAGTTCCCGTCAGGACATCACCGGAGCCGCCAGTTGCCATGCCTTCATTGCCTGTAGAATTCACAAAGAGTTCACCGCTTGGCAGAGCAATGAGGGTCGGTGCGCATTTAAGGACAACAATGGCATTCCATCTTTTGGCCCCCAGGCGGACACACTGAATCGGGTCATCGAGGACATCGGCCGTAGGGATGCCCAAAAGACGCGCCATCTCACCGGGATGGGGTGTCAGGATTTTTTCAGGAAGACGAAAGAGCAGCGCATCTTCACCGGCTAGGGCGTTGAGCCCATCCGCGTCGATGACAAGGGGCATAGAAAGCTGCTGGACAAGGCTCCTGACAAAGCGTACCGTTTCCGGTGCCTTGCCAAGGCCGGGTCCAAGGGCAACAACATCACAGTGGGAAAGTTCCTTTACGGAAGCTTCCACATCAAGGAAATCAAAGGTCTTGACCATGACTTCCGTACTTTTGATGGCAAGAGGTTCCCAGGCTGCTTCTTCCGTATAAACGGTCACGAGTCCCCCGCCAGCACGAACGGCGGCTTTGCTTGTCAGCTCCGCCGCCCCAATATAACTGCGGGAGCCTGCTACAAGGGCAATGCGTCCATTGGTTCCCTTGTGGGCGTTTTTGGGGCGATGAGGCAGCAGGGGCGCGATACAGGCGTCATCAAGCAAGGTCATGGAGCTTTCCGCCTCAGCTTCCACCTGTTTGGGTGTGCCGATGGAATGCACCTTGACCGTGCCAGCATAAAGGGCACCGGGATAAAGGTAAAGACCGGGCTTAGGTGCCACCATGGTCACTGTAACGTCCGCCTTGAGGGCTAGATCGGCTTTCCCCGTATCAGCGTCAACACCGCTTGGCAGGTCGATGGCAAGGATAGGGACAGATAGTTCCTTAAGGGCGCGCACAAAGGAAAGGATAGGCTCCCGGAGACTGCCATGAAAGCTCGTTCCTACAAGGCCATCCAAAAGAAGATCTGCCTGTCGAGCCGCTGCAAGGGCCTTTTGGGGCTCTTTTTTCCAGGCAAAACGGGGAAAATCAAAGCCTTCTGTCATAACAAGTTCCGCCTGGGCAGCCTTTCCCATCTCTTCCGGACCGGCTGTAAGGATGAGGGAGCAGGAAGCGCCCCAGCGTGACAAAAAGCGTAGGGCCGCAAGCCCGTCACCGCCATTATTTCCCTTTCCGCACAAAAGGACAATCCGTTTTCCAGCAGCGCCGCCCAAAAAGGCACGGGCTTCTTCTGCCACGGCGTGGCCGGCATTTTCAATGAGCACCGTCTCAGGAAATCCCATTTCTTCAATCAGACGGGCATCTACGCCTTTCATGGCCTTTTTCCCGATGAGTTTCACCTTTATCCCTCCAATACCACTTGCGCGATGGCCAGATCCTTCGTATGACTGATGGAAACGTGGACTTTATTGACGCGGCGGTTCATGGCCGCAATGAGGACCGGCCCCAAGAGATGGACCTGGGGTACTCCCGTGGCATCAGGCAGGGTCTCGATTTTTTCAAACTGGCCGGGCAGGATGCCCGTTCCAAGGGCCTTGCCCACAGCTTCTTTCACGGCATAGCGTCCGGCAAAAGACTCTGCTGCATGGCTTTTCTTGCTTTCGCAGAAGGCAATTTCCTCGTCCGTAAAGATTTTTTCCTTGAAGCCTTCCTGCTGGAGGGCTTTTTCTATCCGGCTGACCTCAACAAGGTCAACCCCAATACCAATGATCATCATGGGACTCCTTTTGCAGACAGTTATTTGGATCGTTGGGCCGCCTTCCATTGAAGGATTTTTTGAAGGCGCTCCTTATAGCGCACTTCAAAGCCTTCTTCCGTAGGTCGGTAATAGCGCCGTCCCTTAAGGGAATCGGGCAGGCAGTCCATAGCCGCCATCTTTTCCTTTGTATCATGGGCGTAGATATAGCCCTTGCCATATCCTGCTTCCTTCATGAGGGCGGTCGGAGCATTGCGTATGACAAGGGGGACTGGTTCCCGCAGCTGATGCAGTGCGTCTTCCCTTGCTTCCATATAGGCAAGCTCCATGGCGTTGGACTTAGGGGACATGGCCATATAGATGACCGCATGGGTCAAGTTGACGGAACACTCAGGCATACCTATGAAATGACAGGCCTCATAGGCAGCCACAGCAACTTCAAGGGCCCGGGAATCCGCAATTCCTACATCCTCACTGGCAAAGCGAACGACGCGGCGGGCAATGTATAATGGATCCTCCCCTGCTTCCAGCATGCGGGCAAGCCAGTAAACCGCGGCATCGGGATCGGAGTTGCGCATGGATTTGTGAAGGGCGGAAATGAGGTTATAGTGTTCCTCTCCGGATTTGTCATAGAGGAAGGACTTTTGGCTCGTACACTCTTTCAGTGTCTCTTCCGTCACATAGATCCCATCTTCCCTCACGTCCCCATTAAGGACGACCATTTCCAGCGTGGACAGGGCACTGCGGGCATCCCCGCTGGCAAATTCCGCAACGATGCGGAGCTTGTCATCATCCATATGGACATGCTGGTCTCCCAAGCCCCGGGGATCGTTCAGGGCCCGTTTCAAAAGGGCCATGATGTCTTCTGTCGTAAGTTCCTTGAGAACAAAAACCTTGCAGCGGGACAGGAGGGCGCCATTGACTTCAAAGGACGGGTTTTCTGTTGTCGCCCCGATGAGGATGATGCTTCCTTTTTCTACAAAGGGCAGGAAGGCATCCTGCTGGGCCCTGTTGAAACGGTGGATTTCGTCGATAAAGACGATGGTCCGCTGTCCAAACCGCGTCTGTTCATCTGCCCGCTGCATGACCGTGCGGATTTCCTTGATACCGCTGGTCACGGCCGAGAAGGTGATGAAACTGGCTTTTGTCGTATGGGCGATGATCTTTGCGAGGGTTGTCTTCCCCACACCGGGCGGGCCCCAGAAAATCATGGAAGAAATCTGGTCCCTTTCAATCAGGTTGCGCAGGACCTTGCCTTTACCCAATAGATGCTGCTGCCCCTGGAACTCATCCAGCGATTGGGGGCGAAGCCGTTCCGCCAAGGGTTCATGGGCAGGGGTCTTAAACAGACTGTCTTCTTCCATGGCCATACCTCCTTATGTTTCGTGCCTTTTATTATAACATAGGAAGCTTGCGAAAAACGCAGATAATCCGCTAAACCCATAAAGAAAAACCCCTGCGGCAGCGCGCAGGGGGAAAGTTTATGCTTTTTCTTGGGTCTTGAGCAAGCCTGCAAGGTCCGAGATCCTGGCCTCATTGGGGAGAATATAGAGATAATCACCTGGCATAAGCACAAGGCTGGCATCGGGAATGAGGGTACTGTCTCCGCGCCGCACGGAAATCACCAGGGCCTTGCCAGGAAACTTCAGGTCCTTGAGGGTCTTTCCTTCGGCAAGGGAACCGCTTTCCACAGCGGCTTCATAGACATAGGGATTGCGCTGCAGCCGGTCCTTTTGGGCCGTCTTCGGAAAGCGGACCTTAAGGTCATCTTCAAGGATAGCGTCAAAAATGGGGCGATCGCGGAGCAGCTCCCCTGCCGCATAGGCAAATAGGGTGACGATGCCAAGGGAAACCATATGGTAGAACCGGCCTGTCAGTTCCAAAAGCAGCAGGATCCCCGTCACAGGGGCCCTGACAGAACCCGTGAAAAAGCCGGCCATGGCAAAGACCACCATATGGAGCCGATATTCCGGCGGCAAAAGGCCCAGGCCCGTAGCAAGGCTGCCGTAAAGACCGCCGCAGATGGCCCCTAGTACCAGCATGGGCTGAAGGGAGCCGCCAGGCGCACCGGAACCGGTACTGAACATGGTAAAGGCAAATTTCCCAATAAGGAGCATAATGATGAAGGGAACCGTTCCCTCAAGCTCCACCATATCTTCTATGACTCCATCACCGGCCCCCAACACGTAGGGGAAAAAGAACGTGAGAGGAATCGTAAGAAGGAGCGGGAAAAGGATCTTCATCCACGGTGCCTTGAAAAAAGGCAGACCATAAAAACGCCCCATGTTCAGGGAGGCTTTATTGAAAAGCACCCCGATTGTCCCCGTAAAAAGCCCCAAAAGGGCCAAATGGGGTAAATAAGCCGCATCGAGAATGGGCATCCGCGGGATGGCAAAAACTGTTTCCGTGCCAAACACGAAATGAGCCACTACGGTGGCCGTCAGGCTGGCCATAAGGGTTGGCAGCATGACAAGGGCGGAAAGATTCTTATGGATGACTTCCATCGTAAAAAGGCAGCCTGCCATCGGCGCATTGAAGGCGGCGGCAAGGCCGGCCCCTGCACCGCTGCTGATGAGGGCCCGGGTCTCCACATTGGAGTTATGGAAGAGTTTGCCAATACCTTGACCTGCCATACCGCCAATCTGGACAGAAGGCCCCTCCCGCCCCATGGACAGCCCCGCTCCAATCCCTAGGGCGGTAGTGATGAGTTTGACCACGATGACACGGAACCAATGGAGGCTTGAATAAACACCAATGACAATGCCGCGCACTTGGGGGATACCGCTGCCGCCGGCAATGGGAACCCATTTGACGAGGCCGCTGATGACAAAGCTCGTCACCACAAGGGCAAGGACCCAGAAGAAAGCGTAGGTCATGGAGACATTCTGCAAAAAGGCCACTATGAGGGAGCGCCGTTCTGAAACATATTCAAGGCAGCTGCGCAAAAGGGCAATCCAGCCGCCGGCAAACAAGCCAACGAGAACCCCTTCAAGGGCAAGACGCAGTTTCAGCGTCGGGATATGGATCATCCCTTCCAAGGTTCTTTCCGTGTCATTTTTCTTCATTATTCCACTCCATCAAAAAGACCAGTAAAGTCGAGGGTTGCAAAATAGTCTTTTGGGGTCTGGGCGCGGCGGATCATTTTGATGGTTCCGTCCTGCTGGAGCAGGAGCTCTGCGCACCATAGCTTGCCATTATAGTTGTAGCCCATGGCATAGCAGTGGGCGCCTGCATCATGAAGAAAGAGATAGTCCCCTTCTTCAATTTCCGGAAGCATCCGGTCAACGGCAAACTTATCATTATTTTCACAAAGTCCGCCCGTCACGTCATATTTATGGTCGCAAGGGGCATCTTCCTTGCCAAGGACCGTAATATGATGATAGGCCCCATACATGGCAGGACGGATCAGGTTGGCCGCACAGGCATCAAGACCGACGTATTCCTTATAGATATGTTTGAAATGGATGGCCTTTGCAACAAGCGCCCCATAAGGCCCCGTGACAAAGCGGCCCATTTCCGTCATAAGGCGCACGTTTGTCATGCCTTCAGGACCAAAGACCTCATCATAGACGCGGTGGACCCCTTCACCAATGGCCAGGATATCGTTCGGCATCTGGTCCGGACGGTAAGGAATGCCGACGCCGCCGGAAAGGTTGATGAAGCTGACGGCAATCCCCGTTTCATGTTTGACTTCCACGGCCAATTCAAAAAGCTGGCGGGCCAGTTCCGGATAATACTCATTGGTCACGGTATTGCTGGCAAGGAAAGCATGGATGCCAAACTCCTTGGCGCCCTTGTTCTTGAGAATCTTGAAGGCTTCCATGAGCTGGGCCTTGGTCATCCCATATTTGGAGTCGCCGGGATTATCCATGATGTCGTTGCCAAGGGCAAAGGTACCGCCCGGATTATACCGGCAGCAAATGGTTTCTGGAATACCGACAAGACGCTCCACCGTATCGATCATCGTAAAATCATCAAGGTTGATGATGGCTCCCAATTCAGCAGCCAGACGATAATCCTGATCCGGCGTATCATTTGACGAGAACATGATGTCATGACCGGAAAATCCGCAGACCTTACTCATCAAAAGTTCCGTGTAGGACGAACAATCTGTCCCGCAGCCTTCTTCTTGGAGGATCTTCAAAAGATAAGGGTTGGGCGTTGCCTTGACAGCAAAATACTCCTTATAGCCCTTGTTCCAGGAAAAGGCTTGGTTGATTTTCCGTGCCGTTTCGCGGATGCCTTTTTCATCATAGATGTAAAATGGCGTTGGATAGGTCTTTGCAATTTCCTCGACCTGTGTTTTGGTAACAAATGGTACTTTCTTCATGGAAGTTATGTCCCCTCTCATTCAAGCATTGATCCCAGATCAGCCCAGGATCATTCGATCATTATCCAGTTCTTCTCCCGAGGCCTTTTCAAACAGATTCAATAGGTCCGGGATGGTGAGCCGCTTTTTTTCTTCGCCGCCCACATCGACAACGATGCGGCCGGCATTCATCATGATGAGGCGGTTGCCAAAGCGCAGGGCATCCCGCATATTGTGCGTAATCATGAGGCTGGTCAGATGGTCCCGGGCAATGACTTTTTGCGTCAGGCCAAGAACCTTTTCCGCCGTCTTTGGGTCAAGGGCAGCCGTGTGCTCATCAAGAAGCAGCAATTTAGGATGATTCATGGCAGCCATAAGAAGCGTCAGGGCTTGGCGCTGCCCGCCGGAAAGCAGTCCCACCCGAGCGGTCAGGCGGTCTTCAAGGCCTAGGTCCAGTTCCTTTAGCAGTTCCCTGAAATGGGCCCGTTCGTCTTCCTTCAAGGCCCAGGAAAGGCCCGGTCTCTTGCCGCGGCGGCTGGCTATAGCGAGATTTTCCTCGATCATCATGCCGGCTGCTGTGCCCATCATGGGGTCCTGGAAGACGCGGCCTATATAGCGGGCCCGCTTATGCTCCGGCATTCGGGTAAGATCCACATCATCAATGGTTATGGAGCCTTCATCTATAGGAAAGACGCCAGCGATGGAGTTCAAGAGGGTCGATTTCCCGGCCCCATTGCCGCCGATGATGGTGATGAAATCTCCAGTTTCCATATGGAGATTGACGCCGCGCAGGGCTTTTTTCTCATTAATGGTCCCAGGAAAGAAGGTTTTACTGATATTTTTTAGTTCCAACATGGTCAGCCCACCTTTCTTCTCTGGACCTTATCCCGCATCATGGGCAGGGCAAGGGCAATGACGACAAGGACGCTCGTAAAAAGCTTGAGGTCGTTGGGCGGCATTCCCATCTGGAGCACGATGGCAATAACAAAGCGGTAAACAATGGAGCCAAGGACAACGGAAATCAGGCTGTTCTTGAAACTCCGCGTACCAAAGAGGACTTCCCCAATGATGACGGACGCAAGGCCGATGACGATGGTGCCTACGCCCATCCCTACATCGAAAAAGCCATTGTTCATGCCAATGAAGGCGCCTGCCATGGCAGTGAGTGCATTACTCAGGAAAAGCCCCAAAAGAAGCATGACATTGGTATCGACGCCTTGGGCGCGAATCATTTGCGGGTTAAAGCCCGTGGCCCGGATGGCGGCCCCGATCTCTGTACCAAAAAACCAGTAGATCAAGGTCCCGATGACCACCGTGGCCAAAAAGCCGATGGCAAAGACGGACTGAACATAGTCAAGGCCTAAGTTTTCCATATAGGTAAACGCCGTTTCCTTCCCCAAAAGGGATACGTTGGCTTTGCCCATGATGCGCAGGTTAACGGAATAAAGGGCAATCATGGAAAGGATTCCCGCAAGCAGCGACGGGATGCGAAGCTTTGTGTGAAGAAGCCCCGTTACGATGCCTGCAAGGCCTCCCACCAGCCCTGCGGCAAGAAGGGCCAGCAAGGGATGCTGGTCCCGGGTCAGGAAATAGACGCAAATGGCAGCGCCCAAGGGAAAGGACCCTTCGACGGTCATATCGGCAAAATCAAGGACCCGGAAAGTGATGTAGACACCAAGGGCCAAAAGGGACCATAAAAGTCCCTGGGAGAGAGTAGGGATTATCAAATCAATCATAACGGATGCTGCCTCCTTTATCGCTCACAAATCAGAACGAAGCTGCAGTGATCTTACCAGCTGCAGCTCCGTCATGGATCTTTGTTTGACCCATCTTTTCTTATTCGACAACATCGGCGCCGTTACGGATAGATTCCGGAATGGTGATGCCCAGAAGTTTGGCCGCGGCATCATTGACCGTTGCCTTGACATCCTTTTGGGTTTCAATGGGCATATCCTGGGGTTTTGCTTCCCCGCGAAGCACCTTCACAGCCATCAAGCCCGTCTGCCAGCCCAGTTTGTAGTAGTCGATCCCGATGGTCGCAAGGGCACCTTTCCGGACTTCACCCGGTTCACCGGCAATCACAGGAATCTTGGCGGCATTGGTTACCTTCGTGAGGACCGGTACGGCCGAAGCCATGACATTATCCGTTGGGATATAGATGACGTCGACCCCTTGGGCCACAAGGCCTTGGGCAGCCTGCTGGATATCATTGACATTGCTTACCGTCGCTTCCTTGACGGTAAGTCCCTTTTCCCCGGCGATTTTCTTCATGATGGAGACTTGAAGCTGGGAATTGACTTCGCTCGAGCAGTACATGACACCGACCGTCCTGGCCTTGGGCAGGAGGGTCTTTAAAAGGTCAACCTGCTTATCAATGGGGTTCATGTCCGTCGTGCCCGAAACGTTGGTCCCCGGCTTTGCATTATCCTTGACGAGCTTGGCTTCTTTATAATCCGTGATGGCCGTTCCCAAAATAGGAATGGTCTTCGTTGCATTGGCCGCGGTCTGGGTAGCCGGCGTTGCAATGGCACAGATCAGGTCCACTTTGTTGTTGACAAAACGCTGGGTAATGGTCTGCAGATTGGATTGGTCAGCCTGGGCATTTTGCTGGTCCACTTCAAGATTCTGCCCTTCTTTATAGCCATTGGCCGCAAGGGCATCAATAAAGCCTTTATTAGCGGCATCAAGGGCATCGTGGGTCACGAGCTGGACAACGCCAATCTTGGCACTGTCTTTTTTTGCTGGCGCGGCGCCCTTACCGCCCACACATCCTGCTGTAAGCCCTAGGGCGGCAACGGCAAGGAGAATCAAGCCCTTTTTCACATTGATCAAATTTTTCATGCTTCCCATCCTTCTTTCCTTCTTTTCTACTGTGGTCAGTCAAGTTCCATGATGAACTGCTGTATTTTGTAATCATACCATATTCCGTCTTAGGGTACAACAGAATGATTCCTTTTAGAGAAGAATATAAGAAAAAATGCTTCATTTTGTTAACTTTTATATAGTGCAGAAGAAATTGATTTCCCAGCACGGCACATAGGGATGGCGGCGGAGATAAACGCGATACTCCGGTACCAGCTGCCAAATGGATAGGGGCAGGCGCCACAGGTCATCATCATGATGATAGCCGGCAATGAGCATCTTGGGGTACCACGTACGGATGCTCTTCGTGCCCCCCAAAAGGGCTTCTTTTTCCGCGCCTTCCACATCCATCTTAAGATAGGTGACGCGCTCCTGCCCCACGATTTCGTCAAGGCTCACCCCTTCCGTGACGGTTTTTCCCGTCCGCGTAAGATAGGACATCCTCCCCCCCTTGGCAGCAAGGGGCAAAGAAGAAGGCCCGCTCCAAATAGCCTTCTGATGGAGGGCACATTTGCGGATCTGCTGGGTTTCCACAAAGGCCCGCAGCTTCTTGAAGTTCTTCGGGTCCGGCTCTACGGCGTCCATATGCTCATAGTGACCATCCGTAAGGGCAAGGAACTCCCGCAGCGTGTCGCCGTTATAGGCTCCAAGGTCCACATAGCGTTCCCGGTCGGACCAGGGAAAAAGGGTCAAAAGATCATCCCAACGCTGCGAGACCCCTTCCAGATAGGTCAGCTTCCCGCTGAGTTTGTAGTCTAGGATGTCGCAAAATACGCGGCGGCTCTTGCTGTCAGCAAGGCACTCATAGACCGTTTCAAGTTCCGTTTCATGGGCAAGGAGCCAAGCTGGGGATACCACAGAGTCATCGTCAAATAAGGGCAGATGGGGTGCATAGGTCTCGTGCTGACGGCTGATGGCAAAAAAACGGGCAAGGATCTCCGGCCGTTCGCTGGCAAAGGCAATGAGCACAATGGCGTCTGGATAGGCCGCGTGGACCTGGGCGTAGGTTAAGACGGAAAATCCCCGAAAAACCTGGCCCCTGACAAATTCATCGCTTGCAAAGACGGCCTTGACGGGAATACCTAACCGGGCCAAGCGATCAAAAATGGCATCTGCCCCATTTCCCATGCCGTAAAGGACAATGGGACGCGTTTGCTTTTTTAGGTACTGCCAAAGGGTTTCATGTTCTCGTAAAGGCACCATGGTAAGTCCTCCTTAGGCTGCTTTTTTAAGGGCTAGATGAGGCCCGGCCGTTTTTTGCTCCTTTTGCCGATAAGCCGCGGCAGCAGCCCATTTCTGGAGCTGTTCCGTCATGCGCATCGCTCCTTCATCGAGGCTTTCTCCCAGTGCACAGTCACTGTCATAAAAACGCAGGATGCGGATATCCTCATAATAGATATCACTTGAGCGGTCGCCGTCGATGGAAATGAAATGAGTTCCGTCCACAGGGCCCCTTTTTTCGGCAAGATACAAGGCTCCTGCCATGAGGCGTGCCCGGTAAAGGGGCTTGTCATAGCCATGGGCCTTGGTGAAGGTAAAGGAAAATGCCCCGTCCGATACGACAGCACTGCCATCTGCATTTTCCGTTACTTTTTCCGGCAGATGAAGGGCGTCCACTTCCTTGAGGGCCGCTTTGAGACGGGCTTCCGGTTCTGGATGGGACGAATAAAGACCATACTCTGGATTGCCCAAGTCCTTGGCAAGGTCCTCGAGTTTGGCCATCGTGACGGCAGCGCCATAGGGATTGAAACCAGCTTCTTTCACAAGACGGAAGCCTTCCTGATCGGCTTCCCGCTCATCTCCCCGACTGTAGCTTGCCATAAGAGCCGAACTGACCGTGGAAGCAAGGGCCATCCCCGCGCCAGGATCCCCGCTGGCCGCGCCGGCAAGGATGGTGAGAAGAGATAGGGCCATCTGCTTTTCGATCTGATGGACCGTGTGACGCTTTTCAATGTGCCCAATTTCATGGCCTAGGACAGCGGCAAGCTCATCATCACTGGTCATGGTGTCCACAAGGCCCTTATAGACATAGATGAAGCCGCCGGGGCAGGCAAGGGCATTGACGTCCTGGGTATTGAGGACCTTAAAGGTATAAGGAATCTGACGCGTCGAATGAGCGGCAAGGGCCTGTCCAATGCGGTCGATGCGGCTTGCCACTTCATCATCCTGATAGAGTCCGTATTGGGCTTCCAGGGCTTTTCCCGCCCTTTCTCCCATTTCAATTTCCTGTTTTTCACTGATCATGGCCGCTTGGGCCGTCGGAATAAAAGAAAGTCCGAAAATAAGGCAAAAAAGAAGCAGGATTTTTTTCATCATCAAGGTGTCCTTTCCTAGGTTCTTCCCCTATTATACACGACGAACGGGCAAGCGTCATGATTTGTCCTTTTTTCTTCACAAAGCGGGGCCTAAGCGTAAAATGTTTCTCGGTAGGGAAAAATAGTCCTTGCAAAATAAAGGGGA